>NZ_JBVJPE010000009.1:201968-305442 GCF_055582805.1 Streptomyces sp. NPDC107498 | reverse complement strand
GGAGCCCCGCAGTGGAAGTCCGGCGCGGGCAACGTCTACGCCGACGAGGGCAACCACTGGGACGTGACCTTCTACAACTGCGGCGGCTGCTGACCGCCGTTCCCTCCGCCCGGTGACCCCGTGACGGGTCACCGGGCTCCGGAGCCGACATGCGCGTGGAGTGCGTGCACGAGAAGCCCGACCGCGCGCAAAATGCACTCTTCGACACAGAGTGCACCACTGCGCCGCTCTTGTGCCCGAAGAACCGCGACCGACTCGTTTCACCTGGAGGACCGTTGACCCGAGAGATCTCCCGCCGCGTCGTGCTGCTGGCGGCAGCCGGCAGCACACTCGTGCTGCCCGTCGTCCGCTCCGGAACCGCGCACGCCTCCACCCCTCTTCCGCCGGGGAGCGGCGAACACCCGATCGTGACGAACCCCCGTGATCCCGGGGCGGTCTACGGCTCCGACGCCGCACGGAACGCGCACGCGGAACCGTTGAACGCCGCCGTCGGCTGTGCCGTGGGCCGTGGGGGGCGTCGCTGATGGCCGTCTTCGTCACCCGTGCCCAATGGGGCGCTCGAACGTCCACGGGCGTCAGCGGCAGCATCACCCCGGAACAGGGCGGCGTGGTCGTCCACCACGTCGACGCGGTGAAGGTGGCCGAGGCCGACCACGCCGACTGTGCCGCGCAGGTGAGGGGCATCCAGAACTTCCACATGGACTCCAACGGCTGGGCGGACATCGCCTACAGCCATCTCGCCTGCGTCCACGGCTACCTCTTCCAGGGGCGTGGCGAGAACGTTCGTACCGCCGCCCAGGGCACCACGCAGGGCAACGACGACTGGTACGCGGTCTGCGCGCTCACAGGGGGCACCGGCAGCGACTACGACGTCATCACGGCCGGGCTGATCGACGCGATCCGGTACGGGATCAACCGCCTGAGGGTGTCGGGCGGTGCCGCGCAGGCCATCACCGGCCATCGTGACCACCACGCGACCGACTGCCCGGGAAAGCTGTACGCCCGGGTCCTCAGCGGCGAGGTCAACCCCGGCGGCGGCCCCCTGCCCCATCCCGGGGTCGGTTTCCGTCAGCCCCCGGCCACCGTGCACGCGAGCGTGGCGACCTGGCAGTACCGGATGAACAGCGCGCACGGCTACTCCCTCACCGTGGACGGCCAGTACGGACCGGGCTCCGACGCGGCGTGCCGCAGTTTCCAGTCGAGCAGGGGTCTGAGCGTGGACGGCGTCGTCGGACCGGCCACGTGGGGCGCCGCTTTCGCCTAGTGCCGTGCCGGGCTGATGAGGACACCGTGTGCGGTGTCCTCATCAGGATGGGGGAGGGACCCGGATCGTCGAGGCCTCGCACCCGTCGGACCGAAAGCGTTCACGTCTCCTCGTTCGGGGCCGGCCACCCGACGGACGGGTCCTTCACTCGGGGAAGCGGCGACGTGCCTCGTCCGGCGAAGGCTTTTCGGGCCCGTCCGGAGGTCTGCCACGGCGCACCGCCTCCGGCGCCACGGCTCCTGATCCGGATCCGCCGACCGGCCGGTGCGTCCGCGTTCGGCAGGGGATCCGTCACATCCGGCGCGGCGCCGTCCCGGGGGTCTCCTCCCCTTCCACGGGTGCGGGGCGCCACGGCCGCGTAGTGGCCGGCCAGGGCCTGCGCCATGGCGTTCGAGGAGTAGGTGGAACGGACGAGGCCCCGGGCGCTGCGCGCCATCGCGGCCGCCGCCCCGTCGTCGACCCGGAGCAGCCTGCGCAGGCCCTCGCCGAGCGTCCGGGCGCAGGAGGTGTCGATCAGCAGGCCGTTGAGGCCGTCGACGAGGTAGTGCGGGACGCCGCCGCGCACGGGACCGGCGACGAGGAGTCCGGCCTCCATGGCTTCGAGCACCGCGAGCCCGAACTCCTCCTTCGCGCTCGGACACACGTACCGCGCGCGGAACCCGCGCGAGGGGGCGGCGAGTCGACGTTCCAGCGCGCGCACGTCGGCGTTGGCGAGAGCGGGCAGGAGGATCAGGCGCTCCGCCGCCCCGGGAGCGGCGGCGACGGCCCGGTCGACGCGTGCGCGCATCGCGCGTTCGACGGGATCGTCGTCCGACGGGCTGCCGCCGACGCACACGAGGACCGACTCCCGGAAAGCCCCCGATGCGATCCAGGCGCGCACGAGGACGTCCTGCTGTTTGACGGGGTGCAGCCGACCGACGGTGAGCAGCACCGTGGGCGTGCGTGACCGGACCGCTCCGGCCGTGGCGTCGATGCGGGCGTCGACGGCCGCGAGCAGGGACTCGCTCCGTCGGACGGCGTCCGCCGGAGGCCGGTACGGCGGGATGCCCTCGGGCGGCGCGTCGGGAACGGGTCCGTCGGCACGGCCGGCCAACTGCGGGAAGTGGAGGAGCAGTTCGTCCGCCCCTCCGCCGGGCCCCGCGATGCCGACGACACGGTCGGCCCGGTCGACCAGCCGGTCCGCGACGAACACCCGGTGCAGGTCCTGCCGGAGCGCGTCCGGATCCGCGCCGGGCGCGTCGTGCCGCTCCGTCATCTGGCGGTGCGGGTCCGGCGTGGCGGTGAAGACCAGGGCCGCGCCCGAGCGGCGGGCCGCTTCGGCGAGGGCGAGCGAGCCGTCGTCGGCGTAGCGGACGTGGAGCACGTCGACGGGTCGGCCCAGCGAGCCGAGCAGTCGGGTCGCCCACCAGGCCAACGCCTCGCGGTGCCGCCCCAGCTCCTCGGGCCGGACCTGCCGGGGGCTGTCGACGGGGAGCCTGAGCACCCAGTGCCGACGGTCGCGACGGTGCAGGAGGACCGGATCGGCCTCGAGTTCCGGGACGGAGGCCGTCACGACGGTGAGGACGCCCGCGACGCGGTCGGTCTCCGCGAGGGCGTCGCCGAGGGAGCCCAGCAGGACGCCGAGGCCACCGCTGAGCCCCTCGCCCGGCCGGTCCAGGTGCCCCATGAGCATGGACTGGGCGACGAGCGTCCCGGGGCGGAGCCCCGTGTTCTCGGGGGCGGCCGGGGAAGCCGGGGCCCGCAGGGCCTCGCGGAGCAGACGCTCGTAGGCGTCCGCGGGGCGGGACCCGGGTGTGGTGCGGGCGTCGGCACCGGGCAGGAGGAGCGGGCCGTCGTACGTGGCGAGGAGACGCCAGGCCGCGTGGCGTACGGCCCGTTCGCGCGCGTGCGCCAGCCGGAGCAGTTCGGGCCGCGCGAGGGGGACGAGGGACTCCGCCGCGGCGAGGTCGAGCAGGATCGCGACGAGGTGCGGGCGCCGGGCGGCGTGGAGGCCACGCCGTACGGCGGCCGCGGCACGCGCCGTCCCGTGGCGTCGGACGGTGTCCGGCCAGGCGTCGAAGACGGCCGCGCGGGTGTGGTCGCCGGCGGCGAGGAGCCGTACGCACGTCTCGGGAGGCGGTGCGCCGCCCGCCCGTATGCGGTGTCGCAGTCCTGCCAGGGCGAGGTCCCCGGAGGTCGCGGCGGCGGGGGTGCCGGCGGGTGCGTCGTCGGGGTGGTACTCGGCCCGGACGAGTTCGGCGAACAGGTTCGGCGAGGCGGCGCGCCACCCCGGGGAAGGACGGGGCGTTCGCCTCCAGTGGGCGGCCCTGGCCGCCACGAACGGATCGGACGTCCCGGTCGGGCGGCCCCGGGGGGTGCGGTCGACGGGCACGGCGGGATCGGGGCGTTTCATCGGAACTCCTCGACGACGGGTCGGCACGGAGTGGTTCGCCGACGGTCCGGGACGTGGATGCACGGGCCTCTCGGCAGGGGCACCGGCCCCGGGACGGCCGCTCCCGCCCTCCCGCGGCATGCGCGTGCGCATCCGCCGGACGGCGGGCGGGGGAAGGCACCGGCATGAAGCACTCGCGTCCCGGTGCCACCGGAACCCGCCGGCCACGCGTCGTGGTCGTCAGTCCTCCGTTCCTCTCGCACGCCCAGCCCCTGTCCGTGCTGGCGGGAGCGCTCTCCCGGGCGGGCTGCGACGCGTACGTGGCGAGCGCGCCGCCCTTCGCCCCGCTCGCGGAGGCGGCGGGGGTGCGGTTCGTCCCGCTGACCGTCACGCGGAACGCGAACACCGGCGTCGCCCGGAACACCCGGCAGGGGGCCCGCGAGGCGGAGCGGCTGGAGGAGTTCCTCGCCTCCACCCGGGACGGGGCCGTCGCGGCGCTGCTCACCCAGGCACGACACCGCGGCGAGGACCTGTTGGCGGACCCGTCGGTCGTTCTGGCGGGGCTGCGGGAGCTGCACGCCCGTCTGTCACCCGACTGGTACGTGGTCGACCAGCTGAGCTACCCGGTGACACTGGCGCTGCACTGCCTCGGCCTTCCGTACGCCACCTTCTGCCCCGGGCACCCGACCTACGTGCCGCACGCGCCGGAGGCCCTCTTCGGCGTCCCCCACGCGTGGCCCCGGGCGGTCCGCCCCGACGGGGGACACCTCGCCGAACTGCGGCGCGCGGCGGAGGCCGCCGAGGAGGCGTTCACCGAACGGTTCGCCCGGGTCGCGCGTGCTCACGCCCCCGCCGCCCCGGCTCCCGGACGTGCCTTCGCGCTCGCTTCGCCCCACGCGGTGGCGTTCAACTACCCGTCCTTCCCGTGGCTTCCGGAACGCCCCGGGGGCACGGCGGAGTTCTTCTACGGAGGGCACTGCTCGCCCGCCGGGGAGCCGAGCCCCGGTGAGGCGTGGGAGGAGGTGGTGCGTCGGCTCGGAACGGCCCGTCGCCGGCTGGTGCTCGTGGCCCTCGGCACCTTCCTGTCCGCCCGCGACGACGTGCTGGCCGTACTCGTGCGCGGAATCCGGTCCCGCGTCCCCGACGCCGCGGTGGTGGTCGCCGCGGGCGACCGCGCGGCGGCCCTCGCCCCGTTGGCGGGGCCGGACGTGCACATCGCGGACGTCGTGCCGCAGCGGTGGCTGCTGGGGAGGGCCGACGCGATGGTGCACCACGGCGGGAACAACTCCTTCACGGAGTGCGTGGTCTCGGGAACTCCGGCGCTGGTCCTGCCCTTCTCCAGCGACCAGTTCTCCATCGCGCACGACGCGGAGAGGGCTCGGCTCGCCCTCTGCCTCGACCCGTCCCGGCTGACCCCGCACGCGGCCGGAGGGGCTCTGCGGCGCCTGCTGGCGGAGGTGCCGGCCGGTCTGCCGCGCTGGACGGACGAGGTCCGGCGCCGGGGGCCGGACTGGATGGCCCGGAAGTTGGCGCGGGCCATGGCCCCGGCGACCGGCGCCCGTCCGTGAGGAGCTCCCCGTCGCCGGCGCCGTCGCCCTCGCAGAAGGTCCTCGTCAGAAGCCGAAGATCCGGAACAGGAAGAAGAGTCCGCCGAGGACGGCACCGAAGAGGACGAGGGAGACCCAGACCATCGGGTGGTCCCAGATGCCGCCGTCGGCGCGTTCGGGGTGGGCCGACGAGGTGCTGCCCTCCACGGGCGGGGTCTCCTCAGGAGGTACGAACGGCACGCTCATGATCGCTCCCTGGGTGTGTGCGGCGGTCCGAGGCCGCCGGGTCTCCACCGTCTCCCACCACCGCCGTCACCGCGAGACGCATCGATCGTGCGTCGATAAGCGACGCGAAGGACGGGGCTCCCCCGGTGGCGCGACATCCGGCCGTGCGGCGTCCGGGGGCCGTCCGCACGAACGCTCCGGAAGGCGCCCGCACCGCAGGCGCGCCCGGTCGTCGGACCGTGAGACTGTCCAGATCTCGTAATAGGCGATACATTTACGCCCTGAAACTCCATGATCTGAAACACGGGAGGCCGGATGGCACGCCCCCGAGGACTGTGCGCGGCCTTCGGAGATCTCCCGCCGCAGAAGGGAAATCCATGAGCCCCACGCTGGCCGACGAGATCCGCAGTCGGCTCGGAGAGCTGAGTCCTGCCGAACGCAAGGTCGCGCGGGTCCTGCTGGCGGGCTACCCCGCCGCGGTCTTCGAGACGGTCGCCACGATCGCGGATCGGGCCGGCGTTTCGGCGCCCACGGTGCTGCGGTGCGCGTCGCGGCTGGGCTTCAAGGGCTTTCCCGATCTGCAGGCGGCCCTCCGCTCGGAGCTCGACGCCCGCAACGCCTCGCCGATCACCCTCTACACGGCCACGGAGACGTCGGAGCGGGAGACGACGGCCCCGCCGAGGTCCGCGGCCACCCCTCTCGGCGAGCGCTCGGCCCTCGTGCAGCAGGCGGTCTCCCAGACCTTCGAGGAGGTGGCCCAGCACGAGTTCGAGGAGGCGGTGGGCCTTCTCGGCGACCCCAAGCGCCGGGTGCACCTGGCGGGAGGAAGGTTCACGCACCTTCTGGCCGAGTACCTGGGCCTGCATCTGATGCAGTTCCGCGACCAGGTGAGCCTCCTGCCGCACAAGGACGTGGAGCGGACGTCCTTCCTCACGCAGCTCGCCCGACGCGACGTCACCGTGCTCTTCGACTACCGGCGTTACGAGGCCGACAAGACGCTCATCGCCGAACTGGCCAGGGAACGCGGCGGCAAGGTCATCGTGTTCACCGACCCGTGGCTCTCGCCCGCCGCCGCCCACGCGGACGTCGTCCTCATCACCCAGGTGTCCTCGGACTCCCCCTACGACAGCCTGACACCCGCCCTGGCGGTCGTCGAGTCGGTCGTCGCCGCCGTCCTCGACCGGATCGGCGGCGACGGCCACGAGCGGATGAAGGAGGCCGAGGGGATCGCCCGGCGCACCGGCCTCCTGTGAGCGGCCCTCCGCGCGGACCCCGGACGGCCGGGGTCCGCGCGGAGGGTTCCCCCGGCACGGGTCAGTCGAGGGCTCCGTTGACGGTCGCCTCCGCGATCCCGATTCCGGGGACCCGGTACTTCGTGAGGATCTTGCGGTACGAGCCGTCGTCCATGAGGGACTGCAGGGCCGCCCGGACGGCTTCCTTGAGGCCCGGGTGGTCCTTGGACACCCCGATCCCCATCGGGGAGGCGCTGTACTCTCCCACCGCCTCACGTCCCGTCACCGTGGAGAACGACGTGCCGCCGTCCGCGGTGGAGGCGACGTACGCGGCCGTGACCTCGTCCAGGTAGTCGGCGACGACCTTGCCGCTCCGGAGGGCCAGCTGGGCCTCGGAGTCCTTCGAGAAGGCGAGGATCTCGATGGGCCGGAGGTGCTTCGCCCTGCAGAGTTCCTGACGCTGCTGAAGGAGCTTCTGATGGTTGGTGCCGGTCTGCACTCCGACCGGCTTTCCGCACACGTCCGTCACGACCGCGATGTTCTCGGGGTTGCCCTTCCTGACGAGCCAGCCGGGGCCGGCGTTCAGGTAGTCGACGAAGTCCACGGACTTCTGTCGGGCCTTCTTGTCCGTCATGGCCGACATGACGGCGTCGAACTTCCCCGCTTGTACCGCGGGCAGGATCCCGTCGAACTTCTGCGCCGTGAAGACGAACCCGACACCGAGGCGAGCCCCTACGGCCTGACCGAGGTCGTGGTCGATTCCGGTGATCCGCTTGCTCCCCTCCTCGGCGTACATCTCGAAGGGGGGATAAGGAACGTCGGTGGCGACACGGACGGCGCCTTCGGCACGGATGTCCGCGGGGAGCATGGCGTAGAGCTCGGGGTCCGGCTTGATCGTGAGGTCGGGCAGGACGGTCACGGGGCCGGCCATCCGGGGCCGGGCGGGGGACGAGGCCTCGGACTGGGTGCCGCATCCGGAGGCGAGCAGCGTCAGCAGGGCGGCGGAGACGGCCGTGGTGCGGGAGCGGACGGACATGGGGCGGCCTTTCTCGGGGGTGACGGGCGGGCGACGAGGCGGTTCAGCGGCGTCTCGCCCGGAACGGGCGGGCGGCGGCGGAGCGGTTCTCGCGGCTGACGGACGGGTGCCGGTGCCGGCGGAGCGCCGGGGGAAGGGTGGCGTCCCCCGGCGCTCGGCCGATCACCGCGGCGCGATGTCGATCCGCAGCCCGATGAGGGTCCGGGCGCCGGTTCCGTCGTCGGTGAAGGCTGCGAACCCCCGGGCCTTGGTGAAGGTCACGGTGAACCGCGGTCCGGTCTCGAAGGTCGTCGCCGTGGCGCTGTCCTGTGCTCGGGTCGACGCGAGCGCACGGGCGGTGGTGCGGAAGGAGTAGGGGGTGCCGTCCGGGTCGGCGGCCGAGTGGAAGACGTCGGTGTTGGCCGGCACGGGGGTCGTGGCAGCGGGGATCAGGGGCTGCTTGCCCGGGTGGACGCGCGGTGTCCAGGTGCGGGCGTCGTACTGGTCCCCGTCGGTGAGGTAGCTGTACCGGGCCCGGCGGAGGGACCAGCCGTTCGCGGAGTCGTGTGCGCGGGCGTCGCGCAGATCGAGGACGGCGACGCCGTTCGGGCCGAGGACCGTCACGTGCTCACGCTCGCTGCCGGGCCGGTCGACGACCAGGGCGGTGTTCTCCTCCAGGGCGTAGACGCGGTCGTGGCCGGTGTCGGAGGCGAGGCGCAGCGCCCGGCCTTCGCGCCCGTAGGCGCCGGTGTGGGTGTCGACGAGCCCGGAGCGGAGGAAGCCGAACCCGCCCCGGGGGAGGTATCCGAGGCGGGTCGGGTCGTCGAAGTAGCCGGGTGCGCTGCCGTCCCGGAGCGCCTCGTAGGACTCGCCGCCGCTGACCATGTCGGGGCCGGAGGCGATCTGGGCGCCCGCGGAGGATCCGGACACCACGGCCCCGTGGGCGAGCTTGGCGCGGATGGCGGCGAGGACCTTGGAGTCCTCGTGTCCGTCTCCGCGCAGGAGGGTGGTGACGTAGCGGTACTGGTCGCCTCCCCCGAAGAAGAAGCCGGTCATGGAGTCGACCTGCGCGACGACGGCGTCCGAGTCGGCGTCGGCCACGTGGTCGATGTCGAGGGGGATCCACTGGGCGTCCGCGGCGCCGTGGCGCTTGAAGAGGTCGGCGTAGTAGGCGCCGTTGCAGGCGGAGTTGCTGCACAGGTCGGGATCGCCGGCGTGGGGGTCCTGGCTTTCGGGCACGGAGGCGGCGGTGATGACGCCGATGCGGGCGTGCGGCCCGCCCGCCCGCTTGATGATCTCGCCGTAGACCTGGGTGTTGCCCTCCTTCAGTGCTCCGCCGATCAGCACGAGGGATCCGGCCTGGTTCCGGGCCGGTCGGGAGTCGGCACTCGCGGGGGAGGCCGCGGTGAGGAGGGCCACGGCAAGGCCGCAGGCGAGGACGGTGCGGCGTGCTGGAGCGGAAGGTGCGCGCATGATGCCTCCGGGGGCGGGAGAGGGGTCGACGGGCTCGGGTGTCCGGCGTGCGGTACGAGCCCGTGTCGGTCGGGCTGGGTCGTCGAGCGCGCGGGCGGAGGGAGGCGGACCTTCCCTCCGCCCGCGTGTCGACGCCGCTCAGGTGGTGCCGATGTCGCCGAGGGAGACGATCAGGTCAGCGAGCAGGGCGACGCGCTGGGGGACGCTGGTGGTGTCGAGCCACTCCTGGGGCGTGTGGTCCGCGCCTCCGACGGGTCCCAGGCCGTCCAGGACCGGAACTCCCGTTCCGGCGATGAGGTTGGCGTCCCCCACTCCTCCGGTCGCGGCGGCACCGAGATCGATGCCGGCTGCGCGGGCCGCGCGGCGCGCGTGGTCGAACATCCGTCGGGAAGCGGGGATGTCCTCCATGGGAGGGCAGAGGTCGAGCTGCTCGACCTCGACGGTGACGCCGGGGACGCCCGGGTGGTCTGCGGCTTCCCGGATGGCCCGGGTCACGCGCTGGATGTCGGCCGTCGTGGCGGCGCGGACCTCGATGCGGAGTTCGGCGTCGGGGCAGACGATGTTGGCGCGGGTGCCGGCCCGGACGACGCCGACGTTGACCGTCACGTCGTCCCAATGACCGTTGAGGGCCTGGAGCGCGACGGTCAAGTGGGCGGCGGCGAGGGCGGCGTTGGCTCCGCGTTCCGGTTCGATGCCTGCGTGCGCCGCCCGGCCGGTGACCGTGAGGCGGAAGTCCGCGACGCCCTTGCGCGCGATGACCAGGTCGCCGTTCTCCCGGGCGCATTCGAGGCCGAGCCCGTAGTGCATGTCCCTGGCGGTGTTCTCGATCAGGGTGCGGCTGGCGGGGGAGCCGATCTCCTCGTCGGGGGTGGCGAGGAAGACCAACTCGGCGTAGGCGTCCGTGCCGCACTCCCCGAGGATCTCCAGAGCGGTGAGGCCCGCGAGCAGACCGCCCTTGTCGTCGCTCACCCCGGGGCCGTACGCCGTGGAGCCGTCGACGCGGAAGGGACGGGCGGCTGCGGTGCCGTCCTCGAAGACGGTGTCCATGTGGCCGGCGAGGAGAATCCTGCGTCCTCCTGCCGCCTCGGGAAGGCCGCCGCGTCTGCGTCCGACGAGGGCGTCACCGGCCCGGCGCCCGTCGGCGGTCGCCGGGAAGCGGACGCGTTCGACGTCGAACCCGATCTTTTCGAGTCGGCGCTCGACCCAGTCGGCGACCTTGTCCACGCCCTCGGCGCTGTAGGAACCGGAGTCGATGGAGACGAGCTGCTCCAGATCGTGCAGGTAGTCGTGGCGGCGGGCCCGGGCCAGGCCGAGGAAGTGGTCGAGCCCGTCCTGCCGGCGGGTGGGGGCGCTCACAGGACCTTGGACAGGAAGGCGCGGGTGCGTTCCTGCTCCGGGTCGACGAGCACCCCTCGGGGGTCCCCCGCCTCCACCACGACGCCCTCGTCCATGAAGACGGCGGTGTCGCCGACCTCGCGGGCGAAGCCGATCTCATGGGTGACGACGACCATGGTCATGCCGTCGGCCGCGAGTTGCCGCATGACGTCCAGGACGTCTCCGACGAGCTCGGGGTCGAGGGCGGAGGTCGGCTCGTCGAAGAGCATCAGCTTGGGCTTCATGGCCAGCGCGCGGGCGATCGCGACCCGCTGTTGCTGGCCGCCGGAGAGCTGGGCGGGGTAGTGACCGGCCCGGTCGCCGAGTCCGACCTGTGCGAGCAGGTCCTGCGCCTGGTCACGGGCGTCGCCCTTGGAGACCGACCCGACCTTCACGGGGGCTTCCATGACGTTCTCGAGGGCGGTCATGTGCGGGAAGAGGTTGAACCGCTGGAAGACCATGCCGATGTCCCGTCGGCGGTCCGCGACCTCGCGTTCACGCAGCTCGTGGAGCTTGTCGCCCTGCTGGCGGTAGCCGACGAGCTCGCCGTCGACGGTGAGCCGGCCTCCGTCGACCTTCTCCAGGTGGTTGATGCAGCGCAGGAAGGTGGACTTGCCCGAGCCGGAGGGGCCGAGGAGGCAACAGACCTGGCCGCGTTCCACGGTGAGGTCGATGCCCTTGAGGACCTCCAGTCTCCCGAAGCGCTTGCGTACGCCTTCGGCGCGCACCATGGGGGTGCTCATCGGTTCTGCTCCTTGCTGTTCTTGCCGAGCCGCTCCGCGGTTCCGCCGAGGAGGCGCCGGAACGGCGAGACGTGTCCGGCGCGGGTGGTGCCGCGGCCGTAGCGCCGTTCCAGCCACGCCTGGGGCACGCTGAGGAGGGTGACGAGGGCCAGGTACCAGATGCTGGCCACGACCAGCATGGGGATGACCTGGTAGTTCTGGGCGTAGACGTCCTGGATGTTGGACATCAGGTCGTGGGCGGAGATGACCGAGACCAGTGCGGTCATCTTGAGCATGTTGATGGTCTCGTTGCCCATCGGCGGGATGATCACGCGCATCGCCTGGGGCAGCACGATCCGGCGCATGGTGAGTGCGGGTCGCATGCCCAGCGAGTGCGCGGCCTCCGCCTGGCCGGGGTCGACGGACTGGATGCCGGCGCGGACGATCTCGGAGGCGTAGGCGGCTTCGTTCAGCCCGAGGGCGAGCAGGGCCGCGATCGCCGGTGTCAGCAGGGAGTTGGTCTCGGCCTGGAAGAACGTGACGTCGGTGAAGGGGATGCCGATCTTCACGTACTTGTAGAGCGCCGCGGCGTATCCCCAGAAGATGATCTGGACGAGCAGGGGGGTGCCGCGGAAGACCCAGACGAAGGCGTTGGCCAGGCCGTACAGCACGGGGCTGGAGGAGAGCCGCATGACGGCGATCAGCGTTCCCAGCCCCAGGCCGAGGAGCATGGCGGCGGCGGTCAGCCAGAGCGTGGTGGTCAGACCGTCGAAGATGAGGTCGGCGAAGAGGTGGTCGCCGACGACGTCCCAGTGCAGGTTGTCGTTCTTCGCCAGCGATCCGATCAGTCCGACCAGGGCGAGCAGTGAGGCGACGGCGGCGATCCAGCGCCCGTAGTTGCGGACGGCGACGATCTCCAGATCGCGCGTGCTCGTCGCGCCGGTGGCCGTGTGGTCGGCGGGGGACTTGGTGTCGATCATGATCAGTCCACCGACGCGTTCTTGGTGGCTTCCTTCACCGCGATCGAGGCGACGCCGTACTTGTTGTAGATCTTGATGAGGGTGCCGTCGTCGATGAGGGCCTGGAGGGCCTTCTGCACCGCGTCCGTCAGCTCGGGCAGCTGCTTGCTGATCGCGATGCCGTTGGGCGAGGCGTTGTAGCCGCCGGGCGCGGCCGGGTCCTCGACCAGGTCGAAGGCCTTGCCGGAGTCGGCGGTCTTGGCGACCCAGCCGGCGGCGGGCTTGGTCAGGACCTGGGCGACGACCTTGCCGGAGCGCAGGGCGAGCTGGGCGTCGGAGTCCTTGGGGAAGGTCTGGATGTCGATCTTCCCCTTGCCCGCCTTGCCGCAGGCGTCCTGATGGGACGTGAGCAGGTCGAGCTGGTTGGTGGCGGCCTGCACGGCGACCTTCAGGCCGCACAGGTCGTCCAGCTTCTCGATCTTGGAGGGGTTGCCGTCGCCGACGATGATGCCGGAGCCGGACTGGGAGTAGTCGACGAAGTCGACGACCTTCTGCCGGTCCTCGTTGTCCGTGATGGCCGACATCGCCACGTCGAACTTGCCGGCCTGGATGGCCGGGACGATCCCGTCGAACTTCTGCGGAGCGAAGGCGAAGGTCACGCCCAGCTTGGCGCCCAGCGCCTGGCCGAGGTCGTGGTCCAGCCCGGTCAGATCGGTCTCCCCCTCCTTCACGTACATCTCGAAGGGCGGGTACGGGACGTCCGTGGCGACGCGCACCTCGCCGGCCTTCTTGATCTTCTCGGGGAGCAAGTCGTGCAGCTTCTGGTCCTTCACGACCTCCACACCGGCGATGACGGCCTTGCCGGGCCGGGCGGCGGCGTCATCGTCGCCGCAGGCGGACAGGGAGGCGAGCATCATCGCCGCGGCAGCGGCGGCCGCTGCGGGGCGTGCGATACGAGCGTTCATCGCGTGGAACCTCTCGGTGGTTTTCTGCCGACGGAATCTGGCCGCCAGACACAGCAGAGAAGTTACATACGAACGCGATCATTGGCTAGATGTATGTCTCATTACGTTCACATAACACGGCCCGCGCGACTCCAACGAAGCCAATTTTGACCACTTTGCCCCCATAGTTTCGGGGTGTGAAAGATCTTCACGGGCCGAAACGGCCTTACATCTTCCTACGGTGTCTCGTTACTTGTATGTTCCGCTACCAACCGCCACCCCCTCAGCGGGTCGCTGCGGAATCGATCAATCCCTTTTTCTTGGAGCGCAGATGCCACTCCGTTCACTCAAGTTCACTTCGGCCGCCGTCGTACTCACCGCGACGGCCACGGTGCTGATCGCGCATCAGCCGGCCCAAGCGGCGGCCACCAGGATCCGGCTCGGCAGCACGTCCGACGTCAGCAGAAGCACGTGGAACGGCCCGGCGTTCACCATGAACGGCGCCGGCGGCATCGTCACCGCCTCGATGGCCCGGGCCGTCGACGACATCCGGGGCGGCACGGGATCCCTCGACGTCGTCGTCCTGGCAGGCTCGGCGCCGACCTCGGGGAGCAAGACGCCCGAGTGCGACACCATCACCGGACTGACCGGGGTCAACTCCTGTACGACGTGGACGCTCACGGCGGCGAACGACGGCAACAACAGCCAGGTCAACACCGACGTCCGCAACGCCGAGTTCGTCTACTTCGCCGGCGGCGACCAGTGCCGGTACGCCGCGTGGAAGGGAACCGCGCTGGAGGCCTCCGTCGAGTCGGTCGTGGCCAAGGGCGGCGGTTCCGGCGGCGGCAGCGCGGGACACCACATCAACAGCCCGATCGTCTACGACGCGTGCAACGGCAGCGTCACCAGCGCCGAGGCGCTCGCCAACCCCTACGACCGGTACGTCAGCTTCACCACCGGCATGTTCGAGTGGGCGAACTACGGTTCCGTCATCAACGACTCGCACTTCGTGACCCGCGACCGCATGGGCCGCACCATGTCCTTCCTCGCCCGCGCGGTGAAGGACGGCCTCGCGCCGGGGGGCGCCGCCTGGGGCGTCGGGGTGGAGGAGGGCGGCGGCTCGCTGTACCTCGACCGCAACGGCACGGCGACCCAGTACGGCAAGGACGCCTATGTCGTCCTCGCCGACCACCAGCCGGAACAGGCCGTCGACCGGAAACCGCTGACCTACTCGGGCTTCAAGATCTGGCGCCTGACGCCCGGCTCGACCTTCGACTTCAAGAACCGCCCCACCTGCGGCTACTACCTCCGCAGCGTCACCAACGGCGTCGCCGACCCCAACCTCTACAGCGGCACTCCGGTGACCGACTGCGGCAGCCGGGGCGGCGGGAGCACGCTCGCCGAGAGCGAGCCGAACGACACCCTCGCCACGGCCGACGACGCCACCGCCCTGCCCTCCCCCGGCACCCTGACCGGCAGCATGCAGCCGGCCGGTGACCGCGACCACTTCAAGCTGGCCCTGTCCTCGGGCCAGACGGCCTCCGTGAACTGCGCCGTCCCCTCCGCCTACGACGCCGACCTGTACTGGTTCGACACGAACGGCAGCACCCTGACCCGTTCCGTCACCAACGGCGCCGGCGCCGACGAGTCCCTGTCCTTCACCAGGACCGCCTCCGGAACGGGCACCTACCACCTCGACGTGGAGGCCTACAGCGGATCCGGAACCGCGTCCTACGACTGCACCGTGACGAAGAGCTGATCCGGTCCGTACGACGGGCGTCCGGCCCGCGTGCGCGGTCCGGACGCCCGTTCCCCGGCGCACTCGACGCTTCCGAGCGACCTGCACGCGGGCCGGGCGGCTCAATTCGGCCGGGCGAGCCGCAACGGGTCGAGCAGCACCGCGAGTTCTCCCTCGGGGATCAGCCCGTCGCGAGCCGCCAGCTCCCGGACGGGCAGGCCGGTCGCCTGGCACCGGCGGGCCAGGGCCGTCGCCCGCTGGTAGCCGATGACCGGGTTGAGGGCCGTGGCGAGACCCGAACTGCTCTCCACGAGGACCGACAGGCGCTCCTCGTCGGCCTCGATGCCTCCGACACAGCGCTCGGCGAGCAGCACGCAGGCGGCGTTCAGCCGGTTGGCCGAGTTGAGCAGGTGGTGGACGATCAAGGGCTCGAAGGCGTTCAGCTGGAGCTGCCCCGCCTGGGCCGCCGCGCAGACGGCGGCGTCCGCCCCCACGACGTCGAAGCAGACCTGGTTGACCGCCTCGGGAACGACGGGGTTGACCTTGCCCGGCATGATGCTCGACCCCGCCTGCAGCTCCGGCAGCCTGATCTCGCCCAGCCCGGCGCGAGGGCCCGAGGCCAGGAGTCTGAGGTCGTTGCAGATCTTCGAGAGACGCAGGGCGAACTGCCTCAGGGCGCCGGAGAGCCGGATGAACCCGCCCACCCCCTGCGTGCTCTCCACCAGGTCACGGGCGGGTCTGACCGGTGCGGACGAGACGGCGGCGAGGTGGGTCACGGCCAGAGCCGCGAACCCGGCGTCGGCGTTGAGCCCGGTGCCGATGGCCGTTCCCCCCAGGTTGACCTCCAGCAGGCCCTCGGAGGCGAGGCGGACGAGCTCGGCGTCGTCGCGCACGGTGAGGGCGAACGCGTCGAACTCCTGCCCCAGCGTCATGGGCACGGCGTCCTGCAACTGGGTACGGCCGAGCTTGACGGTCTTGGCGAAGGCCCCTCCCCGCTCGGCGAAGGCGTTGCGCAGCACGGACATGGCGTCCAGCAGCCGCCCGGC
Organism: Streptomyces sp. NPDC107498; assembly: GCF_055582805.1. Lineage (NCBI taxonomy): Bacteria > Bacillati > Actinomycetota > Actinomycetes > Kitasatosporales > Streptomycetaceae > Streptomyces > Streptomyces sp. NPDC107498. The sequence continues at coordinate 289,532 of NZ_JBVJPE010000009.1, read as the reverse complement.
GGCGGCGTACAGAGCGAGCTTGGCGGCCGTGGGGTACACGTCGTTGGTGCTCTGGGACCGGTTCACGTCGTCATGGGGATGGAGGTGTGCGTAACTCCCGCGCGCGTGCCCCAGGAGCTCGAGCGCACGGTTGGCGATGACCTCGTTGGCGTTCATGTTCGCCGATGTGCCCGCACCGCCCTGGAAGACGTCCACGACGAACTGGTCGTGGAGGCGCCCCTCACGGATCTCCCGGCATGCGCCCGCGATCGCCCTGCCCCGCTCCTCGGGAAGCGTCCCCAGGTCCAGATGGGCCAGCGCGGCCGCCTCCTTCACGGCGGCGAGAGCCACGACGAGTTCGGGATGCGACGAAAGGGGGATCCCCGTGAGCGGGAAGTTCTCCCGCGCGCGCAGGGTGTGGATGCCCCAGTAGACCTCGGGCCCTATCTCTCTCCCGCCGATCAGATCGTGCTCCTCGCGCTGCATGCCGGCCCCTTAGCCCTCGATGATCGGTTCTCGCCGAACCGAGGCAAGTATCATTCATTACAAGAATGCCATGCAAGACCACAAAGGAATCTTACGTTACGTGACCGACGGGGCCCCGGGAGGCGGCCGCGTCATCCCCGATCAGCGCGACGCGCACAGGCGTTCATCCGGCCGCTCCGCAGGGGCCGGTGAGGCCTCGGAGGAGAGCCATGGCGGCCGGGCGCATGCAGAAGCAGCGAACTATGGTGTCCCGCCACATACGCCCCTGACCTGCTGCTTCCTACGGTGTGGCGACACCGAAACGTCCCCGTACCTGCCTGGAAGTGGTGCACATGGCCGCCGCAACAACCGCTCCCACACCCCCCGGTTCCCTCAAGCGCATCGTCGCCGCCAGCCTCATCGGCACCACCATCGAGTGGTACGACTTCTTCCTCTACGGGTCGGCTGCGGCGCTGGTGTTCAACAAGCTGTTCTTCCCCGAGTCCGACCCGTTGGTCGGGACGCTGCTCTCGTTCCTGACCTACGCGGTCGGGTTCGCCGCACGGCCGCTCGGCGCGCTCGTCTTCGGGCACTACGGGGACCGGCTCGGGCGGAAGAAGCTGCTGGTCCTGAGCCTGCTCATGATGGGCGGGGCCACCTTCGCCATCGGCCTCCTGCCGACGCACGCGGCCGTGGGATCCGCCGCTCCGGTGCTCCTCACGGCGCTGCGGCTCGTCCAGGGCTTCGCGCTCGGCGGCGAGTGGGGCGGGGCCGTCCTGCTCGTGTCCGAGCACGGCGACGCCGAGCGGCGCGGGTTCTGGGCCTCCTGGCCGCAGACCGGGGCGCCCGCCGGCCAACTGCTCGCGACCGGTGTGCTGTCCGCGCTGACCGCGCTGCTCTCGGACGCCTCCTTCGCCTCCTGGGGCTGGCGCGTCCCCTTCCTGCTCTCCGGCGTCCTGGTGGTCGTCGGCCTGTGGATCCGGCTCTCCGTCGACGAGTCGCCGGTCTTCAAGGCGGCGCTCGCCGCCGCCGAGGAGCGCAGGGCGGCCGCCGGGCAGGAGGTCGAGAAGATGCCGCTGGTCGCGGTCCTCAAGCACCACTGGCGGGACGTGCTGATCGCGATGGGCGCCCGCATGGCGGAGAACATCTCGTACTACGTCATCACCGCGTTCATCCTCGTGTACGCGACCACGCAGGTCGGCCTGAGCAAGCAGACCGCGCTGAACGCCGTCCTCATCGCCTCCGCCGTCCACTTCGCCGTCATCCCCGCCTGGGGCGCGCTCTCCGACCGCATCGGCCGCCGCCCGGTCTACCTGATCGGCGCGGTCGGCGTCGGCGCCTGGATGTTCCCGTTCTTCCTGCTGATCGACCAGGGCGGCTTCGGCTCCCTGCTGCTCGCCGTCACGGTCGGTCTGGTCCTGCACGGGGCGATGTACGCCCCGCAGGCGGCCTTCTTCTCCGAGATGTTCGCGACCCGGATGCGCTACTCCGGCGCCTCCATCGGCGCCCAGTTCTCCTCCGTGGCCGCCGGCGCCCCCGCGCCGCTCATCGCGACCGCGCTCCTCGCCGACTACGGCAGCTCGACCCCGATCGCCCTGTACGTGATCGCCGCCGCGCTGCTCACCGTCGTCGCGATCGCCGCCGCCCGGGAGACCCGCGACCGGGACCTCGGGGAGATCGACGACCGCAGCCCCGAGGAGGCCCGGGTCCGCGCCGACGCCTGAGCCCGGGTCACGAAGGCTCCGTGCCCCGCCCGGATCGGGCGGGGCACGGAGCCTTCGTGCGTCACCTGCCCGCGACCGCGTCCGACAGGGCGTGCAGGCGCAGGGCGAGCTGGATCTCCAGGGCGCGGGCCGGGCACTGCCAGTCGGGGCCGAGCAGCCGGCCGACGCGCTCCAGGCGCTGGGCCACCGTGTTGACGTGGACGTGGAGTTCGTCCTTGGTGCGGGCCGGGCTCATGCCGCTGGCGAAGTAGGCGTCCAGGGTGCGGACCAGTTCGGTGCCGCGCCGCCGGTCGTACGCGACGACCTGGCCGATCGTCCGGCCCACGAAGCCGTCGACGTCCCGGCCGTCGGCGAGGAGCAGGCCGAGGAAGCCGAGGTCCTCGGCGGCCGCGCCCTGCCCCGAGCGGTGCAGCAGGACGAGCGCGTCCAGACAGCGGCGGGCCTCCTGGTACGCGACGGCCACCTGGTCCGGGCGGTCGAGGAGCGTCCGCACGGGCGCGGAGGCGCCGACGGTGACCGGCTCGCGCAGGGTGCCGCCGAGGCTCCGGGCGGTCTGGCGGGCGAGGTCGGCGGCGCTCTCCCCGGAGCCGAGGGGCAGCAGGAGGACCGTCCCGCCGTCGCGGGCCGAGGCGAGCCCGTGCCGGGTGGCGGCCAGGTGCGAGGCGGCCGACCACAGACGCTGGCGGTCGGCGCTCTCGCGGCCTCCGGCGTCGGCTTCGGCGGTGTCGCCGGCGGCCCGGTCGATGCGGGCGGCGAGCACGACGTGCGGTGCCTCGCTGTCCGTGCGGAGCCGGGCGGCGCGCTCGCGGAGCAGTCGGCGGTCCCGGTCGGGGGCGTCGAGGAGGTCGTCGAGGAGTTCGCCGCGCACCCGCTGCTCGGCCTCGCCCGCCGAGCGGCGGGCGAGCAGCAGCAGGGAGGTGACGAGGGCGGCGCGCTCCAGGGTGCGCTGGTCGACGGGGTCGAGGTCGGGCTGGCCGTGCAGCACGAGGGCGCCCAGGGTCTCGCCGCCGGCCGACACGGCCGCCACCCAGTCGTCGCCCTCGCGGACCGCGTGGCCCCCGGCGAGGCGGGCGGAGCCGGCGCCCGCCTCGGTGAACTCGACGGTGCCGCCGAGGACCTCGGAGACGGCGTCGGCGACGTCGTGGACGCCGCCGCCGTGCAGGACCAGTTCGGAGAGCCGGTCGTGGACCTCGGAGGCCCGCTCGATGACACCGCTGTGCTCGCGGATGATGTCGTTGGCCCGCTCCAGCTCGGCGAGGGCCGAGCGGGTCTCGGCGAGCAGGTTGGCGGTGTCGATGGCGACGGCGGCGTGCGCGGCGAAGGAGCCGAGCAGCGCCACCTGTTCGCGCTCGAAGACCCTCGCCCTGCGGTCGGCGGCGAACAGCACGCCGATGACCTGGCTGCCCAGGCTGAGCGGCACGCCGAGGATGGCGACGAGGCCCTCGTCGCGCACCGCCGCGTCGATGGTGCGCGTGTGCTGGAAGCGCGGGTCCTCGAAGTAGTCCTCCGTGACGTACGGGCGGGCGGTCTGGGCGACGAGGCCGCCGAGCCCCTCGCCCATGCCCAGCCGGACCTGCTGGAACCGGGCGGAGACCGAGCCCTCGGTGACCCGCATGTACGTGTCGCCGGCGGTCGGGTCGTTGAGGCTGAGGTAGGCGACCTCGGTGCCGAGGAGCGAGCGGGCGCGCTGCACGATGGCGCGCAGCACCGCGTCGAGGTCGCGGAGTCCCGCGAGGTCGTGGGCGGTGGCGAAGAGGGCGGAGAGCTCCGCCTCGCGGCGCCGCCGCCCTTCCAGCTCGGCCCGGACCCGCAGCGCGAGCTGCTTGGCCTCCTCCAGCTCGGCCAGCGCCTCGGGGCCCGCGCCGCTCGCACGGGCGAGCAGCACGGGCCGGTCGTAGGCCTCCGCCGCTGCTCCCCGGGCGAGGAGTTCCAGGTAGGCGACGTGTTCGTGGGACATGGACACAGGAATACCTGCCGTACGTGTGGTCGCACCACCCCTGTGGACGAGCCGCACAGGGGTCCGCCTCAGTGGGCGGTCCAGCCGCCGTCGAGGGTGAGGGAGGTGCCGGTGATGAACGAGGCCTGCGGGGTGCAGAGGTAGAGGACGGCCTCGGCGACCTCCTCCGGTTCGACGAGCCGCTTGAGCGCCGAGTCCTTGAGGAGGACCTCGGCGAGGACGCGCTCCGGCGGAATGCCGTGGGCGGCGGCCTGGTCGGCGATCTGCCGTTCGACGAGCGGGGTGCGGACGTAGCCGGGGTTGACGCAGTTGGAGGTGACCCCGTGCGGGGCGCCTTCGAGGGCGGCGGTCTTGGAGAGGCCCTCCAGGCCGTGTTTGGCGGCCACGTAGGCGGACTTGAAGGCGGAGGCGCGCAGTCCGTGGACGGAGGAGAGGTTCACGATCCGCCCCCACCCCTGGCCGTACATGTGGGGCAGGGCGCCCCGGATGAGCCGGAAGGGCGCCTCCAGCATCACGGTGAGCACGGTGTGGAAGACGTCCGGCGGGAACTCCTCGATGGGGCGCACCAGCTGGATCCCGGCGTTGTTGACGAGGATGTCGGTGCCGGCGGCCACCGCCTCGGCGGCGTCCAGGTCGGTCAGGTCGAGGAGCCGCGGTTCGAGGTCGCCGGGGAGCGCGCCGGCCTCCTCGGCCAGGGTCCGGAGGCCCTCGGCGGCCCGGTCGACGGCTCTGACCCGGGCCCCGGCGGCGGCGAGCCGCAGCGCGCAGGCCCGCCCGATGCCGCCGGCCGCGCCGGTGACGAGCGCGGTGCGGCCGGTGAGGTCGAGGGCGAGGCCCGCGGCGCGGGGCAGGGGCGAGGCGACGTCGGCACCGGGCTCGGTGCCGGGGACGGTGAGGGGGGCGCTCATGTTCCGCACCCTATGAACGGGCCCCTCCCCCCACCGATGTGTGCCGGGCCCACAGTTCAGCTGGTTGCTGTGGTGCGGAACCATGTGGGTTCATCGGCGAGCGCCTTCTCGATCCGCAGGTACGAGAAACGCCTCATCTCCGGCAGCTCGTCCGTCCCGAACCAGCCGACCTCGGTCGACTCCTCGTCGTTGACCCGCGCCTCGCCCCCGACCGCCCGGCAGCGGAACGAGACGTCCATGTACTGGCAGATGTCGCCGTTCGAGTAGACGACGGGCTTGCGGAGGGTCTCCACGAGCACGACCCGCTCGGGCACACAGCGCACCGCGGTCTCCTCGAACACCTCGCGCACCGCGCAGTCGGCGGGCTGCTCCCCCGGGTCGACGATGCCGCCGATGACCGCCCACAGACCGTTGTCGGCCCGCTTGCCGAGCAGGACGCGGCCCCGGTCGTCGAAGACGACGGCGCTGACGCCCGGCAGGAAGAGCAGCTGGTGGCCGGCCGTCTCGCGCAGTTCGCGGATGAAGTCAGGAGTGCCCATGCCCCGACCCTAGATCACCTACGGATCGGGGCGGGGCCCGAGGCCGGACCCCCTCGGGGCCCGGGCCCGGGCCCGGGCCAGGGATCCGGGGTCAGGCCGTCGGGGCCCGGCGGGCGCGCACCGCGCGGGCGCCGGCCCAGCCGAGACCGGCCGCCGCGAGCACCGCGAGCAGGGCCTCGGGCAGGGTGCCCAGGCGGGTCGCGGGGGTCTGCGAGGAGCGCAGCGGCACCTTCTCGACGAGGACGTCCGGGGTGAACATCCTGGTCTGCGCGACGATCTCGCCGTCGGGGCGGATGATCGCGCTGACGCCGCTGGTCACGGGCACGACGACCGACCGGCTGTGCTCGACCGCGCGCACCCGGCTCATCGCGAGCTGCTGGTAGGTCATCTCGCTGCGGCCGAAGGTGGCGTTGTTGCTGGGGACGGAGATCAGCCGGGCGCCGTGGGTGACGGTGTCGCGCACGGCCCAGTCGAAGGCCGCCTCGTAACAGGTCGCCAGGCCCACCTTCGTACCGGCGAGGTCGAAGACGCCGACCTTCGTACCGGCGCCGAAGTCACGGCTGACCCGGTCGACGTTGCTGTTGAAGAGCCGGACGAAGGGGCGCATCGGGATGTACTCGCCGAAGGGCTGGACGTGCCGCTTGTCGTACGTGGCGACGGGGCCGCGCTCGGGGTCCCACTGGATGAGCGTGTTGCGGAGCTTGCCGGTCTCGGGGGTGACGACGGCGCCGATCACGGTGGGCACGCCGATCGCCTTGACGGCGCCGTCGATGACGTCGGCCGCGTCGGCGTTCGCGTACGGGTCGATGTCGGAGGAGTTCTCCGGCCACAGCACGAAGTCGGGCTGCGGCTCGCGGCCCTCCTCGACCGCCCGGGCGAGCTCGCGCGTGCGGGCCACGTGGTTGTCGAGGACGGCCCGCCGCTGGGAGTTGAAGTCCAGGCCCAGGCGGGGCACGTTGCCCTGGACGGCCGCGACGGTGGCGGTGCCGTCCTCGGCGGAGTCGTCGACGAGCGGCAGCGCGGCGAGGGCGCCGGTGACCGGGAGGAGGACCGCGAGCGCCGCGGCGGCGAGCGGGCCGCGCGGGACGGCGCCGGTGGTCCGGTACGCCTGGAACCGTCGGCACGCCTCGTACAGGCCGAAGCCGCACAGGGCGACCGCGAAGCCGAGCACCGGGGTGCCGCCGACGGCGGCGAGCGGCAGGAAGACCCCGTCCGCCTGGCCGAAGGCGACCTTGCCCCAGGGGAAGCCGCCGAAGGGCACGCGCGCGCGTGCCCCCTCCGCGAGGATCCACACCCCGGCCGCGAAGAAGGGCCACCAGGGAAGCCTGGAGACGGCCGCGACGCCGAGACCGGCGGCGGCGACGAAGAGCGCCTCGACGGCGGCGAGGGCCAGCCACGGACCGGCGCCGACCTCCTCGCCGGTCCACACGAGCAGCGGGAGCAGGAAGCCGAGCCCCGCGAGGTAGCCGAGGCCGAACCCGGCGCGGGGGCGGCGGCCCCGCAGGGTCCAGCCGAGCAGCGCGAAGGCGGGCAGCGCGAGCCACCACAGGGGGCGCGGGGGGAAGCTCAGGTAGAGCAGGAACCCGGACAGCAGAGCCGCCCCGGGCCGCGCGAACCGCCGCAGCCGGGCGCCCGGCGTAGGGGCGGTGTCGGGTCCGGACGCGTCGACGGGGGTGATGGTGGCGCTCACCCAGCGGAGTCTACGGGGCGTTCCCGCCCCTCAGGAGGGCGGTACGGATCGGCCCGGGGGCCGTGTGACCGGCACGGGACCGCCCCTGGGGGCGTGACCGGCACGGGGCCGCTTCCCGGCGACGCGAGCCGGCTCACACGCCGGTCGCGGCGGGCGGGACCGGCGGGGCGGAGCGGCGGAGGTGGGCGCGGATGACACGGACCGCGGACTCGGCGTCGTCGACGGTCACCGTGAAGGTCAGTCCGTCGCCGAGGCGCAGGACCAGGCCCTCGCCCCTCCGGACGATCACGGCCGTGCCCTTCTCGGGCCGCCAGCGGTAGCCCCAGCCGCCCCACTGGCGCGGGGTGACGCTCGGCGCGAAGTCGGCCTCCACCACGTGGGCGAGCGGGATGCGGCGGCGCGGCACGCCGATGTGGCCGCAGCGGACCTCCATGGCGCGGTCGTCGACCTTCACGGCGACGTGGACGAAGGCGAGGGTGCCGAAGAGGACGAGCAGTCCGGCCGCGACGCAGCCGACCACCGCCATGAGGAGGGCGGCGATGCCGGAGGTCCACGGGGACTCGACGGCGATGGCGACGCCCAGGGCCATGCAGGCGGCACCGGCGACGGCGGCGACCCACTGGAAACGGTTGGTGGCACGACCGGTCCAGACGACGGGCATCAGCTCGTCGGCACGCGGGCTCCGGTCCCGGAAATGGTCCCTCATAAGGGGAGGGTACCGAGGACGACCGGGGGCGGCGCGCCGGAGCGCGCTCACGCGGTGACGCTCGGTGAAGGACGAGGGTGCTCGCCTGCGGAACACCGGACGGGGGCGGGGCCGTGCCGGGGGCCGGCGCGGGGATCCGTAAGGCAGCTCACAGCACGGGGCGGGACCTCGGCGCGGGACGGGGTTCCTCCGCGCAGGGAAAGGAGGGTCTCCCTCAGCGCGCCGCGGCCGTGGCCGCCAGGGTGCGGCCCTCCGCGTAGTCGAGGGCCTCGGCGGGAAGGGGGCCGGGGCGCCCGCTGAGCAGGACGGAGAGGGTGCCGGTGGGGTCCGCGTCGGGCGCGGGCTCGGCACCGATCCGGCGCAGGGCCTGGGCGACGACCGCGTCGGCGGAGCCGTGGAAGACGATCGGCGGCAGTCCGGCCCGGCGGTGGGGCTCCAGAGCGGCGAGGATCCGCTCCTCGACGAGTTCGTAGTGGGTGCAGCCGAGGACGACGGCGCGGACGTCGGTCGGGGTGAGCGCGGCCGCGGCGGCGACGGCGGCGTCCACCGCGTCCCGGTCGGCGTGCTCGACGGCGTCGGCGAGCCCCGGGCAGGGCACCTCGGTGACCTCGGCTCCGTCGGCGAAGTCGCGGATGAGTCCGCGCTGGTACGCGCTGCCGGTCGTGGCGGGGGTGGCCCAGATGGCGACCTTGCCGCCGCCCGCGGCGGCGGGCTTGATCGCGGGCACGGTGCCGATCACCGGGATGTCCGGTTCGAGCGCGGCGCGCACGGCCGGCAGGGCGTGCACGGTGGCGGTGTTGCAGGCCACGATGAGCGCCTGCGGGCGGTGCTCGGCGGCGGCGAGGGCGACGTCGAGGGCACGCCCCGTCAGGTCCTCGGGGGTGCGCGGGCCCCACGGCATGCCGTCGGGGTCGTTGGAGAGGAGGATGTCCGCGTCCGGCCGGAGCCGACGCACCGCGGCCGCCGCCGGGAGGAGGCCGATTCCGGAGTCCATGAGCGCGATCTTCACCCGGTCACCCTAGCCGATGAGCCGTTCATCCCCCGCGATCTGGGGCAGACTGCCGCGAATGAGCACCCTTGCCTGGTTCTCGACCGCCTCCCTGGCCGTCTGGTGCTGGCTGCTCCTCGGCCAGGGCTTCTTCTGGCGCACCGATCAACGGCTGCCGCGGGCGCGACGGCTTCCCCCGGAGCAATGGCCGAGGGTGGCCGTCGTGGTGCCGGCGCGGGACGAGGCGGAGGTGCTGCCGATGAGCCTGCCGTCCCTCCTCGCGCAGGACTATCCGGGGGTCGCGGAGGTCTTCCTCGTCGACGACGGCAGTACGGACGGGACGGGGAAGCTGGCCGTCGAGCTGGCCGCCCGGGACGGCGGGCTGCCGCTGACCGTCGTGTCGCCGGGAGAGCCGGAGCCGGGCTGGACGGGGAAGCTGTGGGCGCTGCGCCACGGGATGGCACTGGCACGCGCGCGTGGGCCGGAGTTCCTGCTGCTCACGGACGCGGACATCGCGCACGAGCCGGACAGTCTGCGGCGGCTGGTGGCGGCGGCCGTGGACGGCGGCCTGGACCTGGTGTCGCAGATGGCCCGGCTGCGGGTGGCGAGCGCGTGGGAGCGGCTGGTCGTTCCGGCGTTCGTCTACTTCTTCGCCCAGCTGTATCCCTTCCGCTGGATCAACCGGGCGCGCCCGCTGGCGACGGCCGCCGCGGGCGGCTGTGTGCTGCTGCGGACGGAGACGGCGGTGGCGGCGGGCGTGCCGGAGTCGATCCGGCAGGCGGTGATCGACGACGTGTCGCTGGCGCGGGCGGTGCGGCGGGCCGGGGGGCGGATCTGGCTGGGGCTGGCGGAGCGGGTCGACAGCGTCCGCCCGTATCCGGGGCTCGGCGAGCTGTGGCGGATGGTCGCGCGCAGCGCGTACGCGCAGCTGCGGCACAACCCGCTGCTGCTCGCGGGGACGGTCGCGGGTCTCGTGCTCGTCTATCTGGTGCCGCCGGCGGCCGTGGTGGCCGGCGTCGGGGGCGGGGACGCGGTGGCGGCGTGGACCGGCGGCGTCGCGTGGGCGGTGATGGCGGGGACGTACGTCCCGATGCTCCGCTACTACCGTCAGTCGCTGTGGCTCGCCCCGCTGCTGCCGTTCACCGCGTTCCTGTACCTCCTGATGACGGTGGACTCGGCGGTGCGGCACCACCGGGGCCGGGGCGCGGCGTGGAAGGGCCGGACGTACGCGCGCCCGGAGGCGGCACCGGACCGGTGAACGCCCCGGGTTCCGCGGCACCTTCACGGAGACGACCGGCCTCCGCCGCGCCGTCCGGGCGGGAGAGCGGGAGCTCCTCGGGCGCGGTGTCGCCCCGGGTCGGACGGGCCCGGTGGGCTCGGCCTCGGTGTCACCCCGGGACGGGCGGACCCGGTGGGCTCGGGCGGGTTCCGCCCGTGCCGCCCGGGGCCGCGGCGGGTGCTCTCAGACGGTGATCACTTCGATGCCGGCCTCGGTGAGCCTGGCCGCCATCTCCGGGGCGATCCCGGAGTCGGTGACGAGGGAGTCGATCCGGTCGAGGCCGCAGATCCTGGCGAAGGCGCGCTTGCCCATCTTGGTGGAGTCGGTCACCAGGACGACCCTGCGGGCGCGCTCCGCGAAGAGCCTGCTGATGCCGGCCTCGTCCTCCTGGTGCGTCATGACCCCCAGCTTCGGGTCCACGCCGTCGACGCCCAGGACCGCGACGTCCAGCACCACCTCGTTCAGCACTCCCGCCGTCAGCGGCCCCACCAGCTCATAGGTCTGCGGCCGGGCCACGCCACCGGTCACCACGATCTTGAACTGCGGGCGGACCGCCAGCTCGCCGGCGATGTTCAGCGCGTTGGTCACGACGGTGTACGAGGGGCCGGAGTGCCCCTCGACGGACTCGCCCGGACCTCCGCCCACCCGCAGCGCCAGCGCGCGGGCCACCTCGGTGGTCGTCGTCCCTCCGTTGAGGCCGATGACGTCCCCCACGCTCAGGAGGTCCGCCACGGCGCCGGCGATCCGCTGCTTCTCGGACGCCTGGCGGGAGGACTTGTAGCGCAACGGGAGCTCGTACGACACGCCGTGCGCGATCGCCCCGCCACGGGTGCGGACGAGGAGCCGCTGCTCGGCGAGCTCGTCGAGGTCCCGGCGGATGGTGGCGGGCGACACGTCGACGACGACCGCGGCCCGTTCCACGTCCAGCCTGCCCTCGACCGCCAGCAGTTCGAGCAATCTGCTCCACCGCTCCTGCTTGGACATGTGCCGCACCCTTCCTGCCCCTGAGACGCCCGAACCGCACGCCCGAGTCCTCGGCGGCAGGCCGTCCGGCAGGACCGTCGGACCGGCGAAGCATGCGCGAGGCCGATCGTAGCGCGACGCCGTCGAGCACCGCCGTGGACCGGTGGCCGCCTGCCCGGCCGGGGCCGGCGCGCGGGTCGACACGGGCCGTTCCGTGCTCCTGGGCCCGGGCGAGCAGACCGCCCGCCGCCTCCAGGACGCGTCGGTGGCAGTCGGGACCCGGCGCTTCCCGGTCGAGAAAACGACCCATGCGCGCGCTTCCCGAGCGACTTCGGCGGTCCGCCCGGGTTCCTTCACCTCTCCCGTGCGCGGCCCCGCGCGGCGGACCGGTGGGGTCGGCGCCCCGGGGCGGTCCGCCGTCGCGTTCGTCGCCCGCCTGCAGCACGGTCCGTGGATTCCGGCGCATCGCCCACCGCCCCCCTGTCGTACGCCTGCCGGGGAATCCGTCGGCGCCCGCCGCAATGGCGGTGCGCAGGAGTTCAGTTACCTTCGGTAATCAGATGACGGACACCGCGTTTCAGGGGCTCGGGAGCGAAGCGCTCGGCCGGGTGGGCGCTTATCGGATGTCGCTTTGAAGTCAGGCCGACACTTCCCGTTAACCCCGTGGCGGACACAAGGAAAAACCCTTCCCGCCAACGCGTCCTTTAACAACGTTTCGGCAGGTCAGGTCGGCAAAACCAGCGTAAAACGGATAACCCCAAGATGGGGGCTCCCCAACCAGCACATCGTGGGCTTAACTTATGTGCCATGACCTCCCCCCGCTCCATCTATGGAGGCGGTTACCACACCGCGCCGTCCTTCCCGGACACCCCGATCTACGACTCCCTGGTCGCGGAGCGGGGCACGCCTCAGATCGCCCCGATCCGAGTGCCCGCCGCCTACGACACCGGCAGCAGCTTCTCCGGAAGCGGTTCCCACCTGCCGGCGCTCCCCTCGGCGCTGCCCGCCCTCCCGGCGGCGCCCAGCCCGCAGCCCGCCCCGGCCTACGGCGGCGGATACGGCTACCCCCAGCCCGCTCCGCAGATGGCCCCCGTCCCGCTGCAGCACGCCCCGGCCCCGTACATCCCGCAGCAGCCGACGGCCCCGCGCGGCTACCCGGGCGCCCAGTACCCGCAGCAGCCCCGTCCGGCCGCCGCCGGATACGAGGCGATGCGTCCGGCGGCCCCCCGGCCCGCGCCGGTCCCGACCCCCGCGCCGTACGACGACCCGTACAACCGTCCCTACCAGGGCGGGGGTTACTGACCGGCTCCGCGCAACGGCCGACGGGGAGGACGGGGCGGCTGGCAGGATGAGGGCATGCCGACTCCTGTGCTCCGCTCCCTCCACGTCCACCCGGTGAAAGCCATGCGCGCGCTGGCCCGCACGGAGGCCGAGGTACAGCCCTGGGGGCTGGCCGGTGACCGCCGCTGGGCCGTCGTCGACTCCGCGAACAAGGTCGTGACCCAACGCCGTCACCCTCGGATGGCGCTGGTCACGGCGGAGCCGCTGCCGGGCGGCGGGGTCTCCCTGTCCGCTCCCGCCCGGCCGACGCTGGCGGTCGGGGTTCCCCAGCCCCCGCCGGCCACGGCCACCGTCACGATGGAGATCTTCGACAAGCCCGTGGAGGCCGTCCCGGCCGACCCCGCCGCGGCCGCCTGGCTCTCGGCGTACCTGGAGAGCGACGTGCGCCTGGTGCACATGGACGCGCCCGAGCACCGGCGTCCGGTCGACCCGGACTACGCGCTGCCCGGCGAGACCGTGAGCTTCGCGGACGGCTATCCGCTGCTCGTCACCACCACCGCCTCGCTCGACGCCCTCAACTCCCTGATAGACCGGGGCGACCACGCCGACGAGGGCCCCCTGCCGATGAACCGGTTCCGGCCGAACCTGGTGATCGAGGGCACCGCCCCCTGGGCGGAGGACGGCTGGAAGCGGCTCGCCGTCGGAGAGGTCACCTTCCGGGTCGCCAGGCCCTGCGGGCGCTGCGTCGTCACCACGACGGACCAGTTCACGGCCGAGCGGGGCAAGGAGCCGCTGCGGAGCCTCGCCCGGCACCGCACGAGCGACGGCCGGGTCATCTTCGGCCAGAACCTCGTCCCCGAGCACACCGGCACCGTCCGGGTCGGCGACGCCGTGAAGATCCTGGACTGAGGCCCCGGACCGCGCGCCGCGCCCACCGGTCGACGGGCGGGGAACCCACCCCGGGGGCACACTCGTTGGAGGAGGCGTGAACGACGAGGCGGTGAACGACGAGGGGGTCCAGACGTGCGCGCAGCCACCGGACTCTGGCGCTGGCGGCACAATCCCCTGCGCCGGACCACTGATCTCGTGGAGGCGTGGATCGCCCTCGCGGCGGTCGTCCTGCTCTGCGTCGCGGTGCCGCTGACCGGCTGGGCGGCCGGCACCTCCGCGTACGGCCCGCTGTCGCGCGCGGCCCGCACCCAGCAGGCGCAGCGGTTGCCGACGACGGCCCGGGTGGTGCGGCTCGCCGACGTCCCCGCGAGCGGCCACGGATCCGTCGGGACCGCCGGGGAGGAGCGGCTGCGGCGCTCGGTGGTGGCCCGTTGGACCGCGCCGGACGGCTCGGCCCGCACGGGGACGGTGGCGACGGCCCGGCGGCACTCCGCGCCCGGCGCCGCCTTCCGGCTCTGGACGGACCGGGACGGGCGCCCGGTGGCGCCGCCGATGCAGACGGGGGCGGCCCGCGCGCACGCGGTCGTCGCCGGCCTGACGGCGGCCCTCCTCGTCGGCTCGCTGGTGGAGCTCGTCCGCCGTCTCGCCGTCCGCAGACTGGTGCTGCGTCGGTACGCGCGCCTCGACCGCGCATGGGCGGCGGCGGGTCCCGACTGGGGCCGTACGGGCACGGGAAGCTGACGCCGGCGGGCGGGGCCGTACCGTCCGGCCGGCCGCGGCACCGCGTTCGACTTCGACCGTTCCACGACCGGTCCCGACCGCTCCGGACCGGCCCGGACCGGCGGTGACGCGTGCCCGACGGCGGTCGGCCTCCCGTACGCGCAAGGGCCCGCGACCCGTCAACCCGGCGGCGCCGCGCGCGCTACGGTGGGGCATCGGATCAGCGGCGAGGCATGAGGCGGGGGCAGGACACACCCATGGCACAGGGCACGGTCCAGGTGACGCACACCGGCACATCGCGGTGGCGGCGCCGCACGGGTGAGTACCCCTCCCTCGCCGCCGCCCTGGAGGCCGCGGGCGACGGGGACGTCCTCACCGTCGCGCCCGGGACCTACCGGGAGAACCTCGTGATCCGGCGGGCCGTCACCCTGCGCGGCCCCGAGGGCGGGATCGGCTCGGTGCGGATCGCGCCGCCGGACGGCGTGCCGCTGACCCTGCGCGCCTCCGTCACCGTGCAGGACCTGCACATCGAGGGGCAGGACGTGGCCGCGCCCGCGCTGCTCGTCGAGGACGGCACGCCCGAGCTGCTCGACCTGCGGATCATGACCCGCTCGGCCGCCGGGATCGAGGTCCGGGGCGCCGCCCGGCCGACGGCCCGCCGCTGCACGATCGACAATCCGGCCGGAGTCGGGATCGCCGTGCTCGACGGCGCGGGCGGGGTGTTCGAGGAGTGCGAGGTGGTCTCCGCCGGGCAGGCCGGGGTCTCGGTGCGCGGCGGGGCGCATCCACGCCTCGAGCGCTGCCGGGTGCACCACGCCTCCGGCGCCGGCATCGCCGTGACCGGCGAGGGCAGCGGCCTGGAGGGCGTCGGCTGCGAGGTGTACGAGATCAAGGGCGCCGGCCTGCAGATCGCGGCCCGCGCCGCCGCCCACCTCACCGACTCCACGGTGCACCGCACCTCGGCGGACGGCATCACGCTGGACACGGACGCGGTGCTCACGCTCTCGGACTGCGACATCCACGACGTGCCGGAGAACGCGGTCGACCTGCGCTCGCGATCGGTCCTGACGCTGACCCGGTCGACCGTCCGCCGCTTCGGGCGCAACGGCCTGTCGGTGTGGGACCCGGGGACGCGGGTGGACGCCAACCAGTGCGAGATCCACGACAGCACGGGCGACTACCCGGCGGTGTGGGTGAGCGACGGGGCGACCGCCGTCCTCGACGCCTGCCGGGTCCACGACGTGCCGGACGCGCTGTTCGTCCTCGACCGGGGCTCGCGGGTGGACGTCGTCGACAGCGATCTGACGCAGGTGCGGAACACGGCGGTGTCGGTGAGCGACGGGGCCACGGCCCAGCTCGACGACTGCCGGATCCGGGAGGCGTCCACGGGCGCCTGGTTCCGGGACCACGGCAGCGGCGGCACCCTCGGCGGCTGCACGATCGACTCCGTGCAGACCGGGGTCATCGTCACCAAGGGCGCCGACCCCACGATCGACCGGTGCGTGGTCACCTCGCCCGCCGAGGCCGGTTTCTACGTCTCGGCGGAGGGCCGCGGCTCCTTCCACGGCTGCCGGGTGACGGGCAGCGGCGGATACGGCTTCCACGTCACGGACGGCTGCCGGACGACCCTGCGCAAGTGCCGCACGGAGCGCTGCGCGCGCGGCGGTTACGAGTTCCCCGAGGAGGGCGCGAGCGCGGAGGACTGCACCAGCGACGAGAGCGCGGTCCGCTCCTCCGTGCCCGACGGCGGCACGGTCCTGACGGCCACGCAGCCGGCGGGGCTGCTCGGTACGGTGCCCGTGCCGCGCGCCCCGGCACCGGCCGCGCCGGCCGTCGCGGAACCGGCGCCGGAGGCCCGCTCCTCGCAGGACGTGCTCGGCGAGCTGGACGCCCTGGTGGGTCTGGAGAGCGTCAAGCTGGAGGTGCGGACCCTCACCAACATGATCGAGGTGGGGCGCAGGCGCCAGGAGGCGGGACTCAAGGCGGCCTCGGTCCGCCGCCACCTGGTCTTCACGGGCAATCCGGGCACGGGCAAGACGACGGTGGCCCGGCTGTACGGCGAGATCCTCGCCTCGCTCGGGGTCCTGGAGCGCGGTCACCTGGTGGAGGTCTCCCGGGTGGACCTGGTCGGCGAGCACATCGGCTCGACGGCGATCCGCACGCAGGAGGCCTTCGACCGGGCGCGCGGCGGCGTCCTCTTCGTCGACGAGGCGTACGCGCTGTCGCCGGAGGACTCGGGGCGGGACTTCGGCCGCGAGGCGATCGACACGCTGGTGAAGCTGATGGAGGACCACCGGGACGCGGTGGTGGTCATCGTCGCCGGGTACACGGCGGAGATGGAGCGCTTCCTCACCGTCAACCCGGGCGTGGCCTCCCGTTTCTCCCGGACCATCACCTTCGGCGACTACGCGCCGGAGGAGTTGCTGCGGATCGTCGGCCAGCAGGCGGACGAGCACGAGTACCGGCTCGCGCCGGGCACGGACGAGGCGCTGCTCGCGTACTTCGAGAAGCTGCCCAAGGGCCCGGCGTTCGGCAACGGCCGTACGGCGCGGGGGACCTTCGAGTCGATGGTGGAGCGGCACGCGGGCCGGGTCGCCGCGCTCGCCGAGGCGAGCACGGACGACCTGACCCTGCTCTACCCGGAGGACATCCCCGACATCCCCTGATCCAGGGGGGAGTCGGAGCGCTGGCGGGGGAAGGACGGTGGGAGCCGGTCGAGGAGTGCGGAGCGGCACCGGGCGAAGGCCGGGTCGGCCTGGTAGTCGGAGTGTCCGAGGATCGGTTCGGGCAGCGGGTGCCGGCGGGTGCGGCCGTACGCGACCGGGTCGAGCAGCACCGCTTCGTCGACGGCCGGGCGGCCGTCCTCGGCGGGGACCCCGACGGGGCCTCCGATGGGGTCGGTGGCGCGGTACAGATTGGTCCAGCAGTGCATCGTGCGGTTCAGGGCGCGCAGCGCCTCGGGGCCGAAGTACGCGGGGAACCAGCGGCCGTAGAGCCGCTCCAGGGGCGAGCCGTAGGTGAGCAGGGCGACCCGGCTCCGGGTGACGGGCCGCAGCTGCCAGACGGCGGCCGCGGCGAGGACGCTGCCCTGGGAGTGCCCGGAGATGACCAGCCGCCCGCCGGTGCTCCGGGTCCAGGAGCTCATCCGCCAGGTGAGGTCGGGGACCGCGCGTTCGGCGTAGCAGGGCGGGGCGAAGGGGTGGGCGGCGCGGGGCCAGAAGGTGCCGACGTCCCAGAGGATGCCGATGGTGCGGCGGGCGGAGGCGTCCTTGTAGGCGCGGCGGCCCCAGGTGACGAAGAGCAGGAAGCCGAGGCCGATCATCCAGGAGCCGAGGGCCTGGGTGACGGAGGCGAGGGAGGCGATCGCGGGGTGGGCGCCGTCGAAGGCCCGGCCCGGCACGTTGCCGCTGGCCCAGGCGCCCGCGACGGAGGCGGCCCCGAGGAGCAGGGTCGCGCCGGAGACGACGCCGACGAGGACGGGCGCGGAGTCGGTGAGCGAGGCGCGGGCCCGGCCGGTCGCGATCTGTCCCGTACGCACCGGGTCGCGTTCGTCGGCGGCGGCGTAGTCGGACTCGACGGCGGAGCGCAGGCGCCGGGCGTCGAGGACGGTCCGCGCGGCGAGGAGGGCGGCGGGCACGAGGAGCAGCAGGAGCAGGACGGGGATCACCGAGGCCTGCCAGCTGAGGAGGACCGGCGGGCCGATCCTGGGGCCGCTGCGGTCGCCCATGCCGGGGGTGGCCGGACCGTCGAGCCAGTCGGCGACCCGCTGCGCCACTCCCCCGGACATGACCCCGGCGAGCGCGCAGGCGAGCATGGCGACCGCGGGCCCGCCGAGTCCGCGCAGCGCGGTACGGGGGTCCCGGCGGGGCCGCTGGAGGAGCAGGGCGACGACGCCGAGGGCGACGACGAGACCGCCCTGGACGAGGGTGAGGGCGCCGAAGACGGCGTCGCCGGGGAGGGTTCCGGAGGAGATCCAACCGGGGCGGGACCAGCCGGCGTGCAGGGCGGTGAGCACGAGGAGGGCGAGGGAGGCGGCGGGGAGCCAGGAGACGAGGACGCGTTCGACGCGCAGGTCGAGGCGGCTCTCGCTGCGGCCGCGCCGGCAGACGACCCCGACCACGACGACGGCGAGGACGGCGACGGCGGCCCGGAGGACCCAGCCGAGGACCGTGCGCGGGCCGGACGAGTCGGCGTCGTGGCGGACGGTGGCCGTGACGAGGGCGGCGGCGACGGTCAGGAACCCGGCGGCGGTGTGGGCGGCCCGGAGGCGGGCGACGAGCCGGCGGCCGTACCAGAACCCGGGACGGCCGAGCGCGGGCCGCGGATCGACGGAGCCGGCGGGCTCGGCGTCCGCCGTCTCCGTGTCGGCCCGGGGCTCCTCGACGGGCACGTCGTACCCGGTGGGCGGGCGCTGCGCCTCGTACGCGCTCCAGGTCCGGTTGGAGAGGTACCAGAGCAGGCCGACGAGCGCGGTCGGCACGAGCGCGGCGAGGGCGAGGCGGCGGCCGGGCACGGACCACCAGCCGCCGCGCCCGGCGGAGAGGAAGCCGAGCCAGGAGTGCGCGTCGGCGCAGGCGGCGGCGGACGCGCACTGCCAGGCCGTCAGGTCGAGCGCCACCTCGCAGGCGGCGGCCGTGAGGAGGACGGTGAGGGTGAGGGCGACGAGCCGGACGACGACCCCGTAGAACCGCACGAGCACCGGCCTGCCCTCGGCGGGCGGCCGCATCCAGTGCGCCAGGTTGGCCACCATGAAGGGCAGGAGCAGCAGCCACAGGGCGCGGGCGCCGTCGCCTGAGGTCAGATTGGACCAGCAGTACGCCTCCGGGACGGGGCCCGCCGCGTACCGCTCGGGGTGGTCCTCGGCGTCGAGGTCGTCGCCGCGTCGGTACACGGCGGCGGTCCGGTCGCCGGTCACCCGTACGGTCCTGGGGTCGTCGAGCATCGACTCGGGGGTGGCTCCGCCGACTCCGTGGACGAGGAGTTCGAGCGCCGCGCCCCCGCTCTCCGGGGTGGGTGTGGCAGGGGACACTGAGGGGACTTCCTCTCAGAGTGGGAAGATGCGACGTCGGCAACAGGATCGCGGAAGGTCGTGCGGCTGCGCACGGTTCCTCACCGAATCCGACACTCATCCCCTTGTCTCCTGCGGAAGGACCGGCCCCGACGGTGACTGACAACCAGAACCTCCTCGCGGAGCAGCGGCGTGCCCTGATCCTCGACGAGGTACGGCGGCGTGGCGGCGTACGGGTGAACGAGCTGACCCGTCGCCTCAGCGTCTCGGACATGACGATCCGCCGCGACCTGGACGCGCTGGCCCGGCAGGGCATGGTCGCCAAGGTGCACGGCGGGGCCGTTCCGGTGGTCGAGGCGAGCACCCACGAGCCTGGTTTCGAGGCCAAATCGGTGCTCGAACCGAGCGCCAAGGACGAGATCGCCCGGACGGCGGCGGCCCTGGTGTCGCCGGGTACCGCGATCGCCCTGTCCGGCGGGACGACGACCTACGCGCTGGCCCGGCACCTGCTCGACGTGCCGGACCTGACGGTGGTCACCAACTCGGTGCGGGTCGCCGACGTGTTCCACGAGGCGCAGCAGATGGGCGGCGGGAGCGAGTCGCGGCGCGGCGCGGCGACCGTCGTCCTGACCGGCGGGGTCCGCACGCCGTCCGACGCGCTGGTGGGGCCGGTGGCGGACCGGGCGGTCCGCTCGCTCCACTTCGACCTGCTCTTCCTCGGCGTGCACGGCGTGTCGGTGGAGGCCGGCCTCTCCACGCCGAACCTGGCGGAGGCCGAGACCAACCGGTGCCTGATGCGCTCGGCGCGCCGGGTCGTGGTGGTCGCCGACCACACCAAGTGGGGGACGGTGGGACTGAGTTCCTTCGCCGCCCTCGACGAGGTCGACACCTGGGTGACGGACAGCGGTCTGCCCGCGGGGGTGCGGGCCGAGGTGACGGAGTACGTGCCGGGTCTCGTGGTGCCGGGCGAGGAACAGGAGTGAGCCTCTTCCGGGTCGAGCGGACGGTGCCGTCGGCACCGGAGGAGGTGTGGCGGCGGCTGACGGACTGGCCGGCGCACGGCCGCCAGGTGCCGCTGACCCGGACGAGGGTGCTGACGCCGGGGCCGGACGGGGTGGGCACGCGGTTCGTCGCCCGTACGGGCGTCGGCCGGCTGTCCTTCGACGACCCGATGGAGGTCGTGCGCTGGGAGCCCCCGTCGCCCGGCCGGCCCGGCGTCTGCCGTCTGGAGAAGACCGGGCGGGTCGTGCGGGGCTGGGCGCTCGTCGAGGTGACGGGGACGGCGGGCGGCGGCTGCCGGGTGGTGTGGACGGAGGAACTGACGGTACGGGGCGTCCCGGGGGCCTTCGACCCGGTGCTGCGCCTGGCGGGCCGGGTCGTGTTCGGCCGCGCGGTGGACGGGGTGCTGCGGGGCCCGTGACCTTGACCCCGCCGCGCTGACGCCTCCTGCGGGCTGCGCCCGCCGGCCCCGTTGTGGGCAACTGTTCCGCTGGGGCGAAGGGGGTCCCCCCTGCTCGAGCGGAGCCGAGAGCTTGGGGGAGGGTGGGCACAACGGACGGCGCCCCTTGCCGGCGCCCGAGGCTCCCGTTGCCCTGACCCGCACCCCGTTGTGCGCCGCGCGAAGTGGTGCGGGTCCAGGCGCGGAACGCGGAGGCGCCACTGGAGCGCACCGTCCTGTGTGCCCACCCGTCCCGCCCCAGCGGGACGATTGCCCACACGGGCAGGGGCCGGGGGCACCGCCCCGTGAGGCGCGCGCCCACACGGCCGGGGGCGCCGGCCCGGTGGACGCGGGTCCCGCGCGGCGCCCCCCTGTGCTACTGACAGCGCGTCAGCTATCGTGCTGCCTCCGCCCACGCCCCGCCCCGGGAGGGTCCATGGCACGCCGACTGCGCCCGGTGGAGCTCGACTTCACCACGTCCGCGCCCGTCCGCCTGGTCTTCACCGCGACCCTCGCCGCCCCGCCGTCGGCCGTCTACCGGTCGGTGGCCGTGGAGGTGGGGAGCCTGCCGTCGTGGTTCACGGCCGTCGCCTCCGCCGTCCCGACCGGCGACGGCGCGGGCCGGTCCGTACGGCTGCGGGGCGGGATCGCCTTCGACGAGACGATCCTGGCCTCCGAGCCCGACCTCCGCTACGCCTACCGCGTGGACGCGACGAACGCGCCCGGGGTGACGGCCATGGCGGAGGAGTGGACCCTCTCCCCCACCGGCCGGGGCACCCGTCTGCGATGGACGATGGCCGCCGACGGCGCGGCCTCGTTCCGGCTCGCGCTGCGCCTCGCGGCGCCGGGCGTGGGGTTCTCCTTCCGGGACGCGGCGCGCCGGCTGGACCGGCGGCTCACTCCGGCCAGGCCCCCGTCGCCAGGAACCGCTCGATAGCGGCGGAGTACGGGGCGATGTCCATGCCCTGGGCGGCCAGCCAGTCGTCGGAGTAGTACTTGTCGAGGTAGCGCTCGCCCGGGTCGCAGATGAGGGTGACGACGCTGCCGGTGCGCTCGTGGGCGACCATCTCGGCCACGATCTTGAAGGCGCTCCACAGACCGGTGCCGGTGGAGCCGCCCGCCTTGCGGCCGATCGCGGTCTCCAGGGCCCGGACGGCGGCGACGCTCGCCGCGTCGGGGACCTTCATCATGCGGTCGACGGCGCCGGGCACGAAGCTGGGCTCCATGCGGGGGCGGCCGATGCCCTCGATGCGCGAGCCGCAGTCGGCGGTGGCGTTCGGGTCGTGGTGCGTCCAGCCGTCGAAGAAACAGGAGTTCTCGGGGTCGGCGACGCAGATCCGGGTGTCGTGCTGCATGTAGTGGACGTAGCGGGCGATGGTGGCCGAGGTGCCGCCGGTGCCGGCGGTGGCGACGATCCAGGCGGGCTCCGGGTACCGCTCCAGGCGCAGCTGCTGGTACATCGACTCGGCGATGTTGTTGTTGCCGCGCCAGTCGGTGGCCCGCTCGGCGTAGGTGAACTGGTCCATGTAGTGGCCGCCGGTGCGCTCGGCGAGGGCCGCGGCCTCCTCGTACATCGTGCGCGAGTCGTCGACGAAGTGGCACCGCCCGCCGTGGAACTCGATGAGCCGGCACTTCTCGGGGCTGGTCGTGCGGGGCATCACGGCGATGAAGGGGACGCCGATGAGCTTCGCGAAGTACGCCTCGGAGACGGCGGTCGAGCCGCTGGAGGCCTCGATGACGGGCTTTCCGGGGCGGATCCAGCCGTTGCAGAGGCCGTAGAGGAAGAGGGAGCGGGCGAGGCGGTGCTTGAGGCTGCCGGTGGGGTGGGTCGACTCGTCCTTGAGGTAGAGGTCGATGCCCCACTTCTCGGGGAGGGGGAAGCGCAGCAGATGGGTGTCGGCGGAACGGTTGGCGTCGGCCTGGACCTTGCGCACGGCCTCCTTCAGCCAGGACCGGTACGCCGGGTCGCTGCGGTCGACGTCGACCGTGACCGCGGCCGCACTCTCGTGGGTGGTGCTCATCCGTCCCTCTCCTCGTGTGTCGCCTCAGGGGTCTCGCCCTTCCGACAATACCGCTCTCACCTGGGCAAACGTTCCCTTTGACGTTCCATAGGGCTCCCTTGTGGACGGTCTTCGGGAGGGCTACTGGTGCGCGCGGCGACGGCCCGGCACACTGGATGCGGCAACCGGGTGAAAGGGGCGGATCGGCATGGCGGAGCCCGAGTTCAGCGCCAGGGGCGTACGGATCGCGCGCTGGCCGCGCTCGCTGACGCGCGCGGGCGAGGTGCGGATCGAGGACGGCCGCCTCGCGCTCCTGACGAGCTACGGCAGCGAGATCGACAGCGCGCCGGTCTCGGCGGTGCGGGCGGGGCGCCCGTGGTTCGCGAAGGCGGACGAGACGGTGGCGACCGTGAACGGCACGCGGTACCGGCTGACCCTGCACTCCGACGAGGACGGCGACCGCGACCGTGGCGACGGGGAGGCGGAGGTGTCCGGGCGTTTCCTCGCGGCGCTGAAGCGGGCGGCCGGGCGGTCCTGAGCTGCGGGGGTTCGCGGCGAGTTGCGGGGCGGTCACGGCTGGTCCAGGCTGGAACCCACCTCACTGAGGGTTCAGCGGTGGTGACGCTGCGATCAGGTCACCGCCCCTTCTGTACCGCAGAGACAGATCCGAATCTTCGTCTTCTTCCGGACCACTTCGGGGAGTCGCAGCCGTGATCAGCGAGCCGAGCAGGTACTACGCGGTGGAGCTTCAGGCCCTGCCGTCGCGGATCGGACAGATCCGCCGCATCATCTCCGCGCACCTTCGACATTGGCAGCTGGACTCCCTGGTGGACCAGGCCGTCCTCGGTCTGACCGAGCTGCTGACGAACGTGCACCGCCACGCCCAGCCGGACAAGGGGTGCAAGGTCGAGATCGAGCTGCTGCTCGACCGGCTCACCGTCTCGGTCCGGGACCACGATCCCCGGCTGCCCGAGGTCCGGCTCCCGGACGCGCTCGACGCGTGCGGGACGCCCGGCCCGATGGACGACCTGGACGCGCTCGCCACCTCCGGCCGGGGCCTCGGCATCGTCGGGGCGGTCAGCGAGAGCTGGGGCGTCCGCCCGTGCGGCGCCGACGGCAAGGTCGTGTGGTTCACCCTCACGGCGCCGGCCCTCGGCGACCCCGTCGACGCGTGCGCGCGGGCCGTGTACGGGGCCGCGGCCGAGGACCTGCTCGCGGGCGTCGGGTACAGCCGCCTCCCCGGCGTGCCCCTCAGCTCGCCGGTCGAACCGGTGCCGGCCCCGTCGGTGGCCCGCCCGGTCCTGGCGGGCCGACCGGGCTGACGAGGCCGGTCGACGACCTGGCCGGCGGACTGACGAGGCCGGTCGACGGCCTGGCCTGCCGGGCTGAGGAAACCGCTGCCGGCCCGGCCCGCTCCCGGTCGGGGTTCCCGACCGGGCGGGTCGACGGAGTCCCTCCGGCCCCGTCACTCCGTGGCGATCGCCCGGAGGATCTCCAGGCGGGCCGCGCGGCGGGCCGGACGCCAGGCCGCCACGGCTCCCGCCACCAGCCCGGCGAGGGCCACGGCCGCGAGCCGCACGGCCGGTACGGCGAACGCCGGGGCGCTGTCGCCCGGGCCGCCCGAGGCGCGGACGAGGACCCAGCCGAGGAAGGCGCCGAGCACGATCCCGCCGACCGTCCCGAAGGCGGCGACCAGGACGGACTCCCAGCGGACCGTGGTCCGCAGCTGGGCCCGGGTCTGCCCGACGGCCCGCAACAGACCGAGCTCGCGCGTCCGTTCGTGGACGGAGAGGGTCAGCGTGTTCGCGATGCCGAGCAGCGCGATCAGGACGGCGAGCGCGAGGAGCGCGTAGACGAGGGTGAGCATCATGTCGATGCCGCCGGCCGAGGCCTCCGCGTACTCCTCGCGGGTCTGCACCTCCGGACGGCCGTACCGGTCGGCGACCTCGGTCACGGCGGCCTTGCCGTCCTCGACGCGGACGCCGTCCGCGAAGGAGACGGCGACCAGCCGGTCGGCGTCCTGGGTGCGGTGCGGGGCCCAGGCCTCCCGGGTGACGAGGTAGTCGCCGGCGAGGTCGGAGCGTTCGTAGACCGCGCGGACCGTGAAGGCGTGCCGACTGCCGTCGGTGAACGTCAGCTCGACGGCCCCGCCGGGGGCCAGGCCGGAGGCGGCGGCCTCGTCGGCGGCGACGGCGAGGCCGTCCGTACCGAGTCCGGCGAGGGAACCCCGGACCTCCCCCAGGTCGAGCGTCCGGGCGAGCGCGGCCGGGTCGGTGACCGTGAGCGCGCGGCCCCGGCCGTCCACCTCCGCGACGCCGCGCCCCAGGCCCACGGCGGTGTCGACCTCGGGCAGCGCGGCGACGGCCGGGGCGAGGCGGGGGCTGAGCCCGCTGCCGCCCGCGCCGAACGAGGGCGCGCCGACGGCCACGTCCCCGGCGAAGGAGCGGTCGACCGTGCGGTCCGTGGTCGCCTTGAGGGAGGCGCCGAAGACCGTGAAGAGGGTGACGACGGCGACCCCGACCATCAGGGCGGTGGCGGTCGCGGCCGTACGGCCCGGGCTGCGCAGGGCGTTGCGGCGGGCGAGGCGGTGGTTGACCCCGCGCAGCGGGCGGCCGAGCACCCGTACGGCGAGCGAGGCGGCGACCGGTCCGAGGACCACGAACGCGGCGACGGCGAGCGCGGCCCCGGTGGCGGCGAGCCACAGCGACGGGGTGCCGAGGACACCGGCGAGGGCCGCGCCGACGGCGACGGCGAGCAGGGCGCCTCCGGTCAGGGCGCGACGGCGGGAGGTGCCCGAGTCGTCGACGTCCGTCTCGCGCAGCGCGGCGAGCGGGGCCGTGCGCCCGGCCCGTACGGCCGGGAGCAGCGCCGAACCGGCGCAGACCGCGAGCCCGACGCCGAGCGGCAGGGCCAGGGAGGGGCCGGTCACGACGAGGCCGCCCTCGGGGAAGGGGAAGCCGATCGCGGGGAACAGCGCCTGGAGCCCGGCGGCCACGCCGATCCCGGCGAGGAGCCCGGCGAGGGAGGCGAGCAGTCCGACGGTGAGCGCCTCGGCGAGGGTGCCGGTGACGATCTGGCGGCGGGTGGCGCCGATCGCGCGGAGGAGGGCGTTCTCGCGGGTCCGCTGGGCGACGAGGACGGCGAAGGTGTTGTGGATGGTGAAGACGGAGACGAACACGGCGACCCCGCTGAACACCAGCAGGAAGGTGGTGAAGAGGTCGAGGAAGCGGCCGGAGACCATCGCGGTGTTCTCCTCGGCGGCCCGCTGTCCGGTGATCGCCTCGACTCCCTCGGGCAGGGCGGGCGTCAGCGTGGCGACCAGCTCGTCCTGCGAGACGCCGGGTCCGGCGCGTACGGCGATGCTCGTCGCCTCCCCGGGCCGCGCCGTGAGGTGTTCCTCGGCGTCGGCGCGGGTGAGGCCGGTCCAGGTGACCTGGCCCATGCCGTCCGCGCCGCCGAAGGTGGCCAGGCCGACGACGGTGACCTCCACCGGGTCGGGGGTGCGCAGGACCGTCGTGTCGCCGACGGCGAGGCCGGCCGTCCTCGCGGCGCCCCGGTTGACGACGGCCTCGCCGGGGGCGCGCGGCGCGCGGCCCTCCGCGAGGCGGTACGGGTTGAGGGCGGGGTCGTCGATCCAGTTGCCCGCGAGGGTGGGCGGGCCCTTGCCGCCGACGGGGGTGCCGTCGGCGGCGAGGAGCTGGCCCGCGCCCTCGATCCGGGGCGCGGCGGCGGCGACCCCGGGGACCCGGGCGAGGCGCTCGGCGAGGTCCGCGTCGACGGGGCCGCGGGTGCCCTGGGCCGCGCCGGCGGCGGTCACGGTGGTGGCGCTGCGGACGACGGCGTCGGTGCCCCGGGTGGCGTCGGTGAACATCGAGTCGAAGCTCGCGCGGAGGGTGTCGCCCATGACGAGGGTGCCGGTGAGGAAGGCGACGCCGAGGAGGACGGCGGCGAAGGTGCCGAGGAAGCGCCGCCGGTGCGCGCGGAGCGAGGCCCGGGCGAGCCGGAGGGTGGCGGGGGCGTTCATGTCGTGCCTCCGGGGACCGTCGCGGCGCCCGTGTCGAAGGCCTTCATGCGGTCGAGGACGCGATCGGCCGTGGGACCGGTCATGCGGTCGACGAGCCGGCCGTCGGCGAGGAAGATCACCTCGTCGGCGTGGGCGGCGGCGACGGGATCGTGGGTGACCATGACGACCGTGCGGCCGGTGTCGCGGACCGTACGGCCGAGCAGGCGGAGGACCTCCTCGCCGGAGCGCGAGTCGAGGTTGCCGGTGGGCTCGTCGGCGAAGACGACGTCGGGGTCGCCGGCGAAGGCCCGGGCGACGGCGACGCGTTGCTGTTGTCCGCCGGAGAGTTCGCCGGGCCGGTGGTGCAGGCGGTCGCGCAGGCCGACGGTGTCGACGAGCCGGTCGAACCGCTCCGGGTCGACGGACCGCCCGGCGAGGTCGAGCGGAAGGGTGACGTTCTCGGCGACGGTGAGGGTCGGCAGCAGGTTGAAGGCCTGGAAGACGAAGCCGATCCGGTCGCGGCGCAGCAGGGTCAGGCGCCGGTCGTCGAGGGTGGACAGGTCGGTGTCGCCGACGAGGGCGGCGCCGGAGGTGAGGGTGTCGAGTCCGGCGGCGCAGTGCATCAAGGTGGACTTGCCCGAGCCGGAGGGGCCCATGACGGCGGTGAAGCGGCCGGCCGGGAAGTCGACGCTCACGCCGTCGAGGGCCCTGACCTCGGTGTCCCCGCGCCCGTACACCTTGACGGCGTCGACGACCCGGGCGGCCGGAAGCGGGGCGGAGGGGGCGGTGCGGAGGGCGGGGGCGGTCATGTCCGGCGCCCCTTGGGGTCCGTGGCGCGGCCGAACTGCTCCTCCAGGACGGTCAGGCGCCGCCAGTACTCGTCCTCGTCGATCTCGCCGGCCGCGAACCGGTGGCCGAGCAGGGCGATGGGCGAGTGCTCGTCGGGCCCGGAGTCGTGCCACGGCCGGCCCCGGCGCCATCCGGCGCGGCGGGCGACGGTGACGATCCCGATGACGACGGCGGCCCAGACGAGGGGGAAGAAGAGGACCCACGGGCCGGGGCCCGCGTGGGCGAGTGTGTTCATGGGGGTTCAGCTCCTCGGTGGTATCCGGCTCTGGTTCGAGACTCGCTCCGGGAGGGGGTCCGGGTCGTCGTACGGGCAGCGGTTCCCGGCGTACGACACCGGGAGTACGTCGCCGGGGCGCCACTGCTTCCGCTCTGTACCTACTGGTATGTACAGTGACGACATGAGCATGAGCACCCCGGAGCGGCTGATCGAGGCCACCCGCGAACTCCTGTGGGAGCGCGGTTACGTCGGCACCAGCCCCAAAGCCGTCCAGCAGGCGGCGGGCGCGGGCCAGGGCAGCATGTACCACCACTTCGCCGGCAAGCAGGACCTGGCGCTCGCGGCCATCCGGCGCTCGGCCGAGGAGCTGGGCGCGGCGGCCGAGGCGGTCCTCGGCGGCGGGGGTTCGGCGTACGACCGCATCGAGGCGTACCTGCGGCGCGAGCGCGACGTCCTGCGCGGCTGCCCGGTGGGCCGGCTGACCATGGACCCGGAGGTCATCGCGGACCCGGAGCTGCGCGCACCGGTCGAGGAGGTGCTCGGACGGGTGCGCGGCAGGATCGCCGAGGTCGTGCGAGAGGGCCTGGACAGCGGCGAGTTGAGGGGCTCCCTCGACCCGGAGGAGATCGCGGCGACGGTCCTCGCGACCGTGCAGGGCGGATACGTGCTGGCCCGCGCGACGGGTTCGCCCGCCTCCTTCGACACCGCCGTACGCGGACTGCTCGCCCTGCTCGCCGTCTGACCGCCCCCACCCGGACCCCGGAGGATCGGAGACCTTCCCGTGCACGCGCTGCAGTACGAGATCACCCTGGTGAACGGGACACCCTTGCATAGAAGTTACCACGGCCGCTGACCTGCGGAAACGCAAAGAAGCCCCGGCCGTCCTCCACGGGGTAGAGAGGACGACCGGGGCGGTCTGGGGTGCCGGCTCGACGTTGCACGGGCGGGACGTGGAGCCGACCTCATCGGACCACGTCCCGGCCCGCTCTCCGCGCGGACAGTCGCGAGCTGCGCCGCGCGGGCCTGACCCGCTCCTCCAGAGAGCTCCCCAAAGCGCTGGAGGAGCGGAGCTTTATTTGCGAGTGACGACCGCGATGGCTTCACACGTCCGGGCGAAGATCCCGTGCCCGGTAAGACCCGTGTGGGTCATGCAGTCTTTGTCGGCCCGTTCGTCGTCGGGAGTGGGCGCCACGGACCACTTACAGTCCGGATGCAGACACCGGGCGGAGAACGTGGGCTCCGAGTCGGGATGACGGCCGATCTCGTGCAGTGCGTACCCAAGCACCGTCCCCACGGGGCTCATGACGTCGTTCCAGGCACCGGAGTGGTGAAGATTTGAATCTCCCGCATTTCCGCCTGCGTCGGCGGGCGCAATTCCTCCGGAGGGACGGTCCACTCTCGCCCTCCGCCCGGCGGTCGTAGATAGATGCTGCCTTCGTACCGGTCGACGACCCGGCCGATACGTCCCTCCGAGTCGACCGCGTACCGACTCTTTGTCGGCTGCCACTGATCTTCCGTCATTGCGCACCGTCCCCTCTTCGTCTCTGACGGTAGGCGGCGCGACTTGATCGGTTCCACGCAGTTCTATGGAGTTCTACGCTACTTAGGACGACGCAGGGATCGACCCTGCGATGATCCGGTACGCGTCCGGACCGAAGACGGCAGCACGCGTCATTTCAAGGTGTGCCTCTACGTACTGCGCCACTTCCGACGGTGCGGTGATCGTCAGCGCGGCTGTGAGGAGCTCGACGAACACTTTCTCATCGTCGTACACCGTGAACGTCTCCAGCGGCCACCGGGCAGTCGCGCCGGCAGGAATGACACCCAACGAGACGGCGGGGTACCGGGCAGCGTCGAGTAGGTGGAGAAGTTGCTCGGTCATCACGTCCGGGCCTCCGACGTGGCGCCGGAGTGCCGCCTCTTCCACCACGAAGGCGAAGGTGCGGCCGGCCTCCCGGATGATGTTCGACCGCTCGACACGTGCGTTCGCAGCCGCTTCAGAGTCGTCGGGGATGCGCTTCGCGCGTGCGATGTCCGAGAGGAGCGCCATGGCGTAGGCACGTGTCTGGAGCATGCCGGGAATGAGCGTGGAGCTGTAGACCCTCATCTGTGCTGTCTCACGGTGGATGCTCGCCCGCGCAACCTGCATGGGCCTGAGCCCGCTTCGGTTCCGTCGGCGCCACTCGGAGTACATGGAGTCGGCAGTCCGGGCCGCCTCGATGATGTCGACCGCTTGATCGTCTGCGCCGCAGACTCGGCACCACGTGCGGATGTCCTCGGTCGACGGGGGTGTCACGGCGTTCTGAAGCCTGGACACCTTCGACTTCTGCCAGCCCGTGCGCTCGACGATGTCTTGCCCCGTCAGCCCTGCGTCGAGGCGAAGATCGCGAAGACGCTTAGCAACGCGCTGACGTGCCTCTTCTATGCGGGCGGACGGGGCTTCAGACATGCCTCAGATCTCAAACTCACTGTGTGGGGTACTGCGCTCCCACACGGTATTGAACGCGTTCGTGCACCGTCGGATGAGGTCGGCATCGTAAGACATTTGTCCTCCGACGTGCCGGCCGTCGCCGTCGAAGATCCCGAACTTCAACGCGAAGTCGTCGAAGATCCAGACGTCGTTACCAGGGAGCATGATGTCCGACGCGGAGCTCCTGGAAAGCCACCGGACCTCTTCACCCGCGGCGAGATTCTTCACCGTTCCAGCGTGCTCGAACCGGATGTAGTCCGATACAGGCTCAGAGACGACACGGGCCCTGCGTACCTGGACACCCCGTCCCACACTGTTGGCAACAAGCTGATGGAAGTTCGACCACCAGGACGCGCGGTCGCTGAAGTCCCGCGACACCCCCGCCTTCCACTCAACGAAGGCCGCGTCCTCCGACTCGACGCCGTAGACGTCTCGCATCTCCAGGTGCAGAGCGTGACGCGACGTCTTGGCCAGGAGCTCAGCGAACGTCGGGATGCTCGTTGGCACGAATCGCCTCCTTCAGCAGCTCTGTCATCCGCGCGGGGATCCGGATCACGGACTCGTTCGGTGCGATCGGGCCGAACTGCTCGCACTCCGTGCGGGTCACGTCGTCCGCTGTCCAGCCCTGGAGGACGTAGTCCCCGGTCTGCTCGTCGACGAGGACGCTCGGGCAGTTCTCCTCTTCGCTGTTCGGATCCTTGCCTACATAACGTAGCGACATGGCTGCTCCAAGGTCGTTGAAGTTGCGCAGAGTTCTACGACCATCACGCCTGCGGGAGCGGCCGTCAAGAGCGCCTAGAGCCATCCGAAGAAGCGGGCCTTGCGTCGCCACATCCGGCCATGCGCGGGTGTACAAAAGCGCTTCAGTCGGCCAGCTCCAGCCTTCTGCGGCACGTTGACCCCACAGTGCAGGCATGGGGACGGCTCAGTCTTGATCGGCGTAGTGGTGTCCATGGTGTTATCTCTCTCAGTCAGGGGGCGCCCCGCAGCCATGTCGGCCGCGGGGCGCGTGAGGGTGTGCGCTAGACGATGCGCCCGTAAGTGAGCGCGTGCGCCGTGTCGGCGTCGCGGATGTCGATTTCAGTGCGCACGATGTCGGCGATTTCTCGGTCGCCGACGTAGACGTGAACGTCGGCCTGGAGCTGTGTTGGGCGGCCTGCGCCGGCCTGGAGCGTCGCGGCCTGGCGGACCATGGCCGCGGAGTCGCTGTTGCTGTAGACCTGCGTGGGGTGGAGGAAACGAACGAGTTCGGGACCGTGCTCGCCCACCCATGCCAGCTCACCGACGCCAGGGAACCCGCCGGAGGCGTAGCCACCGGGACGGTTGTAAGCGTTCGGAAGGTTGCCGTACCGCGAGGTGGCATAGCGCATCGAGGCGTAGACGTTGGCAAGCGGGCTCGTCGAAACACCGAAGAGCTTCGGCCCGACGTTGCGCATGTGACCGGCCCACGCCTCGAAGGTGGGCTTGATTAGCTGCATGAGGCCGACCGACGGCGTGCCGTTGCGCGCGTTGATGTCCCAGTTGTTGACGGCGTTGGGGTCGCCGCCGCTCTCCTGGTTCATCCGCCGGAGCGTCAGATCTGCGTACTGCGACGGATTGCCCGTCATCTGGAGCGCCTGGAGAACGACGTTCCGCCACCGCTCGACGCCGGATCCGCCTCCGCCTCCGCCACCCGTCAGGTACGGCATGGGGTCGACGGCAGTGCCGTTCCGGCGCGCCTCCAGGTGGAGGTGCGGACCGGTGACGTTGCCGGTTGCGCCGACCTTTCCGATCGTCTCGCCGGCCCGGACCGTCTTGCCGAGTTCAGTCAGCATCCCGGACATGTGGGCGTACAGCGACGACAGACCCCCGCCGTGATTGATCATCACGTGGTTGCCGTAGGGTCCCCCGCCCTGCGCCATGGAGACGCGTCCGCCGGCCACGGCGTGGATCGCAGTGCCGACAGCGGCTGGAAAATCGAGACCACTGTGTCGTCCGGAAGCCCACATCGAACCGCGCTTGCCGAACGGGGTACCGAACGGGGCGTCGACGGGGCGAACCCAGCCTCCGCTACCGCCCTCGCCTCCCCCGAAGCCAAGGAAGTCGAGAGCCTTGTTCTTCAGGCCGTCGAGCATCCGGCCCGGCATCTTGGCGATCTCACGGGCCCATGGGTTGGTGAGAATGCTCTTCATCTGGTCCGTGACCATGTTCTTTGCGTCACGGAAGACGTCGAGCGGGTTACTGAAGAAGTCGCCGACGTCCGACGCCTTGTCCTTCAGCCAATCGACAATGCCGCCTTCCGCGTACCCGCCCTGGAATCGGCCGAGTGACTGACCGTTCATGGCCGCGCGGTTGACAGCGTGGAGGCGAGCACGCTCGTAGGGGTCGCGCATCGCTTCGGAGACGTAGACGCCCTCGCCGCGACGCATCGGGACGAGTTGGTCGTCCCCCTGCCTCCACGTCGACTGGCCCGGAAGGATGCCGCCTCGCGCAAATCCACGAAGGTCAAGCTTCTTCAGCTTGTCCGCTCCGGTGATATCGGCTACGTGATTCCAGAGAGGAACAATTCCCCCGTTGTACACGTGCTCCATGATGAAGCGCACGGGCTTTTTGGCGATGTCCTGAACCTGATCCCAAGCCTTCTTGATGGCGGACTTTCCATCTTCGAATGACTTGGAGACGGCGTCGACGGCGTCCATGATGCTGTCAAACGCCGGCTTGATGGCCTCGTCGTACAGCCATCCCGCCTTGTCACCGATCCACGTGAAGATGGGTTCAAGGACCTTGTTCCACAGCCACTTTCCGGCGGCGCCAAGAGCATCGAAGGTCTTCTTCGCCTCACCGAAAGCGGGCTTGATGGCCTTGTTGTAAAGCCACGTAGCCTTATCGCCGATCCACGTGAAGATGGGCCGCAGGATCGTCGTCCAGAGCCACCCTGCACCCTTGGCGATGCCGTCGAAGGCGGGCTTGATCGCTTCGTTCCACAGCCACAGACCGATCTTCCCTAGCGCCTTGATCGCCAGGTAGGCGGGCAGGAGAAGGAGGGTCACGAGGCCGGTGAAGAGGATCTGTGCGGCCTCGCCGATGACGCTGAAGGTAGGCTCAAGCGCCTCGTTCCACAGCCACACGGCGATGTCGCCGACCTTCTTTATCACCCACCAAATGCCGTCAAATACGGGCTTGAGGACGTTCTGCCAGAGCCACGACATTGCCGTCCCGATGGCTGACGCCACGGTGTCGACGGTGACCCGGAACCAGTCCCAGTTGTTGTAGGCGTAGATAACGGCCGCGACGAGAAGGCCGATTACGAGCACGATGGCCCGGATGATCGGGACGATTCCCGTCGCGTTCAGAGCCACGGCCCATCCGCCGGTCACCACCTGCGCCGTCAAAACAACGGCGTTATAGACCGCTAGAGCGGCTGCCCATGCCGCCATTCCGACAGTGATTGCCTTCTGTGCCGCCCAAATAGCCCACAGGCCGATCACGAGTTCCGGAACGTTTGTTGCGAGCCAGGTAATCGCGTCGAACAACGGCTTCACAACGGCCATCAACGCCGTTGAAACGGGACTCAACGTCTGCGACGTCGCGATCAACGCCGTCAGAACACTTCCGACGAGTGCCCCAACGGATGGAGCACTATCCTTCACGTACTGGAGGAACTTCTCGAATTCTGGGGAGCCCTTCAGGCTCGTCCCCCACTTCGCGAACCGCTCCGTGATCGAATCCGAGCGAGCCGCGATGCCGTCCATGTGCGGCAGGAATGCGTCAATGACGCCGGCCAGACCCTTGATGATGTTGCCGAAGGCGACGCCGAAACCGATGATCGCCGGCTCGACGTTCTCCTTCAGATCCGTCTTGAACTCCTGCCAGAAAGGCGTCTTGAGCTGCGCCGACGCCTTGTCCATGAGCGTCTGAACCGCACTTGCGGCAGCGAGAACGAACGGTGTCAGGCCCGGAAGAGACGCCTTCGCACCGTCCACCCCGCGGGTAAAGAGCGGGAGCACCTGCGGCTGAAGCGCCGTCGACCAATCCTTGAAGGCCGTCTTGATCCCCTGCGGACCGGCGATCGAGTCGTACAGCGCGCGCTGCGCCGGCGTCAGCTTGGCGAGGGCCCGGAGATACTCGTCCTGCTTCGTGATCGCCGTGGACGTCGCAGACGCACCCGCCAGCCGGGCAGACGCTACGCCACGCTCAGCCGATGCAATGGCCTCCGCAGCCGCTACCTGGACATTGGCGGAGTTGTCGACGGCGTCCGCTACGCGGCGCTGCGCTTCGGCAACGTCCTGCGCAGCCTGCACCTGTACGCGGGAGGCGGCCTCCTGCGCGTCGGCAAGTGCCGTCGCCTGATCCTTCACCTTCTGCTGCGCGTCGGTGACCCGCTCCTGAGCGCGGACGACTCGGTCAGAGCCGTCGACGGAGGCCTTCGTCTGTCGCAACAGGTCGAGTTGGAGCTCCTTGATCTTCTCGCGCTGGCGCTGGAGGCTGTGCTCCGCCTCGTCGGCCGCGAGCTGCGCGCGCTCACGCTGAAGGGCCGTGGCCTTCGGGTCCTTCATGACCTTCGCGAGCTCTTCTTGCGCTTCCTTGACGCGAAGGACGGCGTCCCGCTCGTCGAGGGAGGAGTCCTCCAGACGCGTGGACAGCTCCTTACGCTGGTCCGCAAGCTCCTGAGCGGCCTCCCGGCGGGCGGTGGTGAGATCCTCCTCCGCCTTCAGCGCGTCACGCTTGGCGTCGGCAAGGGACTGTTCCGCGCGCTCGACGGCTTCGGCCGCCTGACGACGCTGGTCCGCGGCGCGCATGCCCGCCTGTGCGAGAGCTCGTTCGGCATCTTCGATCGCCCGGTTGGACTGGACGATCTGCCGTTCAGCGTTGCGGTGAGCCGTCGCGAGTGACGCCTGAGCGCCGGCAAGCTGGAGCGACTTCGATGCGGCCTGTTGCGCCGCTTGGGCCGTCGCTGCGGATCCGCGCTGCGCGGCGTTCGCAGCGTCCTCCTGTGCAGCCGTCTGCGCCGTCAGTGCCTCCGTCACGCCCTTCACGGCAGGAATGGCCGCCAGGGCGAGCGCACCGAAGCCGGCGCCGGCGGCCGTGGCCATGGCAACCACGGAGCCGAGTCCGGCAGCGAGAACGGGCCCGATAGGAATCGCCGTCAGGGCGATCATTTGGATACCGAGCGACATCAGCGCGGACCGGGCGCCGGAGGTATCGACGTTGACGTCGAGGTCGACCTCCGTCGCGTCCACGGCTGCGATTTCGGCACGGAGCTCCGCTAGTGCTGCGCGTGCCGTGGCAGTGTCAGCCCGAACCGCGATGTTCGGATGAGAGGCGCCGAGACGTTCGAGCTCTGCCTCGATCTTGCGGACTTCCACCTCAGCGGCAGCGACGTCGACATCGATGCCGATGCGCTTGCCGGCGAGCGTCTCCATGCGGGCGCGGAGACGGGCGAGCTCAGCGTTCACGCCCGTATCAGAGAGACGGACGTCGAGCTTCGGCATCGCCTTGAAGGCCACCGTGAGCTTTTCCTTCAGAGACCGCGCGAAGGCACCGCCCGTGTCGGAGCCCTGTCGAGTTGCCTGACGCTGTGCAGCCTGCCCGCCAACCTGAACCGCCTGCGGGAGCGCTGCCGCCACACGTCGAGCGATCTCGTCGCTCATTCGGTCGCCGATGATGCGGCCCGCCTCGTCGCCGATTCGTTCCGCGGCGGGGATGACGACAGCCTGAAGCTTCTGATGGAAGCGTGGCGCCACCGGTACGACGTCGACACCTGCGGTACCGACGATGTCCAGATCGGTTGCCATTAGAACTCCACCAGGGGACCGATGTCGGCGGGCTCGCGTCGGGCGTCGAGCGCCTCCCGCAGCCTCCCCATCCCCGCCCAAGCGAGGGACGTGTCCTCCGTGACAGGGGCGCGGGCGAGCGTCCGCTCCAGCCACACGTAGTCGGCGCAGGCGTGGCTACAGTGCACCGCCGGCAACGCCATGTCGGCGATCATGACGAGTTCGGGCAGGAAACCGCACCCGCGTCGGGCACAGGGTTCGTTCAGGTCAGCGGGCATCGGGGCCTCTCGGGGTTGGGAATCGACGAAGGGCCCGCAGCGCAATGGCTACGGGCCCTTCGGGGGATAGTTGGCTACTGCATCTTTGGAACACTTCTAGGTCGCTGACCTGCGGTTTGTTACGGTAGCGAGGGCCGTTCCTGCCTAAGGCTTGATCGTCGAACGGGCACGCTCCGTCGCGTCCACGCCTCGTTAGGGCCCCTGGCGGGCCCCTGAAAGCCTCTGCGGAGCCCCTGTCGGGCTCCTTCGTCGACCATCTGTGCCGCAGTTACGGAGCGAGGACCAGCACCTCTTCGGTCTCCCTGTTTGCCGGCCCCAGGTCACCCCCCTGGTGTCTCCGCAGGTCAGAGCGCTGCTAGCGGCGTCGCGCGTGCCAGCGCTGCCCTAGCTCGTCGCGCCACACGGGACGGCTCGTCGGACCACAGAGCTGAGTGACACGCGCTCTGGGGCCGCGCTCGTCGTCCGCTTGCCCGCGTGCGTAGTCGTCGCGTGCGTCGCTCCAGCGTCGCCACGCGCGGATGGTCGCGTCGACGTCGGCCAGCGAGTCCAGCTCCAGCGCCGTGAGCCATTCCTCCACCACCGCTGGAGCCAGGAGGCGCGGAGGACACGCGTACTCCGGGATCTCTCCCGTCCGAGTGTCCACTCCTCGCGCCTCGTCGCGCATGCGCTGTGCGCGCTGCTCACGACGTCCCATCAGTCCGCCCGCGTGGTGGACGGGGGCTCACCGACGACCCACCGCAGGCGCTCCATAGCGGCCGGCGTCAGGCCTAGGTCGTTCATCAACGCCCGCTGTTCACCGATGAGTTGAGCGCTCACACGCCCACCTCCCAGGATTGTCGACGTCGCCACGACGAGGGCAGCGACAGCCGGATAAGTACTGTCCTCCCACACATCCGCCTGCGGTGCGGACCACAGCTCTCGCCAGTGGTGCACCTCCGCCTCCGTCCACGCTCGCCCTGGCGGGAGCGGGGGCGGCTCGTCCTGGCACCCGTCAGGTGGGAGGTAGGTGACGGGCCGCTCGTCCGGGCGGTGCCGGGAGCGCGGAGCGCTGGGGTTTGGTCGTGGGCCAGGTCTACCGCGTGCCGGCATGAACGACCCCCTCTCTGTTAATGTGTTGGGTGCTGGGATCTATCTCAGCCCCGACCACGCGTGGACCCCCCGTGGACGCTCGGAAGCACCGAGCCGTAACCGTTTCCGCCGTTACGCATGGGGTCTTCGTGGATTTCCTGGTCAGCCTTCTCTTTGAACTGCTCGTCACCCACGCAGGCGCCGCCCTATGGCAGCGCGCACGCCTGCGTTGGCACGATCGTCGGAACGCCAGTTCAGCCCCGTCAGCCCTGACCGATGGCGTCGATGCGGTCGACACGAATGGTCTGAGCCTTCGTCGAGACTGTCACTGTCAGGACGTCTGGGTACCGCTGGCGTCCACCGGCGTCGGTAGCGACGGCGTAGGCGAGCGTGCCGACGAGGGTCTTCCCGCCGCTGAGCTCGACGCTCACGGTCGTGCCGTTGAGCTCCAAGGCCCGGTTCTTGATGGCCTGCACGTAGTCGTTCACATTCACGTTCACCGGGACTCCATCGTGTAGGCGTTGGACTGGAATGGGTTGCGGTTCGTCGTCGGGACTGACTTCGGCTTCTCCGGGCGACGACCGTCCTCGTCAAGGCCGTGACGCTCGCGGTAGAGCGCGGCGCCGGCACTAACGCTGCCTCGTCCGCCAGAGCTCGCCACGTCGACCCCGCGGGGTCCGCCGGAGCGGTACACGGGCGCGGGCGGCACTGGCGTCCCGAAGGCGTCGAGGAACTTCACTGCGTCGGCCTGGAGCTCCTCGGAAGTCTCGCCACGCAGGTACGCGCACATCTCAGGCGTGAGGCCGTGCGCTTCGCCGGCCGCAAGCTGCTCGGGGGTGGGTTCGTTCATGGGTGACGCCTCTCTTACTTCAGGGAAATGTCGGGGGCGCGCTCGTGGCCGTGGCGTACCGGCTCGGGGTGCGCGGGAATGATCCGCTCGCGCGGGTTGTAGTCGATGAAGGAGTCGTCGGGGACGCCGCAGTCGACGATGTCCTCCGCCTCCAGCTCGTCAAAGCTCGTCGGCACCCAGGCGTT
The DNA here is from genome assembly GCF_055582805.1 of Streptomyces sp. NPDC107498. NCBI lineage: Bacteria > Bacillati > Actinomycetota > Actinomycetes > Kitasatosporales > Streptomycetaceae > Streptomyces > Streptomyces sp. NPDC107498. Next base: position 251,323 of record NZ_JBVJPE010000009.1, on the reverse strand, counting down.
GGGAAGCTCTGCCAGGTACACGAGGTATGGGACGTTGTAGTGTCCCGACGTCATGGCACGCAGGATGTCCGCGGGGACGCCGTCGGAGGCGATGCCGGCCGCTTCGAAGTAGCCCTTCTCGCGGAGCTCCTGGAGACGGTGACCGTCGCCGAGTGGGCGGAGAATGGTGAACTGGGCTTCCCGGATATTGCGGAGCGTTCCGAGCATGTCTGTGAGCGTCTTCCACGCCGCAGGCGCCTTGCCGCCGATGTGGATGGCTTCCTCCGCGGACCGCGCGCCGTTCAGCTCCGCCGCTGGCTTCTTCACCTCCGCCAGGAACTCAGCGAGGCGCTTGCCGAGGGCTTCGAGAGCCGTCTCCGCGCCGTCCGTTGCGCGCAGGTACTCCAGGTGGGCGCGAAGACTCCAGACGCCCTCCTGAAGTCCCAGTGCCTCCGACTCAGCTTCCAGGGCATCCCTGTACGCGTCCGCCGCGCGCTTCCCGATGTCGTCAGGGAACTCCGCGCCGGCGCGCATCGCGTCCGTCGCGTCGTTGAACACCTTGCGTCGGGCAAGGTCGGGGCTCAGGACGTCGCCCAGTGCCCTTCGACGCTCCTCCAACTTGTGGAGCTGTGTCTCCGCGTGCACAACGTCAGGCACGGCGCTCCAGGCCGCGCGGAACTCGGGGTTGGTGTTGCTCATTGCTACCTCTCGATGGCTAAAACGACTGAGCCCCCACCGGATGGCAGGGGCTCAGGAAGGGGTCTACGTGGGCGCCTAAGCGGCGTTCCACTGGGGTGAGTCGCGGAACATTTCCGCCCTCTCGATACGCGCCTGACGCTTGCGCTCCAGGACGTCAGCCGACGTGCGGGCGTACCTCTCACGCTCGATGGCCGCGCGGCAGTCACGACACCTGGCGGATAGTCCTTGATGCCCCATGGCGTCACGGCTGAAGAATCGGATGTCCCGTGGAAGCTGGCGCCCGCACCACGTGCAGGGGCGAGCGTCGGAGTGTGGAGTAGGCACGTCGGCCATTGCTGATCCCGTCCTGTCTTCCTCGCCTTCCTGGCGAATTGCGGGCAAATAAGAGAAGCGCCGCCCGATGGACAGCGCTTGAAAGTCAAGCCTCCGCGACGGAGCTGACCGGCACTCACGGAGGAGAGTCGCGGCACACTCGGTCGCTCGACGTCGCGGAGGCGGATGCGCTGCCCGAGAGGAGGAGGCAGCGCCGTCAACGAGGGAACGGCGCCGTGCTACTCGCCGGCTGCGCAAAACTCCCTCTACTACAGTTATGTGGGGCATGTTCGGGTTTGTTGATCATGGTCTACATAGGCGCGCACGCTGCGTAACGAACCTCTTGGGACGTCGAGTGAGGGACGATCGAACCTCATGAAGCCGCGCACGCCCCTACGCTCCCCTCTGTGCCCCGTAGCCCCTTGAGTAGACCCAAGTAGCCAGATGTACAGATAGGCCCTCAGGAGCCCCTTTACGGGCCGCCTCGCGCCTCCCGTGCCTCGTCCACCTCGTCGCCCTACGTCGGATCAAGTGGCCGGGTCAGTTCGGGGTCCAAAAAGCTAAACTAACTGGCATTTTCCTTTTTCCCTTAACGCGTTAGAGAGAAAGTTGAAGTTAGGGGTTAGTTTGACCGCTCTGGTCATCTTCGCAGGTCAGGGCAGTGCCGAACTTCGAGAGGTTCGGCACGAACCGACCCTGCCGGAGGACGAGGACGCCGCTCGACGTCGCCCAAAACGCCGACGACCCGCCTCCACGGGGTGAAGAGGCGGGTCTGTCGACGGTGAGGCGGCTACAGAGCGTTACACACTCGCGTGGCTCACGCAGGAGTCACACACGCTGGTCGTCCACTCGTCTCCGACACGGCGCGGTTCGGCGGTCTCGTCATCCTCGCCGCAGTGCCCGCAGGTGAGGTCCATCGGGTACGCCAGGAGCGTCGAGTAGTTGAGCGTCATCATGTCGCCCTGGCGGGCCTCCATGCCGAGGGCCGCGCTCGCCACGCTGTCGAGGTAGGTGTCCAGGATGACGGCCCCCTCGTACTGAAGGACGTCGTGATCCATGCCTACGAGGATCCGACAGGGGATCTGAAGGCGATCAGCCACGTCCATGCCGGCCGCGCAGGTGTCGGCGTAGGCGTCCGGTGTCGAGGTGTCCCCGATGAGGGCAATGAAGCCGTTGGTGACGCCGCCGGAGAGGCAGGAGGGGTGCGCGAGGAGGAGAGTTCCCTCCACGTCGACCGGGGACATGAGACCCGCGGACTCGTCGCAGCGGACGCAGGAGACGCGCTCATGCTGTGCGGGGGTGAGGCCAGGACGGGAGAAGAGGGTGTGTGCCATAGTTGCTCCTAGAGCTAGAAGCGAACGCCCCGTGTTGGTCTGCCAGGACTGCGGGGCGTTCGCCATTTCTGGCGTCCGGTGTGGCTACACCTAAGCATGGGTGTGGCTACACCCGCAACCCTTCTACGCCTCCCAGGTGTAGCTACACCCTGGTAGCGTATGGGTATGCCCAATCAGCCGAAGACCCCTGTCAGCCGCTTCCGGATCGACGCCGAACTCTGGCAAGCGTTCGGGGATGCAGTACCCGACGACACCGACCGATCGGAGGTGCTGCGTCGCTTCATCGCGCACTACTGTCGGCGTCCTGGCGCTAAGCCGCCCGTGAGGCCGCCCGTGGGACCGTGGTCGACACCATCCGGCTCCTGAGTACACGAAAGCCCCCACCTGTCGCGGTGGGGGCTTTTGCGTGCTCGATTAGTCGTCGCGCGCAGGCGTGGCCCACGTGATGACGCATCGCGCGTCGCCGTCGAAGGGGGCCCCTCTGCGAGGCCCCTTGGTCACAGTGACCTTGTCGATTGCTAGGCGAATCAGGTCCCGTCGAAGGTCATCGTCGGCCGCTTGCCATGCGTCGTTCAGTGCGTCGAAGTCGTCAAACAGCGTCAGATCCACAACGCCGTTGAACTCAGAGACGCGCCGCTGAGCGTTCGCTAGGTCGGTCTCTGCCTCGGCCACGAGCCGGGGGAAAAACCGGCCCATCGCACCATCGTAGATGCCCGCTTTGCGATCTTCCGCAAGTCGCTCAAGCGCCGTCTCTGCGGCTTTGACGGCCGCCAGCGCATGTTTGTGCTCCTCGGTTTCTTCTGGCTTCGTGAGCGCCACCCAGCGCTCTGCAACAGCCACCATCAGCGGATCAGCATCATTCAGATCCGCCCGGAGGACAGCACCCAACCACTCGCCGTAGACGTACTCCTCAATGCGTGCTCGCATCGCTGACATCGGGGCTGCACATGGCTTACCCACCGTGAAGTTGTAACAGCGATAGGACCGCCCGTGAATTGCGGAACCGCCTCCGCACGCCGCGCACTCCAGAAGCCCCGACAACAAGTGCTTCGGCTTTCCTGACCGATGCTCCGGCGCCACGGCTCCATGTCCTGCGACGGCGAGACGAGCTCGTTTCACTAGCTCAGGGGGGACGGGTTTGGCTCCCTTCGCAAGCACTGACACTTTATTGCCCTCAGCGTCGCGGAAGGGCACGGACCGACCGCCACGCTTAAGGGTGATTGCCTGCCACCCTTCGTACACGGGGCTTTGAATCATCCGGTGGATCGTAGATCCACCCCACGATTTCCCGTCGGGAGAGAGAACGGGAGGGGAGGACGTGTTGAACTTCAGCGCAATCGAACGCCCGGACATTCCCTCAGCAGTGCGCTCAAAAACCTCCAGAACCGTTGGCCAGTCGACACCGTTCTTCAGTTTGCGCGTTATAGGATCTTCGATCTCAAACCCGAAAGGAGGTGCACTTAGCCACGCCCCCTCTTTACGCTGTTGGGTTTTAGTGTCCGTGACACGGTGCGACAGTAGAGCAGAGTACTCGCGCGCCTCTTCCGCTCGATTGATGATGTCCCGTCGATCCCGCGGGTCTGCGGAATCCAGTCGCTCGTAATCGAAGACGATCCGCTTACCTGAGTCCAGCAGCGGTATTACCGAGCCGGCTCCCTTTCTGGAAAATCGGTCACAGGCGTAGCACCAGAGCGCTGGCACTTCCTCATTGGCGAGTGCTGCAATCGCCTTGTCGAATTCTGGGCGCACGGTGTCGGTGTAGGCACTCAGGTTGTCTGCCCACACCTTGCGCACGGCGTACCCGTTGTCCGCAGCCCATCGACGCCCGCGCTCTTCCTGTGCGCGGAACGTCAACGCGCGCTCTCGCTGCCGCGTGATAGCGGACTTACGCAAATACAGATCAATCTCTTGCACAGATAGCTCTCCTCCCCTGCCCGTGAGACTACATGCAAGGGTGTCCATGCGACCCTGCCCGCCGACTACGACATGGAGGTCATCCGCAAGCGGGTGGCGACCAGGGGGCATCTGCTCGACGCCTTCCCCGGACTCGGCCTGAAGGCGTATCTGATCCGGGAGCGGGAGGCCGGCTCACCCGTCAACCAGTACGCGCCGTTCTATCTCTGGGACACCCCCGAGGGCATGAACTCCTTCCTCTGGGGCCCCGGTTTCCAGGGCGTCGTCGACGACTTCGGCCGGCCGGTGGTGCAGCACTGGGCGGTCCTGTCGTACGAGGAGGGGCCGGCGGCCGCGTCGGCGCCGGGCGCCGCGACGCGGCGGAGGACCCCGCTCGGGGAGGGCGTCCCGCCGGGCGAGGCCGTGACGGAGGCGGTCGCCCGGCACGCGCGCGGGGCGCGGCGGGACGGGGTGGTGGCCTCCGCCCTCGCGGTGGACCCGCGCCACTGGGAACTGCTCTCGTTCACCCTGTGGGAGGGCGCGGAAGCACCCGCCGACGAGGGCGAGCGCTTCCGGGTGCTGCACCTGTCGGCACCGGGCCGTGCGGCGCTCGCCCGCGGGCGGCAGTGGTGAGCGGGGGCTCCGGGCCCCTCAGGCCACGGCGACGAGGGTGAGGTAGGCGATGCCGAGCACGCCCCGGTAGCCGTTCAGCCAACCGGAGCGCTGCCGGTCGACGCGCTCGCGCGTCTCGGCGGCGAGCGGGTGGTCCGGGTGGGCGGCGAGCCAGACCTCGGTGTCGTACCGGTAACCGGACTCGAACTCCTCCCACTCCTCCGCGCTCGCCGTCTCGATCCACGCGGGCCGGAACCCCGCCTCGACGGCGAGGTCGACGAGGGCGCCGAGGGAGAAGTGGTCGTCCGCGGTCGCGCCGGGCCACATCCCGGCGAGCTCCGCCTCGGCCGGCGTGCGCTCCCAGAAGCCCTCCCCGAGCACGACCCGCCCGCCGGGCCGGACGAGCCGGCGCAGCTCGCGCAGGACGGCGGCCGGGTCGTACGGCAGCTCGGGGTCGCAGAGCGCCTGGCTGGACCCGAGACAGAGGATCGCGTCGACGGGGCCCCGGTCGGTGCCGAGCGCCGACTCCTCCACGAAGGCGACGCGATCGACGAGCCCGCGCCGCTCGGCGAGCGCCCGGCCGCGGGCCAGGTCCTCGGCGTTGATGTCGATCCCGACGCCCCGGGCGGCGGGGGCCGCCTCCAGGACGCGGAGGAGCAACTCGCCCCAGCCGCAGCCGATGTCGAGCACGTCGGCGGGCCCGGCGGCGGCCAGCCGCTCGATCATGCGGGTGGCGCGGGCCTCGGAGAGGGGGCCGTGGAAGGTGAGGGCGCCGAGACGCGGAGGGAGATCGGACACGGAAGGGGCGTCGGTTTCAGGAGTGACCACGGAGCGGAACAGTACGTCGCTCCGCCTCCCCCGCCCATCGGTTTTCCACGGCCCCGTCCGGGTCTGCGGAGCGGGCGGCGGGCCCCACCACGAACCTCCGGGGCTTCGCCGGGGCTCGCGCACCGGGCGCCCGGCGTCCGCGCCGGTCCGCCATTAGCCTGGGAGGCGTGTACACCACGCGCGTGTCCCGTCGCATCGCCGCCCCGGCCTCGGCCGTCTACCGCTCGCTCCTCGACCCGGACGCCGTCGCCCGCTGGCGGGTGCCGTACGGGATGACCTGCGAGGTGCACGACTTCGAGGCGCGCGAGGGGGGCGCCTTCCGGGTGTCGCTGCGGTACGAGTCGCCCGACGGCGCCGGGAAGTCGGGGCCCCGCACGGACACGTACCACGGCACCTTCCTGGAGCTCGTGCCGTACGAGAAGGTCGTCGAGAGCGTCGAGTTCGAGGCGCCGGACCCCGCGCTGCACGGGACGATGATCCTCACGACGACGCTGACGGAGATCGAGGACGGGACCGAGGTCCTGGTCGTCCACGAGGGGGTGCCGGACGCGGTGCCGCCCGCCGCCAACGAGACCGGCACGCGCATGGCGCTCGACCGGCTCGCCGCACTGACGGAGGGCCGCCCCGATCGCCCCGATCCCCGGGGACGAGACGTCCTCTAGGTCCTCCGGATCAGCCGCGTTCCTTCGCGAGCGCCCCGCGCACGGCGGGGACGATCTCACCGCCCCAGCGGGCGAGCGCGTCGACGTCCTGGGCGCCGCCGCCCGGTGAGAAGAGGACGAAGCCCGAGGCGTCGTGCTCCAGCACGGCCCCGGTCAGCTCCTCCACCCACTGCTCCGCGGACCCGCCGATCCAGCGTCCCTCCCCGTCGCGGGTGGCGGCCAGCGGCCGCTCGGTGATGCGCCCGGGGAGGTTGTAGACCGTCCGGATCTCGCCCGGGTCGCGCCCCACGGACGCCGCGGCCTCGTCGATGACCGGCCGCGAGGTCCGGTAGCGCTCGCTGAGCCAGTCGGCGGCGTGGCCGGGAAGCCAGCCGTCGGCGACCCGGCCGGTCGCGGCCAGGGACTTCGGGCCGTTGGAGCCGGTCCAGACGGGCGGGGCGGCGACGGGCGTCGTCTCGAGCTCGCGCACCCGGTAGTGGCGGCCCCGGTGGGTGACCGGCGGGCCGCCGCCGGACAGCTTCTTGATCAGGACGACGGCCTCCTCGAAGGCCTCGACGGCCTCGCCCGGGGAGAGCTTCGGGACGCCCATGTCGGCGATGCGGTCCCACAGGCCGCCGGCGCCCATGCCGAGCACGACGCGGCCGCCGCTGAGCGCCGACAGCGTGGTGACCGTCCGCGCGAGCACCGGGGCCGGCCGGGTGGGCAGGTTGGTGACGTTGGCGAAGCCCGCGATGTGCCGCGTACGGCCGAGGAGGAAGCCGAGGGAGGCGTACGCGTCCAGGCGTGCGCCGAGGTACGGATGGTCCGAGAGCGAGAAGAGGTCGAGCCCGTCGGCGTCGGCCCGCTCGACGCGGCGCAGCAGCTCGGGGCCGTCGTCGAAGCCGCTGTGCGCTCCGAAGCCGAAGAGCACCTGTCGTCCGGCTACTGTTCCGTCCTTCCCCCACGGCATGCCGGACGCAACCTCCGGCATGCCGAAACGACACCTTTAAGTTCGCGACACGAACGATATTGGTTCGCATCACGAACCGCAACCGCGGCGAAGAGGAGGCGTACGGCGGAAGGGGGCTCAGACCGGCTCGCGCCCCAGGGCGGCGAGCGGATCGTCCAGGACCGGCTGCCAGGCGAGTTCGGCCGCGCCGACGAGGCTGTTGTGGTCCAGGGTGCAGGGGAGGATCGGCACACCGCCGCTGCGGCCCCAGAGGCTGCGGTCGGCGACGACCGCGCGCAACCGCTCGGGGTCGGCGTCGAGGAGCTCGCGGTGGAGCCCGCCGAGAATGATCCGGTCCGGGTTGAGGATGTTCACCAGACCGGCGAGCCCGAGCCCGAGCCGGTCGATCAGCTCCCCCACCGCGACCCGGACGCCCGGGTCGTCGGGGCTCGTGCGCAGCAGGTCGCGGGACTGCTGGAGCAGGGACACCTCCGGACCGGGGACCCGGCCCGCGGCCGTGAGGAACGCGAGCGGGTCCGTCTCGACGTCGAGGCAGCCGCGGCTGCCGCAGTGGCAGGGACGACCCTCGGGGTTGACCGTCAGGTGCCCGACCTCCAGGGCGAGGCCCGAACTCCCCGTGTGCAGCCGCCCGTCGAGGACGAGCGCGCCGCCGACGCCCCGGTGGCCGGTGGCGACGCAGAGCAGGTCCCGGGCGCCGCGCCCCGCGCCGTGGCGGTGCTCGGCGAGCGCGGCGAGGTTGACGTCGTTGCCGGTGAAGGCGGGGCCCTCGATGCCGGCGGCCCGCACCCGCTCGGCGAAGATCTCCCGGACGGGCGCCCCGGCGGGCCAGGCGAGGTGGAGCGGGTTGAGCGCCGTGCCCTCGGGCTCGGCCACGGCGGAGGGCGCGGCGAGCCCGGCGCCGACGCACCGGCGGCCGCTCTCCCGGAGCAGCGCGGCCCCCGCGTCGACGACGGCGCCGAGGACCTGCGCGGGGTCGGCGGAGACGGTGACGCAGCCGGGAGCGGTGGCCACGATGGTGCCGCCGAGACCGACGAGGGCGGCGCGGAAACCGTCCGCGTGGACCTGGGCGGCGAGGGCGACGGGGCCCTTCTCCTCGACGGCGAGGCGGTGCGAGGGCCGGCCCTGGGAGCCCGCGGCGGCACCGGGATTGGAGTCGACGCGGATGAGACCGAGGGCCTCCAGCTCGGCGGCGACGGCGCCGGCGGTGGCCCGGGTGACGCCGAGTTCGGCGGTGAGGACGGCCCGGGTCGGCGCCCTGCCGGTGTGCACCAGCTCCAGTGCGGGGCCGAGCGCGTTACGCCCCCTGTCCAGCCGTGTCCGGGTCGTCGTCGCCTTGCCGTTCATGGTGGTGAGTCTCCCATGATCGGACCGGGGTGCCGTCCCCGCCCGGTTGATTCCCCCCACCCCCGACCCCTATCCTGAGTTTGTGCCGCTACTAAACAAAGTACGGACGGCCCTCCCGGGGGGTTCCGGCGGAGACACCGCCGCCCGCTCCCCGTCCCGCCTCCGCTCCGCCCTGACCCTCTTCTTCGCCCTCGACGGCTTCCTGTTCGCCGGCTGGGTGGTCCGGATCCCCGCCGTCAAGCAGCAGACCGGCGCCTCGGCCGGCGACCTCGGCCTCGCCCTCCTGGGCGTCTCGGCGGGCGCCGTGATCACGATGACGCTGACCGGCCGGCTCTGCCGCCGCCACGGCTCCCACGCCGTCACCGTCGCCACCGCCGTCCTGCTCTCCCTCTCCGTCGCCCTCCCCGCCCTCACCCGGTCCCCGCTCGCGCTCGGCCTCGTGCTCCTCGTCTTCGGCGCCGCGTACGGCGGGATCAACGTGGCCATGAACAGCGCGGCCGTCGACCTCGTGAACGCGCTCCGGCGGCCGGTGATGCCGAGCTTCCACGCCGCCTTCAGCCTCGGCGGCATGCTCGGCGCGGGGCTCGGCGGGCTGCTCGCCGGAAGCCTGTCCCCCACCGCCCACCTCCTCGGCCTCACGACCGTCGGCCTGGCCCTGACGGCCGCCGCCGGTCCCGTACTGCTGCGCCACCCCTCCCCCGTGCGCCCCGAGCCCCTCCCGGCGCCGTCCGCCCCGGACGGCGCCGGCACGCGGGCAGCCGGGTCGCGCCGTACGGTCCTCGTCTTCGGGGTGATCGCGCTCTGCACCGCGTACGGCGAGGGGGCGCTCGCCGACTGGGGCGCCCTCCACCTCGCCCAGGACCTGCACGCGCACCCGGGGGTCGCCGCCGCCGGGTACTCCGTCTTCGCGCTGGCCATGACCGCCGGGCGACTCTCCGGCACCGCGCTCCTCGAACGCCTCGGCCAGACCCGCGCCCTCGTCGCGGGCGGCGCGACCGCCGCCGCCGGCATGCTGCTCGGCGCGCTCGCGCCGAGCGTCTGGGCCGCGCTCCTGGGCTTCGCGGTCACCGGCCTCGGCCTCGCCAACATCTTCCCCGTCGCCGTGGCCCGCGCGGGCGCGGTCGCCGGGCCCGGCGGGGTCGCGACGGCGTCCACCCTCGGCTACGGGGGCATGCTGCTCGGCCCGCCCGCGATCGGCTTCCTCGCCGACCGCTTCTCCCTGCCGGCGGCCCTCACGACGGTCGCGGTGCTCGCCGCCGGCGCGGCGGTCATGGGGTACGGGGCGCGCAACGCGGGAGCGTCCCGGGGCGGTTGAGCGGGTGCGCCGCGTGCGGCGTCCCCGCGCGGCTGCCACAATCCGCGGCATGGACACGCTGAAGATCACGGATCACATCGAGGCGCTGGAGGCGGCCGGGCTCGGCCTCGCGGACGCAGCCGCCGAGGCCGGCCCCGACGCCGAGGTGCCGACCTGCCCCGGCTGGCGGGTCCGCGACCTCCTCCGGCACACCGCCATGGTGCACCGCTGGGCCACGACCTTCGTGGCCGGGGGACGCACCGCCTTCCACCCGGGCGACGGCGAGACGGCGCTCGACGGCGAGGAGTTGCTGACACACTTCCGCGAGGGCCACGCGCGGCTGGTCGCCGCCCTGCGCGCGGCACCGGAGGACCTGGAGTGCTGGAGCTTCCTGCCCGCGCCCTCGCCCCTGGCCTTCTGGGCCCGCCGCCAGGCACACGAGACGACCGTCCACCGCGCGGACGCCGAGTCCGCGCTCGCGGGCGGTCCGGGCCCGGTGGATCCGGCGGTCGCCGCCGACGGCGTCGACGAGCTGTTGGGCGCCTTCCACGCGCGCGACCGCAGCCGGGTGCGCACGCCCGAACCCCGGACCCTGCGGGTGCGGGCGACGGACACCGGCGACGTCTGGACCGTGCACCTGTCGCCGACCGATCCGCCCCGGACGGAGCGGGGCGACCGGGGTGATCAGGGCGGCCGGGGTGACCTGGACGGTCAGGGCGGCCAGGGTGCCGGCGGGGCGGCCGACACCGAACTGAGCGGGCCCGCCGACCGGTTGTACCTGACCCTGTGGAACCGGCTGCCGGCCGGGGCCGTCACCCTGACCGGCGACGAGGAGATCCTGCGGCTGTGGCGGGAGACCTCGGCGATCACCTGGGGCTGACGCCGGACCGAGGGCGCCGGGCCGGGATTCCTGACCAGGCGCCCTCGGGTAGGCGTCCTCGGGCGGGCGTCCTCGGGTAGGCGTCCTCGGGCGGGCGTCCTCGGGCGGGCGGTCCGGCGCCGGACCTCAGCCCAGCCAGCCGGGTCTGACGAGCCCCGACTCGTAGGCGAGGACCACGAGTTGGGCGCGGTCCCGGGCGCCGAGCTTCACCATGGCGCGGCTCACATGGGTCTTGGCGGTGAGCGGGCTCACGACCAGCCGGCGGGCGATCTCCTCGTTCGACAGGCCGATCCCCACCAGGGCCATCACCTCCCGCTCCCGCTCGGTCAGGGCGCCCAGCGCGGCCGTCGCCGCCGGGGCCTTGGAGCGGGCCGCGAACTCCTCGATGAGCCGGCGGGTGACGCCCGGGGAGAGCAGCGCGTCCCCGTGGACGACGGCCCGCACGGCCCGCAGGAGCTCCTCCGGCTCGGTGTCCTTGACCAGGAATCCGGAGGCACCGGCACGGATCGCCTCGAAGACGTACTCGTCGAGCTCGAAGGTGGTCAGCATGACGACCCGGACCCCGCCGAGGTCCGGGTCCCCGGTGAGGCGCCGGGTCGCCTCCAGGCCGTCGAGCCGGGGCATCCGGATGTCCATGAGCACGACGTCGGGGCGCAGGGCGCGGACCCGGTCCACCGCCTCCTCGCCGTCGGCGGCCTCGCCGGCCACCTCGATGTCGGGCTGGGCGTCGAGCAGCGCGCGGAACCCCGCCCGTACCAGCGACTGGTCGTCGGCGAGCAGGACACGGATCACGGACGGTTCTCCTCGGGTCTCGGGGCCTTCCCCGTCCCCGGGGCCTCCCGCGGGCGGAGGGGGAGGGCGGCGTGGACGCGGAAACCGCCGTCGGGGCGGGCGCCCGCCTCGATGGTGCCACCGAGGGCGGCGGCCCGCTCCCGCATTCCGGCGAGCCCGTTCCCGCTGCCGCCGGCCTCCGTGCCGGTGGCGGGGCCGTCGTCGTCGACGGTCAGCTCCAGGCGCCCGGAGCCGTGCGCGACGCACACCCGGGCCGTACGGGAACCGGAGTGCCGCACCACGTTGGTGAGCGCCTCCTGCACGATCCGGAAGGCGGCGAGGTCGGCGCCCGGCGGCAGGGCGGACGGGGTGCCGCTCGTCGAGACGGTGACGGTGAGGCCCGCGGCGGCGGCCTGCTCGACGAGTTCGGGGAGCCGGTCGAGACCGGGGGCCGGGGCGCGGGGGGCGTCGCCGGGGGTGCGGAGGGTGTCGAGGACCTGCCGGACCTCGCCGAGCGCCTCCTTGCTGGCCGCCTTGATGGTGGTCAGCGCGGTCCGCGCCTGCTCCGGGTCGGAGTCCAGGAGGGCGAGGCCGACGCCCGCCTGCACGTTGATCACGGAGATCGAGTGGGCGAGCACGTCGTGGAGTTCGCGGGCGATGCGGAGCCGTTCCCCGTCGGCGCGCCGTCGCTCGGCGGCGGCCCGCTCGGCCCGCAGCTGGGCACCCTGCTCGCGCCGCACCCGGACCGCCTCGGAGGCGGCGAGCACGGCCACGGCGAACGCGGCGGCCGGAAGCTCCTGCCCCCAGGGGGCGGGCCCGTCACCGGCCGGGGGCAGCCACCGGTAGAACCAGTGCGAGAGCAGCAGATGGCCCGCCCAGAGCAGGCCGATGGCCCACCAGGCGGCGGTCCGGTGCCCGTGGACGACGGCCGCGAAGCAGGCGACGGCGACCATGGCGAAGACCGGGCCGTACGGGTAGCCGGCCGCGACGTACCCGAGGGTGACGGCCGCGACGGCGAACACCACCGGCACGGGCCTGCGGTGACGGAACAGCAGCGGGACCGCCCCGAGCAGGAGCAGCGCCCGTCCGAGGGCGTCGAGCGCCTCCCGGCCCGGCTGGTTCCGTGCGGAGAATCCGGTTCCCACCATGACGAGGACGGCGATCAGCACCGTCGACCCCCAGGGCAGGCCCCGGCCGCTCCCCCGCCCCCGCTCCCGCGGCCCGCGCCACGGCCCGCGGTCATCCGCACGCCACGGCCCGCGGCCGTGCCCGCGCCGGGGTGCCCGGTCGTGCCCGTACCGGGGCCCGCGGCCGTGCCCGCGCCCGGGTCCGGCCGGCCGTTCCTCGTCCCTACCGGCTTCCATACCGGTCACGCTAACCGTGACCGCCCGCCGCGCACGTCGGCCCGGCGAGGTGGTCGCCCGTACTCCCGCGGGAGTACGGGCGGGGTCCTGGACGGCCGGGTCAGCCGCGCGGGAGCAGGCCCACGTCCTGGCCCAGGCGGCGGGCGGCGGCCGTGAAGAAGGTGTCGCGGTCCTCCACGACGCGGTGGAACTGGCCGAAGACCTCGAACGAGACGAGGCCGAAGAGCTGCGACCAGGCGGCGACGAGCGCGACGGCGAGGGCGGGCGGGAGGTCCGGGGCGATGTCGGCGCTGATGCGGACGGCTTCGGGGCGCAGGGCGTCCGGCAGCGGCGGGAGGGCGACGCCCTCGCCCGCGTGGGCCCGGCGGGCGATGTCGACGAGGACCAGGCCGACGCGGGAGGCGGGGACGATCGTGTCCTGCGGGGCGGCGTAACCGGGGACCGGGGAGCCGTAGATGAGGGCGTACTCGTGGGGGTGGGCGACGGCCCAGGAGCGGACCGCCCGGCAGACGGCGGTCCAGCGGTCGAGGGGGCGTTCGGCCTCGGCCTCGGCTTCGGTGGACGCGCGTTCGGCGGCGGCGCCGACGGCGTCGTAGGCGTCGACGATGAGGGCGGTGAGCAGGTCGTCGCGGCTGGGGAAGTAGCGGTAGAGCGCGGAGGACACCATGCCGAGCTCGCGGGCGACGGCCCGCAGGGACAGCTTGGCGGCGCCCTCGGCGGCGAGCTGGGCGCGGGCCTCGTCCTTGATGGCGGCGGTGATCTCGATGCGGGCGCGGGCGCGGGCTCCTCGAACGGTCGTCATGGAGAGCAGTGTGCCACTTCCGGAGCACCGGAACGAAAAGAGAGCACTGCTCTTGCTTGTGAGCACCGGACCGTGCACACTGATCTCAAGCGAGAGCAGTGCTCACAGTTGTGATCCGCAGGATTCCCGAGGAGGCCCCATGTCCGCCCAGCCCGCCACCCCCGCCGGCTCCGCCCCCCGCACCCCCTCCCCCGCGATCCCCACCGCCGGCGCCACCCCCGCCGCCCACGTCATGAAGCCCGGCTGGTTCACGGTGAACGTCCTCAACCGCGCCGTCGCCTGGATGACCCGCCGCGGCATCAGCGTCTGGGGCTCCCGCGTCCTGGCCGTCCGCGGCCGCAAGAGCGGCGAATGGCGCCGCACCCCCGTCAACCTCCTGACGGTGGACGGCGCCCGGTACCTCGTCGCCCCCCGCGGCCACGTCCAGTGGACGCACAACATGCGGGCCGCCGGCGGCGGGCAGCTGCACCTCGGCAAGCACGCGGAGGAGTTCACCGCCGTCGAGGTGGCCGACGACGACAAGCCCGCCCTGCTCCGCGCCTACCTCAAGCGCTGGAAGGCCGAGGTCGGCGTCTTCTTCGACGGCGTCGGCCCCGACTCCTCCGTGGAGGAGCTGCGGGCCGCCGCGCCGAAGCACCCCGTCTTCCGCATCACGACGACGGGCCCCGCCGCCCCGGCGGCCTGACGCGGCCGGGGCACGGGGCCCGTGGGAAAAGGTCAGAGTTCTTCCGAGGCGCTCTCCGGCTCGGAGGCCGCGCGCTCGCGCGGGCTGACGCCCCGACCCGCCGGGCCGACACCGGTCGAGGTGTCCATCCGCTTGTCGAGGAGCTCGAGCGCCCGCCGGGCCATGCCGTTCGAGCGGACCATGCCGCCGAGCGTGGCCGAGCCGCGGGTGATGTCGGCGAAGGCGTTCCAGGCCGGCCGCAGGCCCGTTATCGTCGCGTGCAGCAGTCCCGGCCGCCGCTCGAAGACGGCGAGCATCCGGCGCCCGACCGCCATCTCGACACCGAGCCCCGCCTTGATGGCGAAGGCGTAGTTCAGGGCCTGGCGCCGCGCGTCGACCGCGTCGCTCGACTCGGCGACCCGCACCGCCCACTCGCCCGCGAGACGGCCCGAGCGCAGCGCGTACGAGATGCCCTCGCGCGTCCACGGCTCCAGGAGGCCGGCCGCGTCGCCGCAGACCAGGACCCGGCCGCGGGAGAGCGGCGAGTCGTCGGTGCGGCAGCGCGTCAGGTGGCCGGAGGAGATCGTGGGCTCGAAGCCGGCGAGGCCGAGCCGGGCGACGAAGTCCTCCATGTACCGCTTGGTGGCGGCGCCCTCGCCGCGCGCCGAGATGACGCCGACGGTCAGCGTGTCCCCCTTGGGGAACACCCAGCCGTAACTGCCGGGCATCGGACCCCAGTCGATGAGGACGCGCCCCTTCCAGTCCTCCGCCACGGACGGCGGCACGGGGATCTCCGCCTCCAGGCCCAGGTCGACCTGGCCGAGCTTCACCCCCACGTGGGCGCCTATCCGGCCGGCACTGCCGTCGGCACCGACGACCGCGCGCGCGAGGACGGTCTCGCCGTCGGCGAGGACGAGGGCGACGGTCCGCCGGTCCGGCACGGCCGCGCCGTGCTGCTCCACCCGGGTCACCGTGGCGCCGGTCCGCAGTTCGGCGCCGGCCTTCTGCGCGTGCTCGACGAGCTGCGCGTCGAACTCCGGACGGTTGATGAGCCCGAAGAGCATCCGGCGCGAGCGGCGGGTGCGGGCGAAGCGTCCGTCCAGGGAGAAGGTGACGGCGTGGACCCGGTCCTGGAGGGGCAGTTCGAAGCCCGGCGGGAGCGAGTCCCGCGAGGGGCCGATGATGCCGCCGCCACAGGTCTTGTACCGGGGCAGCTCGGACTTCTCCAGGAGCAGCACCCGGCGGCCCGCGACCGCCGCCGCGTAGGCCGCGGAGGCGCCGGCCGGGCCGGCGCCGACGACCACGACGTCCCAGACGGCCGCCGGCTCCTCGGCGGGCTCGTCGCCCGCCCGGACCGGCGCTCCGTCCGGCGCCGCGTCGTCCGGGAGCCGCGCCGCCTCCGCGTCCGGGCTCCCGGCGGTCCCAGGAGCCGCGCCTTCGGGCTCGGTGTGCTCCGGACCGGCGTTCTCTGCGTGCTCGCTGCTCACGTGTGCTTCTGCTCCTGATCCGACCGGTGGTCTGCTCCTGACGCATCCTACGGCGCGGTAGCCAGGGGGCCGCCCGTAGGATCGACGGGGCGTTCGGCGTACCACGACATACGGCGAACGTCCTCCTCTCGTCGTAACGTCGCACCCATCAGGAGCGTGCCCATGACCTCGAATCCGATCGCCGAGACCGTCCGGTCACTGATGCCCCGGGCCAAGGCCGAGCTCACCGAGCTGGTGGCCTTCGAGTCGGTGGCGGACGAGGCCGTGGCGCCCCGCAGCGAGTGCGAGGCCGCGGCGAACTGGGTCGCGGACGCCCTGCGCGCCGAGGACTTCCAGGACGTGGCGCTGCTCGACACCCCGGACGGCTCGCAGTCGGTGTACGGCGTCCTGCCCGGCCCGGCCGGCGCGCCGACCGTCCTCCTGTACGCCCACTACGACGTGCAGCCGAAGCTGGACGAGTCCGTGTGGCTCTCCCCGCCGTTCGAGCTGACCGAGCGGGACGGCCGCTGGTACGGGCGCGGCGCGGCCGACTGCAAGGGCGGCTTCATCATGCACCTGCTCGCGCTGCGCGCCCTCAAGGCGAACGGCGGCGTGCCGGTGACGGTCAAGGTCGTCGTCGAGGGCTCGGAGGAGCAGGGCACCGGCGGCCTGGAGCGGTACGCGGAGCAGCACCCCGACCTCCTCGTGGCCGACGCCATCGTGATCGGCGACGCGGGCAACTTCCGCGTGGGCCTGCCGACGGTGACCGCGACCCTGCGCGGCATGACGATGATCCGGGTCACGATCGACACCCTGGAGGGCAACCTGCACTCCGGTCAGTTCGGCGGCGCCGCGCCCGACGCGCTGGCCGCGCTGATCCGCGTCCTGGACTCGCTGCGGGGCCCGGACGGCTCCACCGTCATCGACGGCCTCACGGGCGACCAGGTGTGGGAGGGCCTCCAGTACCCGGAGGAGGACTTCCGTCAGGACGCCAAGGTGCTGGCGGGCGTGTCCCTGCCGGGTTCCGGCACGGTCGCCGACCGGATCTGGGCGCGCCCCGCGGTCACGGTCATCGGCATCGACGCCCACCCGGTGGCCGGCGCGACCCCGTCGGTCCCGAAGTCGGCGCGCGCGCAGATCAGCCTGCGGGTGCCGCCGGGCGAGGACGCGGCCGAGGCCACGAAGCTGCTCTTCGCGCACATCGAGAAGCACACGCCGTGGGACGCCCGGGTGACCCTGGAGCAGGTCGGCCAGGGCCAGCCGTTCCAGGCGGACACCTCCAGCCCGGCGTACGCGTCGATGGCCGAGGCGATGCGGATCGCGTACCCCGGTGAGGAGATGCAGACGGCGGGCATGGGCGGCTCGATCCCGCTGTGCAACACGCTGGCCTCGCTCTACCCGGAGTCGGAGATCCTGCTGATCGGCCTGAGCGAGCCGGAGGCGCAGATCCACGCGCCGAACGAGTCCGTCTCGCCGGAGGAGCTGGAGCGCCTCTCGGTGGCCGAGGCGCACTTCCTCGTCAACTACGCCCGCTCGAAGCAGAGCTGACGCAGGGAACGGTTCAGCGCTCGGCGAAGCTCGCCGAGAGCGTAGAAGCACACGGCGGACCTGCGCGGCTGCGTAGGTTCGCCGTATGACTTCCATCGAACTCACCGCGATCACCCCGCGGTTGCACCTCCTCGACTTCTCCGTCGGCCAGGCCTATCTGTGGCAGGACGAGGAGGAACTGACCCTGATCGACGCCGGCTGGGCCGGCACGGCGGACGGCACGGCCGCGGCGATACGGTCGGCCGGCCTGGATCCGGACCGGTTGCGCCGGATCGTGCTGACCCACTGCCACCGCGACCACGTGGGCTCGGCCCAGGAGCTCGCGGACCGGCACGGGGCCGAGATCCTCGCGCACCGGCTGGACGCGCCGGTGATCCGGGGCGAGGCGCCGGTCCCGGAGCCCGACCTCCTGGACTGGGAGGTCCCGATCTTCGAGCACGGCCTGACCGTGCCGGAGGCGCCGCCGACCCGGGTCGACCGGGAGGTCGAGGACGGCGACGAGCTGGACTTCGGCGACGGCGCCGTGGTGGTCCACGGCCCGGGCCACACCCCCGGCTCGATCGCCGTCCACCTCCCGCGCCACGGCGTGCTGTTCGCCGGGGACACGGTGGCCTCGGTGCCGGACGTCATGTTCGGCGTTTTCCACGTCGACCGGGCCCTCGCCCTGGACTCGATGCGGGCCCTCGCGAAGCTCGCGCCCTCGGTGCTGTGCTGCGGGCACGGAGCACCGGTGACCACGGACACGGCGGCCCGGCTGACGGCCGCCGCGGCGGCGGCGGCCCGGGCGTAGAGGCGGGGATTCGGCCCGCGGGGCCGGCAGGGGGCACCCCGCGGGGTCAGCTGCGGTCGGCCCGTGGAGTCAGCCGGGGTCGGCCCACCGGGTCGGCAAGGATCGGCCCGCCGGGTCAGCGGGGGTCGGCCCGCCGGGTCAGCGGGGATCAGCCCACCGGGTCGCCCGCCTCCAGGTTGAGGACCGTGCCGCGTTCGCGGGCGCGCAGGGCCCAGTGGAGGCGGCGGTAGCGGACGGGGGGCAGCAGCTCGGCGGCCTCCTCCTCGGTGACGAACCGCCAGTCGCGGAGTTCGGCCCCGGGGAGCCTCAGGCGCTCGGTGTCGGCGGTGCGGAGCGTTCCGCCGTCGAAGAGGAGGCGCAGGCCGCCGTAGCCGGGGGGCTTCGGGCGTTCCCAGTCGACGAGCAGCAGACGGGGCACGGCGTCGAGTTCGAGGCCGATCTCCTCGGCGACCTCGCGCATGCCGGCCCGGGCCGGGGGTTCGCCGGGCTCGACGACGCCGCCGGGGAACTCCCAGCCGGGCTTGTAGGTGGGGTCGACGAGGAGGAACCGGTCCTGCTCGTCGAAGAGCAGGACCCCGGCGGCGAGGGTCTCGCCGGTCGGCTCGGGCGTCTGGACGATGCCGCAGGGCGCGATCCGGTCGGACCGGACCGCGTCGGCGACGGCCCGGGCGGCCTCGGCGACGGTGAGCGCCGAGGTGTCGAGCGTGTACGCGTCGGCGGCGAGCCAGTCGAGGGCGGCGCGGTACGACGGCAGGTGCCGGTGGCACCACTCCCGGACGCGCGCGTCGGCCTCGGGGTCGCCGTACTCCGCCCGGCCGTCGATCCGCTGCCGCAGGATCGTTTCCTCCGGGGCGAGCAGCACATGGCGCACATCGATGCGGCGGGCGGCGAGCCCGCCGAACATCTCGTCCCGGTACTCCTGGCGCAGCAGGGTCATCGGGACGACCAGGACGCCGCCGACCTCGGCGAGCAGGGCGGCGGCGGTGTCGACGACCAGACGGCGCCAGATCGGCAGGTCCTGGTAGTCCTCGACCTCGGCGAGCCGCTTGGCCGGGAGCAGCCGGCGCAGCTCTCCGCCGGTGAGCTCGGGGTCGTACAGGGTGCTGTTCGGGATCAGATCGACCAGCTCGCGCGCGGTGCTGGACTTTCCCGCGCCGAAACCACCGTTGATCCAGACGATCACGTTTCCCCCTCTTCGATAGCCCCCAGTGGCTTGCCCGCAACACCCTGCCACGGAAACCACGAACACACGTCTCGGCATGTGCGTGACACTTCCGGACGGCTCTCGTTGAGAACGGCGAGCACGAGGGGGTGCCGAGATGAGTCGTACGGTTCTCGAACGGTTTCCGGCCGGCGGGCCACGGGGCAGCTGGCCGGCCGAGGAGTTCGCCGGTGCGCGGCGCGAGGAGGGAGTGCCGGCCCGGGTCGTGATGGACCTGGAGTCCGACGCGTTCCTGGTGGTCGTCGAACAGCGGACGCCGGAGCGGTTGCGGGAGTGAGGGGGCCGGTTGAGTTCGAATGTTGAACCCAGCCTCCGGACCTGGCTTTCGAATGTTGAATCCAGCCTCCTGGATCCGGCTCAGGAGACGGCGTCCGCCCAGCCTCCCCTGCCCGCGGCAGCAGCCCCCAGAAGCCCCGCGTCCGTGCCCGTGACGGCGGGGACGACCGTCAGGTCCCGGACGAAGGAGAGCGTGGCGTAGGTGCGGAGGCTGCGCCGGAGCGGGGCGAAGAGGACCTCGCCGGCGCCCGCCACCCCGCCGCCGACGACCGCGATGTCGATCTCGACGAGCGCGGCGGTGGCGGCGATGCCCGCCGCGAGCGCCTGGGCCGCGCGCTCGAACGAGGCGACGGCGATCGGGTCCCCGGCGTGTGCGGCGGCGGCCACCGCGGCGGCGGAGACGTCTCCGTCCGGCCCCGGCCGCCAGCCGTTCTCCAGGGCGCGGCGGGCGAGGTGCGGGCCGCTGGCGACGCGCTCGACGCAGCCGCGTCCGCCGCACGCGCAGGGCTCGCCGTCGAGGTCCACCGGGATGTGTCCGATGTGACCGGCGTTGCCGGTGGGGCCGGTGTGGACCCGGCCGTCGAGCACGAGACCGCCGCCGACGCCCGTGGAGACCACGAGGCACAGGGCGTCGGAGTGGCCCCGGGCGGCTCCGAGCCAGTGCTCGGCCGCCGTCATGGCGACGCCGTCGCCGACGAGGGTGACCGGCCGGCCGGCCGTGACCCGGCGCACCCTCTCGACGAGCGGATGGTCGCGCCAACCGGGCACGTTCACCGGGCTGACGGTCCCTCGGGCGGTGTCGACCGGACCCGCGCTGCCGATGCCGACGGCCCCGGCGGACTCCCACAGCGGGGAGGCGGCGAGGTCGGCGAGCACCGCCTCGACCGCCGCCGTCACCGTCTCGCCGTCCTCACGCGCGGGCGTGGGCCGCTGGGAGCGGAGACGGATGCGACCCTCCTCGTCGACCAGCGCCCCGGCGATCTTGGTGCCCCCGATGTCGAGGGCGGCGACGAGGCCCGTGGCGGGGTCGGTGTCCATGGGCGCGAAGCCTCCGGTCGGCGGGAACGGGAAGTCGTTCCCCACAGTCTCCCAGCCGTGACAACGTTGTCCAGGGCCTATGCTCGAACCGAGATCGACTCGACACGCTCCGGAGGAACCGCACACCGTGGCCGACATCGCCCGCCCCGAGTCCCGCTACGGCAATCGGCCCACGATGAAGGACGTCGCCGCCCGGGCGGGCGTCGGCCTCAAGACGGTGTCCCGGGTCGTCAACGGCGAACCGGGCGTCACCCCGGACACCGAGCACCGGGTGCGGGAGGCCATCGAGGCCCTGGGCTTCCGCCGCAACGACAGCGCGCGCGTGCTGCGCAAGGGCCGGACGGCGACCGTCGGGCTGGTCCTGGAGGATCTCGCCGACCCCTTCTACGGACCGCTCAGCCGGGCGGTCGAGGAGGTGGCGCGGGCGCACGGGGCCCTGCTCATCAACGGTTCCAGCGCGGAGGACCCGGACCGGGAACAGGAGCTGGCCCTCGCGCTGTGCGCGCGGCGCGTGGACGGACTGATCGTCATCCCGGCGGGTGGCGACCACCGTTACCTGGAGCCGGAGATCCGGGCGGGTGTCGCCACCGTGTTCGTCGACCGCCCGGCGGGCGGGATCGACGCGGACGCCGTCCTCTCGGACAACTTCGGCGGGGCGCGGGCCGGGGTGGCGCACCTCGTCGCACACGGCCACCGGCGGATCGGCTTCATCGCCGACCGGCCCGGCATCCACACCGCGAAGGAGCGGCTGCGGGGCTACCGGGCGGCGATGGAGGACGCGGGCCTCGACGTGGCCGAGGCGTGGGTGTCGCTCGGTCCGACCGATCCGGAGCGGGTGGCGAGAACGGCCGGGGCGATGCTCTCCGGGCCCGAGCCGGTGACGGCGCTGTTCGCGGGCAACAACCGGGTGACGGTCACCGCCGTACGGGTCCTCGCCGGCCGTGAACGCCCGGTCGCCCTGGTCGGCTTCGACGACATCGAGCTCGCCGACCTGCTGGGCATCACGGTCGTCGCCCAGGACGCGGCCGCGCTCGGCCGGACGGCGGCGGAACGGCTCTTCCGCCGCCTGGAGGGGGCCGACGAGCCGCCGGCCACGGTGGTCCTGGACACCCGCCTGACCGCCCGCGGCTCGGGCGAGGTGCCCCCGGCCGAGGGCTGACGCCCGGCCCGGCTCCGTACGGCCGGGCCGGGCACCCGACGGGGTGACCGGCGGTCCGTTCAGCAGACCGGAAGACCCGGCACGGGCCGGTCGTCGGCTCCGCCCTTGAGGTAGACGACGCTGAAGTACACGTTGGTGTTGCCGCTGTCGTCGTCGGTCCTGGCCCACCAGACGTTGGTCCATCGGCCGTACGTCTCGCGGCGGCCCAGGTCGACCTGGCAGTAGAAGTAGTTCGTGCCGGCGTTCAGGACGCCCATCTCGCCGCCGTCGTGACGGTACGTCTTCTCGGTGCGCCACACCTGGCAGTCGTACTTCCCGCCGCCGATGGAAGCGCAGCCGCCGGACGCGGGGCTCGGGGACGCGTCGCCGCCGCCCGTCGTGCCCGGGCCGCCACCGGTCGTCCCGCCGGGCACCGGCGCCCTGGTCGTCCTCGACGGGGACGGGGACGAGTGCGAGGAGGAGGAAGACGAGGAGGAAGGGGACGAGGAGGAAGGGGACGAGGACGAGGACCGGCTCGGGTTCGCGGACGACGGCTTCCCCGTGTGCCCCTCGGAGGGCTTCGCGGACCCGGACGGGCCCTTGGCGGCGGGTGCTCCCGACCCGACCGCTCCCGGATCGAGGACCCGACCGGGGTCGGCGCCCGGGCCCGTCGGCGACCGGCCGGCGGCCTGCTGCCCCTGCTCCGGGCCGCCGTCCCGGCCGACCAGGGCGTACGTGACGCCGCCGCCGACCAGCAGGACGCCCGCGGCCGCCGCGGCGACCAGGGCGCCCGAGCGGTTCCGCCCGGACCGCCCGTGGGTGGCCGAGCGCCTCGTCGGCGCGGCACCGGCGCCGTACGCCACGGGCCCCGCCTGCGTCCCGGACATCGGCACCGGACCGCCGGGGACGGCCGGCCCGGGCGCGCCCACGGCCGCTCCGACGACCGGCGGCACGACCGGTCCGAAACCCTCGGGGCGGTGCGGTACGGCGTCGTGCCGGGTGGGCGCCCACAGGTGCGGGGCACCGGGGAGCGGCGTGTCGGGGCCGCCGGGCCGGACGTCCGGGGCCGAGGGCGACGCGCCGGGGCCCGCGGCCGTCGTGCCCGGCGCCGAGGACGGCGCGTCCGGGCCCGCTGCCGGGGCGTCGACGGCCGTGGGCCACGGGCCGGTGGCGCCGGGCACCCCGGCCGGCCCGCCCTGCGCGCCCTCCGCGCCCGGTGCCGTGGCGTCCCGTCCCTCCGCGACCGCGGTCAGCAGGCGGGCGGCCGTCCGGGCGTCCGGGCGCCGGGTCGGGTCCTTGTCGAGGAGCCGGGCCAGGACCGGGGCGAGGGGACCGGCGCGACGGGGTTCCGGCAGGGGTTCCACCACGATGGCGTTCAGGGTCTGCCAGGTGGAGGTGCGGCGGAACGGAGAGGTGCCCTCGACGGCCGCGTACAGGGTGGCGCCGAGCGCCCAGACGTCCGAGGCGGGCCCCGGCTGCTGCCCCTGGGCGCGCTCGGGCGCCAGGTAGTCGAGCGAGCCGACGATCTCCCCGCTGCGCGTCAGACGGGTGGCGGAGCCGTCGCCGGGGTCGTCCATCGTGGCGATGCCGAAGTCGGTGAGGACGACCCGGCCCCCGCCGTCCAGGAGCACGTTGCCGGGCTTCACGTCGCGGTGGAGCACGCCAGCGTCGTGCGCGGCGGCCAGCGCCTCCAGGACGGCGGCGCCGATCCGCGCGGCCTCCCGGGGACCGAGGGTGCCGCGCTCGCCGAGGACGCCGTCGAGGGAGGGGCCGTCGACGAGTTCCATGACGATGACCGGGCGGCCCTCGTGCTCGGTCACGTCGTGGACGGCGATGACCCCGGGGTGCCGGACCCGGGCCGCCGCTCGCGCCTCGCGCTGCATCCGCAGCCTCAGGTCCTCCAGTTCGGGACCCGACGCGTCGTTGTAGGCGCGCAGTTCCTTGACGGCCACCTCACGGCCGAGGACCTCGTCGACCGCGCGCCAGACGACGCCCATGCCGCCGCGCCCGAGTTGCCGCACCGTTCTGTAGCGGCCCGCGAGCCGCTCGTACTCCCCCGATGACACCGATGCCCCGTTCCCTGTGGCTGCGTTGGACGCGTCCAGGGTACGGGGCGGCGGTGGACTCCCCGTGGGCGACCGGTTACTGGGCGGTCGCCGTCAGGTCGCCCCGGCGCGGGGCGGCGAAGCGCTCCAGGTCGGTGCGGGTCATGCCGGTGAGGGCGTCGACCTCGGCGGTGTCGAGGGCGCCGCACTGGAGGCCGCGCAGCAGGTAGGAGGAGAGGGCCTTGGCGGTGGCGGGCTCGTCCATGACGTCGCCGCCCGCGTGGTTGGCGTAGGCGGAGAGGCGCTTGGCGGCGGTTTCGAAGCCCTCGCGGTAGAAGGCGAAGACGGCGGCGTAGCGGGTGGGGATGTGGCCGGGGTGCATGTCCCAGCCCTGGTAGTAGGCGCGGGAGAGGGCGCGGCGGGTGAGGCCGTAGTGCAGGCGCCAGGCCTCGTGGACGTGCTCGGTGGAGCCGACGGGCAGGACGTTGGTGGAGCCGTCGGAGACGCGGACGCCGGTGCCGGCGGCTGCGACCTGCATGATCGCCTTGGCGTGGTCGGCGGCCGGGTGGTCGCTGGCCTGGTAGGCGGCGGAGACGCCGAGGCAGGCGCTGTAGTCGAAGGTGCCGTAGTGCAGTCCGGTGGCGCGGCCCTCGGCGGCGTCGATCATGCGGGCGACGGCGGCGGTGCCGTCGGCGGCGAGGATGGACTGGCTGGTCTCGATCTGGATCTCGAAGCCGAGGCGGCCGGCGTCGAGGCCGTGGGCCTTCTCGAAGGCCTCCAGGAGGCGGACGAAGGCGGTCACCTGCTCGGGGTAGGTGACCTTGGGGAGGGTGAGGACGAGGCCGTCGGGGAGGCCTCCGTTCTCCAGGAGGCCGGTGAGGAAGACGTCGGTGGTGCGGATGCCGCGGTCGCGGACGGCGGCCTCCATGCACTTCATCCGGATGCCCATGTACGGGGCGGCGGTGCCGTTCGCGTACGCCTCGGTGATCAGGCGGGCGGCGCGGGCGGCGTCCGCGTCCTCGGCGGCCGCGTCCTTTCCGCCGTAGCCGTCCTCGAAGTCGACGCGGAGGTCCTCGATGGGCTCGCGCTCCAGCTTGGCCCGTACGCGGCCGTGGACGTCCTCGGCGAGGTCGTCGGAGAGGCCGAGGACGGCGGCGAAGGAGGCGGCGTCGGGGGCGTGCTCGTCGAGGGCGGCGAGGGCCTGGTCGCCCCAGGAGCGGATGGTGCCGGCGTCGAAGACGTTGCCGGGCACGTAGACGGTGTGGACGGGCTGGCGGGTGCCCGGGTCTCCCGGGTAGCGGCGGTCGAGCTCGGCGTCCACCGCTGCGAGGGAGGCGCTGATGCCCTCGCTGACCGCGCCCGCGAGGCTCGTCGACACCTTCTCCTGCTGACCCATCCTGCATCCTCCTGTTTTCCGCTGCACGGAATCAACAATCCGTATAGCGAAGTTAGTGGGCGGTCGGGACCTGCGTCAATGGTTGTCCGAAACGGCCGGGGGCCGCACGGCGACAGATCGCCGTGCGGCCCCCGGGACCGACAGAACCGCAGGTCATCAGCCCTTGCGGGTCTTGACCTCTTCGGTGAGCTGCGGGACGACCTCGAAGAGGTCGCCCACGACGCCGTAGTCGACGAGGTCGAAGATCGGGGCCTCGGCGTCCTTGTTGATGGCGACGATGGTCTTCGAGGTCTGCATGCCCGCGCGGTGCTGGATCGCGCCGGAGATGCCGGAGGCGATGTACAGCTGCGGCGAGACCGACTTGCCGGTCTGGCCGACCTGGTTGGAGTGCGGGTACCAGCCGGCGTCGACGGCGGCGCGCGAGGCGCCGACGGCGGCACCGAGCGAGTCGGCGAGCGCCTCGATGATCGCGAAGTTCTCGGCGCCGTTGACGCCGCGGCCGCCGGAGACCACGATCGCGGCCTCGGTCAGCTCCGGGCGGCCGGTCGACTCGCGCGGGGTGCGGGCGGTGACCTTGGTGCCGCGGGCCTTCTCCGAGAAGGAGACGGTGAGCGCCTCGACGGCGCCGGCGGCCGGGGCGGCCTCCACGGGGGCCGAGTTCGGCTTGACCGTGATGACCGGAGTGCCCTTGGAGACGCGGGACTTGGTGGTGAAGGAGGCGGCGAACGCGGACTGCGTCGCGACCGGGCCCTCGTCACCGGCCTCCAGGTCCACGGCGTCGGTGATGATGCCGGAGCCGATGCGCACCGCGAGGCGGGCGGCGATCTCCTTGCCCTCGGTGGAGGACGGCACCAGCACGGCGGCCGGGGACACGGCCTCGTACGCGGCCTGGAGGGCCTCGACCTTCGGGACGACGAGGTAGTCGGCGAACTCGGGGGCGTCGGCGGTCAGGACCTTCACGGCACCGTGCTCGCCGAGGACGGCGGCGGTGTCGGCGGCGCCGTTGCCGAGGGCGACGGCGACCGGCTCGCCGATGCGGCGGGCGAGGGTCAGCAGCTCCAGGGTGGGCTTGCGGACGGCTCCGTCGACGTGGTCGACGTAGACGAGAATCTCAGCCATGGGACTTCAATCTCCTGCGAACGAAAAGGGGGCGGACTTCAGCGGCTCGCGCGAGCCCAGCGGCTAGATGAACTTCTGGCTCGCGAGGAACTCGGCCAGCTGCTTGCCGCCCTCGCCCTCGTCCTTGACGATCGTGCCCGCGGTGCGCGCCGGACGCTCGGCGGCGGAGTCGACCGCGGTCCACGCGCCCTCCAGGCCGACCTCCTCGGCCTCGATGTCGAGGTCGGAGAGGTCCAGGGACTCGACCGGCTTCTTCTTGGCGGCCATGATGCCCTTGAAGGACGGGTAGCGGGCCTCGCCCGACTGGTCCGTCACGGAGACGACGGCCGGAAGCGAGGCCTCCAGCTGCTCGGAGGCACTGTCGCCGTCACGGCGGCCCTTCACGACGCCGTCCTCGACGGAGACCTCGGAGAGCAGGGTGACCTGCGGGACGCCCAGGCGCTCGGCGAGGATGGCCGGGAGGACGCCCATGGTGCCGTCGGTGGAGGCCATGCCGGCGATGACGACGTCGTAGCCGATCTTCTCGATCGCCTTGGCGAGCACCAGCGAGGTGCCCATGACGTCGGTGCCGTGCAGGTCGTCGTCCTCGACGTGGACGGCCTTGTCGGCGCCCATGGACAGCGCCTTGCGCAGCGCGTCCTTGGCGTCCTCGGGACCGACGGTGAGGACGGTGACCTCGGCGTCGTCGGCCTCCTCGGAGATCTGGAGCGCCTGCTCGACCGCGTACTCGTCGAGCTCCGACAGCAGGCCGTCGACGTCGTCGCGGTCCACCGTCAGGTCATCGGCGAAGTGCCGGTCGCCGGTGGCGTCGGGCACGTACTTCACACAGACAACGATCCTCAAGCTCACGCCGGCTCTCCTACTGCATCGTCATAACTGGGCTGCCTTGTTGCTCGCAGCATAGGCGCCTGAAGGGCGGGTTTCCGGTCGGGGCGCCGGACGCCCCGACCGAAATATTACTCGTCAGTACACCCAGTCCGTTACCAGTGAGCAAGCGCTCAGGCATGTGACCTTGCCAACGCGCGGAGAGCGGCGCGCACGGGAACTCTCAGTCGCGCAGCGCGTTGAAGCGGCCGTGGTGGTAGAGCAGCGGCCGGCCCGCCCCGTCCGGGTCTCCGGCGACCGCCTGCGCGATGACGATCCGGTGGTCCCCCGCGGGAACGCGGGCCACCACCCGGCAGACCAGCCAGGCGAGGACGCCGTCGAGGACCGGCACGCCCTCGGGGCCGACGCTCCAGCGGGTGCCCTCGCCGAAGCGGTCGGCGCCGCTGCGCGCGAAGGTGGCCGCGAGTTCCTGCTGGTGCTCGCCGAGTATGTGGACGCCGATGAACTCGGCCTCGGAGACCACGGGCCAGCTGGAGGAGCCCGTGCCCACCCCGAAGGAGACCAGCGGGGGCTCGGCGGCGACGGAGTTGAGCGAGGTGGCGGTGAAACCGACGGGCCGCTCGCCGTGCGCGGTGACGACCGCGACGCCGGCAGCGTGCCGGCGGAAGACCGAGCGGAGCAGGTCGGGGGAGGCCTGTCGGGGTGCGCCGATCGTGGGAACGGCACCGAGGCGGAGGTCCGGTGAGACCGTCATGGAGTGGTCCTTCTGCGAGGGCGTCATGAAAGGGGTCCTGGAGTGGTCAGACACCCGGACAGCGCGCGCTCGCGTTGCGGGCCAGGTCCACGTGGGCCCGGCCGTAGAGAAGGAGTTCCGTGGGCACTCCGTCAGGGTGACGATCGGTGGACGGTGCAGTCAAGTGCGTACCGGGATGTGGGAGAAGTGTCACGACGTCAGGCGGTTCGGTCCGGGGCGGTGTCACGACGTCAGACGGCCCGGCCGAGCGCGGCGATGACGTCCGCCCTGCGGGGCTGTCCGGCGGCCCTGCGGACGACGCGCCCGGTGGCGTCGAGGACGAGGACGGTGGGGGTGCGGTCGATGCCGAGCTCGCGCACGAGGTCGAGGCGCTCCTCGGCGTCGATCTCCACGTGCCCCACGCCCGGCACCATGGCGGCGACCTCGGCGAGGGTGCGGCGGGTGGCCCGGCAGGGCTGGCAGAAGGCCGTCGAGAACTGCACGAGGGTGGCCCTCTCCCCCAGTGCGGCGCCGAGCACCTCCGGCCCCAGAACCTCGGTCATTCCACTCCCCTTCGCTCTCCCGTTCCCCAGGTGCAGCGTCGCACGGAGCCGATCGATTCCCGCCACGACCACCGCGAGTGACGAGAATCTCCCCGTACGAAGCCGTCTGGACTGGTCACGGGGCCGCACATGGGGCACGATCTGCCCAAAGCCGAAAACCTACGGCCGCGTAACTTCGCCGGGAGAACCCGCTCCTGGCACACGAAGAAGAGGTTCCTCTCCGATGGCAGAACTCGTCTATCGACCGGTCATCGGCGCCGCTCTGACCATGTTCAAGGCGCTCGACCTGAAGATCGACACGCAGGGTTCGGAAAACATCCCGCGCACCGGCGGGGCGGTGCTCGTGAGCAACCACATCAGCTATCTGGACTTCATCTTCACCGGGCTCGCGACCCTCCCCCAGAAGCGCCTGGTCCGCTTCATGGCGAAGGACTCGGTCTTCAAGCACAGGATCTCGGGGCCGCTCATGCGCGGCATGAAGCACATCCCGGTGGACCGCGCCCAGGGCGAGCACGCCTACCGGCACGCCCTGGAGTCGCTGCGGGCCGGCGAGATCATCGGCGTCTTCCCCGAGGCGACCATCTCGCAGTCCTTCACGCTGAAGGGCTTCAAGACGGGCGCGGCGCGCCTGGCGCAGGAGGCGGGCGTCCCGCTGATCCCGATGGCGCTGTGGGGCACCCAGCGGCTGTGGACGAAGGGCCGGCCGCGTAACTTCAAGCGGAGCCACATCCCGGTGACCATCCGCGTCGGCGAGCCGGTCGAGGCGCCCGCCGACCAGTACGCGGGCGCGATCACGCGGCGGCTGCGCGAGCGCGTCCAGGAGCTCCTGGAGGCCGCGCAGCGCGCCTACCCGGTCCGCCCCAAGGACGCGGGCGACACCTGGTGGGTGCCCGCCCACCTGGGCGGTACGGCCCCGACGCCGGCGCAGGTCAAGGAAGCCGGCTGACGGAACCGCTTCGCCGCCGCGGGGGGTCAGAGCTCCGTGGGCAGCGTCCGGTCGAGGTGCGCGCGGTCCGGGGCGGCCTTCAGGGCGCCCAGGACGGCCGGGTGCGGCTCGGCGTACAGCTCGGGGTAGTCCACCTCGCCGAGTTCCGGCCGTACGGGCCAGGCCAGCCGCTCCTCCCCCAGCGAGAAGCGGGCGTCGACGCCCGGCTTGTTCCCCCGCGCGTCCTGGCGTGCCCAGGTGCTCTCGCCGGGCAGCAGGACGGCGACCAGGCCGTGGACCGCCGGGTCCGAGCCGTCGTCCTCGGTGAGCCTCTGGTAGCAGAGGGCCGCGGGGACGCCCCGGGCCCGCAGGAGCGCGGCGTACGCGAAGGACTTGGCGTAGCAGATGCCGGTGCGCCGCTCCAGGACGTCCGAGGCGCGCCAGGTGACGCGGGGATCGCCGGAGTCCATGGAGTGCGGGATGGTGTCGCGGACGTGCACGAAGGCCGCTTCGGCGTATGCGCATGCGTCGGGGTGGGCGTCGGCGAGGCGGTCGGACACCTCCCTGACGAGCGGGTGCTCATGGTCGACGGCCTCGCTCGCCGCGAGGTACGCGTTGATGTCGGGGTCCTGCTGGATGAGTTCCCTGCGGGACGACCCTATGAAGACGGCCGGACGGAGTCAATAACTTTCCGTCCGGCCGTATATTTATACGCGCATGTCCCTGCGCGCGACGCTAACGGGCCAGTTCTTCCTTCAGCGCCTGGAGGAAGGCGTCCACGTCGTCCTCCGTGGTGTCGAAGGAGCACATCCAGCGGACGTCGCCGGCGGCCTCGTCCCAGAAGTAGAAGCGGAAGCGTTCCTGCAGGCGTCGCGACACCTCCTGCGGAAGGCGGGCGAAGACCGCGTTGGCCTGCACCGGGTAGAGGATCTCCACCCCGTCGAGCTCGCGCACCCCGAAGGCGAGGCGCTGGGCCATCGCGTTCGAGTGGCGGGCGTTGCGCAGCCACAGGTCCTTCGAGAGGAGGGCCTCCAGCTGCGCCGACACGAAGCGCATCTTCGAGGCGAGCTGCATGGACAGCTTGCGCAGGTGCTTCATGTGGCTGACCGCGTCGGGGTTGAGCACGACGACGGCCTCGCCGAAGAGCATGCCGTTCTTCGTGCCGCCGTACGAGATCACGTCCACGCCGACCGCGTTGGTGAACGCGCGCATCGGCACGTCCAGCGAGGCGGCCGCATTGGCTATCCGGGCCCCGTCGAGGTGCACCTTCATGCCCCTGGCGTGGGCGTGCTCCACGATCGCGCGGATCTCCTCCACCGTGTAGACGGTGCCGAGCTCCGTGTTCTGGGTGATCGAGACGACCTGGGGCATCGCCCGGTGCTCGTCCTCCCAGCCCCAGGCCTGCCGGTCGATCAGCTCGGGGGTGAGCTTGCCGTCCGGGGTCGGGACGGTGAGCAGCTTGAGGCCGCCCATCCGCTCCGGCGCGCCGCCCTCGTCCACGTTGATGTGGGCGGTCTCGGCGCAGATCACGGCGCCCCAGCGGTCGGTGAGCGCCTGGAGGGCCGTCACGTTCGCCCCGGTGCCGTTGAAGACCGGGAAGGCCTCGGCCGTGGGGCCGAAGTGGCTGTGCATGATCCGCTGGAGGTGCTCGGTGTACTGGTCCTCGCCGTAGGCGACCTGGTGGCCGCCGTTGGCGAGGGCGAGGGCCGCGAGGACCTCGGGGTGGGCGCCGGCGTAGTTGTCGCTGGCGAAGCCCCGGACCGACGGGTCGTGGTGACGACGTGCGTCGGTCCTGGGGCCGAGTGCCGCGGTCACGGCTTGGGGGTCAGCCACAGACGCTGTCCATTCACTTCCTGGGCGGGCTTGTCCCAGAGCCCGGCGATCTCCTCGGCCAGGTCCTTGACGTCGGTGAAGCCCGCGAACTTCGCGTTGGGTCGCTCGGCGCGCATCGCGTCGTGCACCAATGCCTTGATCACCAGGATGGCAGCCGCCGCCTGCGGTCCCTCGTCGCCCCCCAGCTTGCGGAACGAGTCGGCCATGGCGAGGGTCCAGGCCTCGGCGGCCGCCTTGCCCGCGTTGTACGCGGCGTTGTTGGCGACCGGCTTGGACGCGCCGGACTGGCTGATCAGCGCGTACCGTCCGCGGCCGCCGGCGCGCAGCAGCCCGTCGTGGAAGGCGAGCGAGGTGTGCTGGACCGTACGGATCAGGAGCTTCTCCAGGAAGTCCCAGTCCCGGAGGTCGGCCTCCGCGAAGGAGGGCGCGCCGCGCCAGCCGCCGACGAGGTGCACCAGGCCGTCGATCCGGCCGAACTCCTTCTCGGTCTTCGCCGCCCAGTCGCGCGTGGCGTCCAGGTCGAGGAGGTCGACCGTGTCGCCGACGACCTTGGCCCCGCCGTGCGCGTAGCGGGCGGCGTCGACGGCCTCCGCGAGGCGTGCCGGGTCGGCGTCGGAGGCGACGACCGTCGCGCCCGCCTCGGCGAGGCGCAGCAGCGCCGCGCGACCGGCGGGACCGGCCGCGCCGGCGACCGCGATGACGGCGCCGTCGAGCGGCCCGCCGTTTCCGTTGGCGATCATGGGCGCCTCCTCGGTGTTCTCGGTGAGGTCGCTCACGCGGCGGCCCGCTCGGTGTCCGGGACGTCGGCGGCGGTGATCCCCTTGGTGTCGGCGATCACGCCCTTCAGCTTCTTGGCGAGGGCCTCAAAGAACATGCTGAGCGGAAACTCGTCCGGAAGCACGTCGTCGACGAGCTTGCGGGGCGGCAGGGAGAGGTCGAGGGCGTCGGGACCCTTGGCCCACTTCGAGCCCGGGTGCGGGGCGAGGTAGGTGGAGACGAACTCGTACGCCTTGAACCAGTGGACCAGCTTCGGGCGGTCGATGCCCTCGCGGTAGAGGGTCTCGATCTCGGAGCAGAGGCGGTTGGTGACCTCGGGCGCGCGGTCCCAGTCGATCGTGAGGATGTTGTCCGTCCAGCGCACCACGTCGTTCTTGTGGAGGTACGCGAAGAGGAGCTGGCCGCCCAGACCGTCGTAGTTGCGGACGCGGTCGCCGGTGAGCGGGAAGCGGAACATCCGGTCGAAGAGGACGGCGTACTGCACGTCACGGCCGTGCCCGTTGCCCTCGGCCTCCAGCTTCACGGCCTCCTTGAAGGCGGTGAGGTCGCAGCGGAGCTCCTCCAGGCCGTACATCCAGAACGGCTGGCGCTGCTTGATCATGAAGGGGTCGAAGGGCAGGTCGCCGCGGCTGTGGGCGCGGTCGTGGACCAGGTCCCAGAGGGCGAAGGCCTGCTGGCAGCGGTTCTGGTCGCCGAGCATGACGGCGATGTCCTCGGGGAGCTTCACGCCGAGGGTGTCGACCGCGGCCTCGGTGACCTTGCGGAAGCGCGCGGCCTCGCGGTCGCAGAAGATGCCGCCCCAGGTGAAGCGCTCCGGGACCTCGCGGACGGCGACGGTCTCCGGGAAGAGGACGGCCGAGTTGGTGTCGTACCCGGCGGTGAAGTCCTCGAAGGTGATGCCGCAGAAGCCCGGGTTGTCGTAGCGGGTGCGCTCCAGCTCGGAGAGCCACTCCGGCCAGACCATGCGGAGCACGACGGCCTCGAAGTTGCGATCCAGGTTGCCGTTCTGCGTGTACATCGGGAAGAGCACGAGGTGCTGGAGCCCGTCGGCGCGGCCGGCGGCCGGGTGGAACTCCATGAGGGAGTCCAGGAAGTCCGGCACGGCGAAGCCGCTCTCGACCCACTTGCGCAGGTCCGCGACGAGGGCGCGGTGGTAGGCGCCGTCGTGCGGGACGAGCGGGGAGAGCTGCTCGACGGCCGCGACCAGGCGGTCCACGGTCAGCTCGACGAGCGCGCGGGCGGGCGCGCCCTCGGCCTCGAGGTCGATGGAGCCGTCCGCGGACTGCCAGGGACGGATCTCCTCCACGGCGTTCTTGAGCTCGGTCCAGGCCGGGTGGTCGATCACACGGGATTCGGTGGATATCCCCCCACCGGTCACGTCCTGCACAAGAATTTCCGTCATGCCTCTTCCTCCACAGGAGAACCTTGCGTCAAGACAACGTAACCGTTGACGCTTCACTCTCACAAGGGGAGGCAAGAGAAATTATCCTGTGGGACCCCCCTGACGACAGAAGTTTTTCCTGTCGGTCAGGGTCGAGGCCGCCCTTCCGCCGGACGGATCAGCTCAGCGGCTTGATCAGCAGCTCGAACTCCAGATCGTCCCGCTGGGGCAGGCCGAAGCGCTCGTCGCCGTAGGGGAAGGGGGTCATCCGGCCCGTGCGCCGGTAACCGCGCCGCTCGTACCAGGCGATCAGCTCCTCGCGCACGGAGATCACCGTCATGTGCATCTCCCGCACGTCCCACAGCTCGCGCACCCGGCGCTCGGCCTCCGCGATGATCTGCTTGCCCAGGCCCGCGCCCTGGAGCTCCGGGCGGACCGCGAACATGCCGAAGTAGGCGACCTCGCCCCGGTGCTCCAGCTGGCAGCAGGCGACCGGATCGCCGTCCCGCTCGACGACCAGGAGCCGGCTGCCGGGGGCGGTGATGACCGCGGCCACGCCCTCGGGGTCGGTGCGCTGCCCCTGGAGGAGGTCCGCCTCCGTCGTCCAGCCGCCCCGGCTGGCGTCGCCCCGGTAGGCCGACTCCACGAGCGGGACGAGTGCCGGGACGTCGTCGAGGACCGCTTCGCGGTAGCTGATCCGGCCGGTCTCCTGGGACGTGGCGGTGTCCATGTAACGGGGCTCCCCTCGGGCGCTGACGATCGGCGTGCGCGATCGTCCCGAGCCTAACGCGCGCCTCCTTCGCTCCCCTCGTACACCCGTGCGCGCCCGTGCGCCCGCGTGCGGCGCCGGGAGGCGGGCATTCCTCCCTGGAGGGGACGGCGTCGAGGGGGAGGTGTGCCGTGCACGGACCGGCTCTGTCCGGGTGGTTGCTGGTCGCGCTGTGCGCGGCGACGGGCGTGTACTGCCTGCTGCGGACGCGCGCCTGCGCCGGTGAGGAGCGGGGGGCCGCGGTCGGCGAGGCGGTGATGGGATTCGGGATGGCGGCCATGGCGCTGCCGGCCGCGGTCCTGACCCCGCCGGAGTGGGGCTGGGCGGTGTACGCGGCGGTGTTCGGCGCGGCGGCGCTGCACGGCCTCCTGGCGGCCCGGCGCGGCGGTCACCACCTGCACCACCTGGTGGGCTCGCTCGCCATGGTCTACATGGCGGTGGCGATGGCGGCGCCCGGCGCGGCGGGGGCGCACGCGGGGCACACGGCGGGAGCGACGGGCGGCATACCCGTGCTCACGACCGGGCTCCTCCTCTATTACGTGGCGTACGTGCTCCGCTCGGGGGTCCGGCTCGTCCCGGTGGCGGCCGCCGGGAGCGGCGCGGGCGCGGCCCGGACGGCCGTCGGCGGCGGGGGCGACTGGGCGGCCCGGCCGGAGCTGGCGCACGCCTGCCGGCTCTCGATGGCCCTCGCGATGCTCGCCATGCTGGTGACCCTGTGACGATTCCGAGGACCTCGCGGGATCCGGCCCGGCGACAGCGGCTTCCGGCCAACCAAACCGTGGCGTACGTCACTTGCCGTCCGTGCCCGTACCCCCGGCGAGTACCGCGCTCATAGGCTGACGCCCATGTGGGTCTCCCTCGCGCTGTTCCTGCTCGGCGTCCTGGCCGCCGTCGCGGCCCCCCGGCTGCTGTCCCGGGCCGACTGGGTGGAGCGAGAACCCGTGGTGGCCCTGTGGGTGTGGCAGTGCGTGGTGGCCGCGGTGCTGGTCAGCTTCGCGCTCTCCATGACGTTCAGCGCGTCCGCGGCGTGGAAGGCCGTGCGGGGACAGGTCTTCGCGGGTGCGCCGCGCGCGGTGGTCGACGCGTACGAACTCGGCACGTCCGGGCCCTGGTCGGCGGTGCTCGCGGTGGCGCTGGCGGCCGGCGGCCTCTGGTCCGGGGCGATGCTGGGCCGGGAGATCGGCCGGGCCCGCGCCCGGCGCCGTCGCCGCCGCTGCGACCTGCTCGTCCGCGCACCCCTGCTGCCCGGCGAGCGGCCGGGCAGCGAGCGGCTCGTCGTGCTGGAGGGCGAGCGGGCGGACGCCTGGTGGATGGCCGGCTCCGCGCCCCGGCTGGTCGTCACGACGGCGGCGCTGCGCCGGTTGAAGGGGCGCCAGCTGGACGCGGTCCTGGCGCACGAGCAGGGCCACGCCCGGGCGCGGCACGACTGGCTGCTGCACTCCTCGGCGGCCCTGGCCGCCGGGTTCCCGGGGATCCCGGTCTTCGCGGCCTTCCGCGAGGAGATGCACCGTCTGGTGGAGCTGGCCGCCGACGACGTGGCCTCGCGCCGCTTCGGACGGCTGACGATCGCGCTCGCACTGGTCGAACTCAACGAGGACCGGGGCGTCTTCGGCCCCGGTCCGGCGACCGACGCCGATCTGCCGCAGCGGGTGAACCGGCTGCTCACCGCGGCCCCCCGCCTCACCGCCGGGCGCCGGCTCCGCCTGACGGCGGTCGCGTCCCTGGTGCCCGTGGTCCCCGTGCTGGTGGCCTTCGTCCCGGCGCTCAGCGCACTGGGATAGCGACCGGTGACGGCGCGCACGACAGACGGGGGCTCCCATGAGGCGCGCACGACAGACGGGGGCCCCATGACGGCGCGCACGGCGTACGGGGCCCCGGCGGCGACGCGCACGGGTCGCGTGGAGGGCCGTGCGGGGCGGATCGTCGGGCAGGATCGGCGCATGCGCTCCTCCGCCGTGGTCTCCGGAGTCCTGGCCCTGGCTCTGCTCGTGCTCGTCGCGGTGGGATGGCCGCCACTGCTCTCCTTCGACCGTTCGGTCGCCGAGGCGCTCCACCGCAGCGCCCTCGCCCACCCCGGCTTCACCCACGTCAACCGCGTCCTCACGGACTGGGTGTGGGACCCGTGGACGATGCGCGCCCTGGCCGCCGCCGCCGCGGTGCTCCTGTGGTGGCGGCGGGAGCTGCGGACGGCCCTGTGGGTGGTCGCGACGAGCCTGCTGGCCGTCGGGCTCCAGCAGGCCCTCAAGTCCCTGGTGGGGCGGGAGCGGCCCGAGTGGGCCCACCCGGTCGACTCGGCGCGGTACGCCGCCTTCCCCTCCGGTCACGCGATGACGGCGACGGTCACCTGCGGACTGCTGCTGTGGGTCCTCGCCCTGCACTGGCGGGACGAGTGGCGCGGCTGGGGCACCCTGGCGGGCGCCGCCCTCGTCTCGGTCCTGGGGGTCGGCTGGACGCGGGTCTACCTGGGCGTGCACTGGCCCTCGGACGTCGTCGGGGGCTGGTTGCTCGGCTGGTGCTGCGTGGCGACGGCGGTGCTCGCGTACCGGTGGAGCGAGCGGCGCGGAGCGGAGCGGCGCTCCCCCGGGGACGACGACGGCGGCGCGGGGAGCGGCGGGAGCAGAATGGGAGAAGGACGATGAAGCCGCCTGTTCTGGACGATCCCCCGTGTCGCCCAGAACAGACGGCGTCCCCGGCGGCATGCCACACGGGCATGCCGACGAGATGCGCCGAGTATATTGGCCGGCAGCCAGTCAACGCAGGAGTCCAGCATGTCCCCGCGTAGCCCATCGGTCAATGAAGAGCTTCGGCGCAGGTCGCGGGAGCGGATTCTCCAGGCCACCGTAGAGCTGGTCGACGCCCACGGTTACGAGGCGACCACGCTCGGCGACATCGCGGAGCGGGCCGGTACGGCGCGGGGGCTGATCTCGTACTACTTCCCCGGCAAGCACGTGCTCCTCCAGGCGGCGGTGCACCGGCTGATGCACCTCACCCTGGAGGAGGCGCTGGAACGGGAGCCGCGCACGGAGGACGGCCGCGAGCGGCTGGCGCGGGCGATCGACGCGATCCTGGGGCTCGCGGTGACCCGGCCCACCCTGATGCGGACCCACATGGCGGGCATCCTGCAGGCGGACGGGTTCGTGCAGTGCGAGGAGCAGCAGCGCCTGGCGTTCCTGCTGCGGGACACGGTCACGCGGTACGGCTCCACGGACGTGGACACGGACTACCCGCTGCTGCGCGCCCTGCTGATGGGCTCGGTGGTGGCGGTGCTGCTGCCGGGGGCTCCGATGCCGCTGGCGCGCCTGCGGTCGGAGCTGTTCCAGCGGTACGGGCTGGACTGGGAGGCGGGCGTGCCGCCGGGCGGGGGTCCGCCCGGCGGCACGCCGGCGCTCGGGCCGTCGGTCGGCCGTCCCGCCGCCGGTCAGTCGTCGAAGTCGAAGTAGTCCGGCTGGGTCTGGACGTTGAGCTCGTCCATCCGGATCCGCTTCGCCGGATCCGTACGGCGGTCGGAGAGCTTCAGCACGTCGAAGCCCTTGGCGATGTCGTTCGAGTAGATGAGGCCGTTGTAGTAGTACGCGGACCACGAGCCGCCCGTCGTCATGGCGGTGGTGGACAGCGGGCCGCGCTCGAAGTAGGCGATCTCCTTCGGAGCGGAGGAGTCGGTGAAGTCCCAGACGGAGACGCCGCCCTGGTACCAGGCCTGGACCATGAGGTCCTTGCCCTTGACCGGGATCAGCGAGCCGTTGTGGGCGACGCAGTTCTCGGTGTCGGCCTGGTGGCGCGGGATCTTGAAGTAGCTGCGGAAGACGAGCTTGCGCCTGTCGCCCTTGCCGACGATGTCGTAGATGCCGTCGGCGCCCCGGTTCGGGCCGACCTCGGCGTTGCAGGTGGCGGCGCCGCCGCCGCCCAGCTCGTCGGTGAAGACGACCTTGTTCGCCTTCTGGTTGAAGGTCGCGGAGTGCCAGAACGCGAAGTTGACGTTGTCCTGGACCCGGTCGATCACCCGCGGGTGTTCGGGGTCCTCGACGTCGAAGAGGATGCCGTCGCCCATGCAGGCGCCGGCCGCGAGGTCCTTCTCCGGCAGCACGGTGATGTCGTGGCAGCCCGTGGTCTTGGAGACGCCCGGGTTGGTGGGTGAGCCCGGGTTGCCGCCGCCGTCCGGGCCCTCGCCCGGGAAGAGGACGGGGAAGCCCACGACCGCCGCCTTCTCGGGCGCCTTGCGGGGCACCTTGATGACGGAGATGCCGTCGTGCGGGGGCTGGCAGTCGGGGAAGGCCGCGTTGGGCGAGTAGGAGGAGACGTAGACGTACACGTTCTTGCCCTTGGGCAGGATCGTGTGGGTGTGGGAACCGCAGGCGGTCTCGACGGCGGCGACGTACTTCGGGTTGGCGATGTCGCTGATGTCGAAGATCTTCATGCCCTCCCAGGATTCCTTCACCGAGGCGGGCTGCGTCGTGCTGGCGCACGAGTTGTCGCTCCGGGAGGAGTCGGTGGAGAGGAAGAGGAGGTTCCCGGAGACGGAGACGTCGTTCTGGGAGCCCGGGCAGAGGACCTGCGCGACGGTCTTCGGGGCCTTCGGGTTGCTGATGTCGTAGATCCGGAAGCCGTCGTAGTTGCCGGCGAAGGCGTACTTGCCCTGGAACGCCAGGTCCGTGTTCAGGCTCTGGAGGGCGTCCTTGGGGACGTTCGCGAGGTGCTCGATGTTCTTGCTGTGGACGATCTCGTCCACGCCGGGTATCTCGCCGCTCCGGATGGCGGAGCGCGCCTCGGCCGCCTGCTGCGAGGAGACCGCGCCCTGTGCGGGGCCGGCGTCTCCGGGGTCGGGGACGGCGGCCGCGGGGCCTGCCGCGAGCAGTGTGGCCAGCAGCCCGGCGGCGGCGGATGCCACACCCGGACGTCTGAGCCGGGCACGCGGGTCACGCGTGTCGGACGTGGTACGCGGGGTACGCAACGAAGTCACTCCGTCCTCCCTGGTATCCGTTCAGCTTTGAACGGGTGTTGCTCCCCGGCAGTATCTTCCGTGGCGTGCACATCTCAACAGATGGCAACACAGCCGTAATGAAGGTTTTTGATCGGTCCCCCCGAGAAAAGTGCTAGGAACGGTCACTGCCCCCGCAAGAACCCCTGGAGGTCGCGTTGTTGATCCGCCGTCAGCGTGCCGTCGCCGCCGCGGCCCTGTCCGTCCTCGCCGCACTCGCCCTGGGTGCCTGCGAGTCGACCCCCCACCAGGGCGCTCCGCGGGCCGGGGCCTCGGCCGGCCACGAGGTGGTGGCACCGGGAAAGCCGGGGGAACCGGCCCGGCGGGTGTCCCCCGAGGAGGCCGCGCGACTGCTTCCCGACGAGAGCCCGAACGGCGCGGACTTCCGCTACGTGCAGATGATGACCGCGCACCACCGACAGGCCCTGACGATGACGGCGCTGGTCCCGGGACGGGCGTCCTCGCCCCAGGTGAGGAAGGTGGCCGCGCGGATCGCGGCGGCGCAGGGACCGGAGATCGACGCGATGGAAGGTTGGCTGAAAAACAACGGTGGTCCGCGCGCGCAGGGCGCGCACGATCACCACGCGATGCCGGGCATGGCGACCGAGGCCCAGCTGGAGGAGCTGCGGGGCGCGAAGGGCGAGGCCTTCGACGAGCTCTTCCTGAAGCTGATGATCGCGCACCACGAGGGGGCCGTGACGATGGCGGCCGAGGTGCTGAGCGAGGGGAACAACGTCCTCGTGGAGGAGATGGCGAACGACGTGATCGCCCAGCAGACCTCGGAGATCAACCGGATGCGCTCCCTGTAGGCGCGGCCGGGGAGGAGGGGGGCCGGCCGTCAGGCCGTCTCCCCCTCGCGCCCCGCCTGGGCGCCGGCGGCGGCCAGGACGGAGTCGAGGAGGCCGGGGAAGAGGGCGTCGAGGTCGCTCCTGCGCAGGCAGTTGAGCTTGGTCGTGCCCTGGTACATCTGCTGGATCACGCCGCTCTCGCGGAGCACCCGGAAGTGGTGCGTGGTCGTGGACTTGGTCACCGGGAGGTCGAAGTACGAGCAGCTGAGCTCGGTCTCCTCGCGCGCCAGGTCCCGCACGATCCGCAGGCGCACGGCGTCCGAGAGGGCGTGCAGCACCTCTTCGAGGCGGATCTGGTCGCGCGCGGGGTGCTCGAGGACGCGCGGGCTGGTGGTGGTCGTCATGGCGGCGGCTCCACTTCATCCGGGATGCGCCCATTGTACGAGAGCTCTCGTAGTTTGACAGGCGCCGTACTACGATGAGTATCGTACGAGCACCTTCGAGGCATCCCGAAACGGAGTCCGTCATGAGCGTCGCCCTGTTCGAGCCGTACACCCTGCGGTCCCTGACCGTGCCCAACCGGGTCTGGATGGCGCCCATGTGCCAGTACTCGGCGGAGACGAGCGGACCGAACGCGGGCGTCGCCCACGACTGGCACTTCGCGCACTACGCGGCCCGCGCCACCGGCGGCGCCGGACTGATCCTCGTCGAGGCGACCGCCGTCTCCCCCGAGGGCCGCATCAGCCCGGCCGACCTCGGCCTCTGGAACGACACCCAGATCGAGGGACTGCGGCGCATCTCCGGCTTCCTCAAGGAGCACGGCACCGTGCCCGGCATCCAGATCGGGCACGCCGGACGCAAGGCCTCCACCGAACGCCCCTGGGTGGGCCGCGGCCCGGTCGGTCCGGCCGAGGGCTGGCAGCCCGTCGGCCCCAGCCCGGTCGAGTTCGCCGAGGGCCACCCCGTGCCGACCGAACTGACCGTGGAGCGCATCCGGGAGATCACCGGGCAGTTCGCGGACGCGGCCCGACGCGCCCTGGCGGCCGGGTTCGAGGTCCTGGAGGTGCACGGAGCCCACGGCTACCTCATCGGCGAGTTCCTCTCCCCGCACAGCAACCGCCGCACGGACGCCTACGGCGGCCCGTTCGAGAACCGCACCCGTCTCGCCCTGGAGGTCGTCGACGCCGTGCGCGCCGTCTGGCCCGAGGAACTGCCCCTCCTCTTCCGGATCTCCGCCACCGACTGGCTGGAGGAGCGGGGTTGGACGGTCGACGAGACCGTGCGCTTCGCCGCCCTGCTGCGCGAGCACGGCGTCGACCTCCTCGACGTCTCCAGCGGCGGCAACGGCGGACCGGCCGAGATCCCGGTGGGCCCCGGCTACCAGGTGCCCTTCGCCGCCCGCGTCAGGGCCGAGACCGGGCTGCCCGTCGGCGCCGTCGGCCTGATCACCGAGAGCGAGCAGGCCGAGAAGATCCTCGCCAACGGCGAGGCCGACGTGGTCCTGCTCGGCCGCGAGCTGCTGCGCGACGCCTCCTGGCCCCGCCGCGCCGCCCGTGAACTGGGCGCGCGGACCCCCGCGCCGCCGCAGTACGCCTGGGCGATCTGAGCGCCGGGCGGGCCGGGAGTGTCTCCGGGGGTCGTTGTCGGTGGCCGGGTGCAGACTGGCCCGTATCAGTGACAACGGCGTCCTGGAGGTGGCAGCCATGCCCGACGTGCTCCTCACCGTAGGCACCCGCAAGGGCCTCTTCATCGGCCGGAGGCGCGACGGACGATGGGAGTTCGACGATCCCGGCTTCCCCGCGCAGGCGGTGTACTCGGTCGCCATCGACACCCGGCGGCCGACCCCGCGCCTCCTCGCGGGCGGGGACAGCGCGCACTGGGGCCCCTCCGTCTTCCACTCCGACGACCTCGGCAGGACCTGGACCGAACCGGCCCGCCCCGCGGTGAGGTTCCCCGAGGACACGGAGGCCTCCCTGGAGCGGGTCTGGCAGTTGCACCCGGCACCGGAGCACTCCCCCGACGTCGTGTACGCGGGGACCGAGCCGGCCGCGCTCTTCCGGTCGGCGGACGGCGGCGAGTCCTTCGAGCTGGTCCGTCCGCTCTGGGAGCACCCGACCCGCTCGAAGTGGGTGCCCGGCGGGGGCGGCGAGGCCGTGCACACCGTCGTCACCGACCCGCGCGACCCGGACGCGCTGACGGTCGCGGTGTCGACGGCGGGGGTGTTCCGCTCACGGGACGGCGGGGCCGCGTGGGCGCCCTCCAACCACGGGGTGTCCGCCGTCTTCCTGCCCGACCCGGACCCCGAGTTCGGGCAGTGCGTCCACAAGATCGCCCAGGACGCGGGCGACAAGGACCGGCTCTACCTCCAGAACCACTGGGGGGTCTTCCGCAGCGACGACGCGGGCGCGAGCTGGACCGACATCGGCTCGGGACTCCCCTCCGACTTCGGTTTCGCGGTCGCCGCGCACCCGCACCGCCCCGACACCGCCTACGTCTTCCCGATCACCGCCGACTCCGACCGGGTTCCGGCGGGCCGCCGCTGCCGCGTCTACCGCACGACGGACGCGGGCGGGACCTGGGAGCCGCTGAGCCGGGGCCTGCCCCAGGGCGACCACTACGGCACGGTGCTGCGGGACGCGCTGTGCACGGACGACGCGGACCCGGCGGGCGTCTACTTCGGCAACCGGAACGGCGAGGTGTACGCGAGCGCCGACGACGGGGACAGCTGGCAGCTCCTGGTGGAGCACCTGCCGGACGTGCTCTGCGTGCGGGCGGCCGTGCTCTGACGGCGTTCCGCTGCCGGCCCGGCCGGAAGCCCTGCTTCGAGCGGGTCCGCCCCGCCGGTCGGGGCGCCGGTCCGTCCGGCGCCCCTCCGGGCTCAGGGCAGGCGCCAGTCCACCGGCTCGGCGCCCATGCCGAGGAGCATCTCGTTGGCCCGGCTGAACGGGCGGGAGCCGAAGAAGCCCCGGTCCGCCGACATCGGGGACGGGTGCGCGGACTCGATCGCCGGCAGGTTCCCGAGCAGCGGTCGGGCCCTGCGGGCGTCACTGCCCCAGAGGATCGAGACCAGGGGCTTGTCCCGGGCCGCCAGCGCGCGGATGGCCTGCTCGGTCACCTCTTCCCAGCCCTTGCCCCGGTGGGCGCCCGCCTTGCGCGGGGCCGTGGTCAGCGCCCTGTTGAGGAGCAGGACGCCCTGGCGGGTCCACGGCGTCAGGTCGCCGTTCGACGGCCGGGGCAGGCCGAGGTCGGTGTGCAGCTCCCGGAAGATGTTCTCCAGGCTGGGGGGCAGCGAGCGGACCTCGGGCGCGACCGAGAAGCTGAGCCCCATCGGCATTCCCGGGGTGTGGTACGGGTCCTGACCCACGATCAGGACGCGCACCTCCTCGAAGGGCTGCTGGAAGGCCCGCAGCACGTTCGGCCCGGAGGGCAGGTACGTCCGGCCCGCGGCGATCTCCGCCCGCAGGAAGTCGCCCATCGCGGCGACACGTCCCGCGACGGGGCCCAGGGCCTCCGCCCAGCCGGGCTCCACCAGTTCGTTCAAGGGTCGCGCTGTCACGGTCCGTCACTCTACCGGCCCACACCGACAGTGCCCCGCCT
Organism: Streptomyces sp. NPDC107498; assembly: GCF_055582805.1. Taxonomy (NCBI): domain Bacteria; kingdom Bacillati; phylum Actinomycetota; class Actinomycetes; order Kitasatosporales; family Streptomycetaceae; genus Streptomyces; species Streptomyces sp. NPDC107498. The sequence goes on along the minus strand of NZ_JBVJPE010000009.1, from coordinate 207,732 downwards.
CCTAGACTGCCGAGCACCCTTCCGACTGCCCCGTGAGGACGGTGTGCCGTGGTCTCCGTGAACGAACCCGCGTCAGGTCTCGTCGTCGGCGTCGACTCCGGCGGTTCGGGGCTCCGCGTCGCGCTGGCCGAGGCGGCGAGCGGCACCGTCCTGGGGACCGCCTCCTCCCGGGAGCCGGTGCGGACGGGGCCGGGCGGGATCTCCGCCGGTCACTTCCTGGAGCAGGTCCTGCCCGTCGTCGCCGCCCTGCGGGCGCGGGCCGGCGCGCGGCCGGTCGCCGCCGCGGCCGTGGGCGCGGCCGGAATGGCGACCCTCGGCGACGAGCTGCGGGCCGAACTGCCGCGCGCCTTCGAGGAGGCCTGGGGCGTACGCCGTCTCGCGCTCGCGGCCGACGCGGTCACCGCCTACGCCGGGGCGCTCGGGCAGCGGCCGGGCGCCGTCGTCGCGGGCGGTACGGGCCTGGTCGCGCTCGGCACCGATCTGACGGCCTGGCGGCGGGCGGACGGCTGGGGGCACCTCCTCGGCGACTGCGGCAGCGGCGCCTGGATCGGCCGGGCCGGCCTGGAGGCGGCGATGCGCGCGCACGACGGGCGGCGCGGGGGTTCGGCGCCGCTCCTGACCCGGGCCGAGAAGCTCTTCGGTCCCGCGGCCGGACTGCCGGGCCTGCTCTACCCGCGTACGGACCGGCCCGCGGTGCTCGCCTCCTTCGCCCCCGAGGTGGGGAGTTGCGCCGCGGCGGATCCCGTGGCGGCCGGCATCCTCGCGCGGGCCGGCGCCCACATCGCCGAGGCCGCCGAGGCCGTGTGCCCGACGGAGCCGGACGCCCCGGTGGCCCTCACCGGCGGGCTCTTCAAGATGGGCGAGCCCCTGCTCGCGCCCCTCCGGTCCGCACTCGGGGAGTTGTTGCCGGGGGCCCGGACGGTGGAGGCGGCGGGGGACCCGCTCGCCGGGGCGGTCGCCCTCGCCTCCGCGCTCGCCACCGGCACCCTGCGGCTGCCGGAAGACCCGTCGCTGCTCCGCCTGTTCGGCGCCGGAGCGGCGTAGGCGAGGTCGTTCGCGCAGGTGGGACGCGGTGCGCGGAGGCGGGAGAGGGCCCGGCCGGGGCGGCCGAGGGGAAGGAGGCGGAAGTCGGGCCGGGGCGGGCGCGAAAGGGTGGCGGAACGGAAGCCCGGGGCGAGAGCGGACATAGGGGGACGGAAGGCACGTGACCGCACCTCAGCCAACGGCGCGACGGTCGAAACCAGTAGCATGCGGCGCCATGAGCTCCCCCACTGGGCCTGCTTCCGGCCTGCCTGTACGAATGCCTCGACCCCGCCAGTCCGGGCGTCACCGTCGCCCCGAACCCGCGGCGGCGCCCGAGGGCGCTCCCGCACTGGTTCTCGCCGTGCCCGGCGCGCCGTCCGACGCCATACGCTCACTGGCCGAGGAGGTCGTGAGCATCGCCCGCTCCGAGCTGCCCGGTCTGGAGGCCGCGATCGGCTTCCTGGAGGGCGACGACGCCGGGTTCCCCTCGCTCGCGTCCGTGCTCACGGCGGCGGCCGCGCTGCGCACCGAGCGGTACGAGCTGGCCCTGGCCGCCGGCCGCGAGGCCACCGCCCCGACGGGCCCCGCCGCGGTCGTCGTCCCGCTGCTCGCGGGCCCGGACAGCGCCCAGATGCGCCAGGTGCGCCAGGCCCTGATGGACGGCGGCAACACCGCCGAGCTGACCGACGTCCTCGGCCCGCACCCGCTGCTCGCCGAGGCGCTGCACGTGCGCCTCTCCGAGGCCGGTCTGGCCCGCGCCGACCGCGCCCGGCTGTTCACGGTCGCGACGGCCGCCGACGGCATCATCCTGGCCACGGTCGGCGGGGAGGAGGCCGTGCAGGCCGCCGGGATCACCGGCATGCTGCTCGCCGCGCGCCTCGCCGTCCCGGTGATGGCCGCCGCCCTCGACCAGGAGGGCTCCATCGCCTCCGTGGCCGAGCAGCTGCGTGCCGCCGGCGCGGAGCAGCTGGCCCTCGCCCCGTACCTGATCGGCCCCGAGCTGGCCGACGGTCTCCTCGACGAGGCGTCGAAGGAGGCGGGGTGTGCCGCCGCCGAGCCGCTGGGCGCCTACCCGGCCATCGGCAAGCTGGTGCTCTCGCAGTACACGGCCGCGCTGGGCCTCGCGCCGCAGCAGCCGCAGGGCGCCCCGTCGTTCTGAGGCCGTCCTCGCGCCGAGGCCCGTCCTCGTGCTGAGGCCCGTCCTCGTGCTGAGGCCCGTCTTCCGAGGCCTCGGCCCCGCGTCGTACGGAAGGGCCCGCTCCGGATCTGTCCGGTGCGGGCCCTTCGTCGTGTCCGGCGGGGCGCGGGGGCTCAGCCGAGGACGACGCAGGAGGCCGCGGGGGCCTCGATCGCGCCCGCGCGCGACGGGACCCCGGTCTCCGGGTCGAGGGTGAACCAGGTGACGTCTCCGGAGCGCTCGTTCGCCGCGTACAGGTGCCGTCCGGAGGGGTCGAGGGTCAGGTCGCGGGGCCAGGTGCCGCCGCAGGGCACGGTGGCGACGAGACCGGCCTCGGCGCCGTCCGCCCCGAGGGCGAGCACGGCGAGGGTGTCCGCGCCGCGCACGGCGACCCAGAGGAAGCGGCCGTCGGGGGCGACGACCACCTCGGAGGGGTGACAGGGGCCGGTGGTGCCCTTGGGGACGACGGGCGTCTCCCCGAGCGGTTCGAGGACGCCCCGCACGGCGTCCCAGCGGCAGACGGTGAGGGTGGGCTCCAGTTCGTTCAGGACGTACGCGTGCGTGCCGGCCGGATGGAAGGCCAGGTGGCGCGGTCCGGTGCCGGGGCGCAGCGCGGTCTCGCCGTGGAGGGCGAGCTCCCCGGTCGCGGGGTCGAGCGCGCAGATCCGCACGGAGTCGGTGCCGAGGTCCACGCTGACGATCCAGCGGCCGCCGGGGTCGGGGAGCACCTGGTGGGCGTGCGGGCGGCTCTGGCGGTCGGTGACGGGGCCGCTGCCCTCGTGTCGCAGGACCGCCGTGGCGGGGCGGGCGGTGCCGTCCCCGGCCAGCGGCAGGGCGGTGACGCTGCCGGAGGTGTAGTTGGCGGTGAGGAGGTGCCCGGCGGCGAGCGCCAGGTGGGTGGGGCCCGCACCGTCGACGGGGACGGGGGCGCCGAGCGGCCGGGGCGCGGGGCCGGTGACGTCGAAGGCGGCGACGGCGCCCGCCTCGGTCTCGGACACGGCGTGGAGCACGGACCCGGCGAGGGCGAGGAAGGAGGGGTCGTCGACGGCGTCGCTGCCGCCGGTGACGGTCAGTGCGCCGGTCTCCCCGTCCACGTCGGCGGCGAGGACGCCGCGGCCGCCCGCCGTGGTGAAGGAGCCGATGTACGCCCGTACCCCGCTCCGGCCTCGGACCGTCCCTGTGCCGCCCATGGCGCCTCCCCTGTCCCCGGGCCGGTCACGGTCGACCGGCCGTCGTCTCGTGGGGCCGACGGTAGCAGGCGGTCTAGACCAAAAGGAGGGGCTTGGACCTCACGGCTCGAAGGCGGGCGACGACGGACCCCGCGGCTCGGAGACGACGGAAGCCCGACGGCGTGCGGCGTGCGCGACGGCGAGGCCCGCGCCTCCGGTGCGGGGTCCGACACCTCCGGTGCGGGGTCCGTCGTCGCCCGCGCGGGGTCCGTCGTCGCCCGCGACGTCCGCCGCGTCACCGAACGGATCCCCGGCAGGACGGCGCCGGCCCCGGAGCGGACCCGCCCCGCACGTCCTCCTCAGGAACGGAGCAGCCACTCACCGGGCGGAGTCCGCAGCGGAGCGTCCAGCTCCGTGAGCACGCGGGCGAGCCCCGTCGCATGGGCGAGGGCCGGCACGCCCGCGTGGACGTCGCCCTCGGTCCGCAGGTGCCCCTCCGGCTCCACCGCGGCCCCTTCGCGCGAGGTGAGGGCTTCCACGGCGGCCTCGACCCGCCAGCAGGCGGCGGCCAGGCGGGCGTCGTGGCCGGCGTCCGGGTCGGCGGCCACCGCGACCAGGCCCCGCACCTCTCCGGCCGCCTCGTCGAGGAGCACGAGGACGCGGCGCGCCCGCTGCTTCCTCCCCGTGAGGGGGTTCAGCGGATGCACCAGCGGAGCCAGCGAGAGCCGCACGCGCCCGAGGAGCGCCTCCAGCTCGGCGGCGTGCGGCGTCGGGTCGGCGGCTTCCTCACCTGCGAGACGCCGTACGGACGCCGAGGTCGCGGACCGGACGCAGAGGAGCGCCCGCTGGATCCACGCGTCGTTCGTCGTGTGCGTCCGGACGGGAAGGACCAGCGTCACGGCGAGGCCGGCACACGCGGCCCCGACGCCGGTCTCGGTCACGCGCAGCAGGAGCAGCGCGCCGTCCAGCACCCCCAGCAGCCCGTAGAGCAGGCTGGCCATCACGGTGACCGCGAGGATCATCCAGCTGTACGAGACGGCGGCGGTGTAGAAGATCCCGAACACGCACACGGCGACCAGCAACGCCGTCATGACGGGCGCGCCCCCCAGCGGGACGGCGACGAGGAATCCGGCGGCGATGCCGGTGACCGTGCCGAGGACACGGCGGAAGCCCCGGACGAGCGTCTCGCCCCGTGAGGCCGTGTTGACGAAGATCCACCAGACGGTGCCGACGGCCCAGTACCAGCGCTCCTCCGAGAGGAACTGTCCGACGACGAGGGCCGCCCCCGAGGCGACGGCGACCTGGACGGCCTGACGGGTGGTGGCCCTGGCGAGCCCCGTCCCGGGAAGGGCGGCGGGCACGGCCGGCGGCGGGACCCGGCGCTCGATCGGCCACAGCACGAACCGCACGGTCGCGGCCGCGCCCAGCGCGACGCCGGTGGCCGCGTACAGCTCGGGGAGCTGGGCGGGCAGGGCGTGCAGGAACTGGGTCACGAAGAACTGCATGAAGGCGAAGATGCCGAGGGCGTGGCCGCGCGGCCCCCACCGGCGCGCATAGACGCCGGCGAAGATCACGAGCAGCCAGACCGCGTCGCGCAGGAGCGGCACGCCGTGCAGGAGGGCAGCGAGGGCGAGGACGGGGAAGCCGACCGTCGGCAGCAGGGCCGTGGTGACGACCTGACGGCGCACCGTGGGGTCGGCGACCGTGAAGAGGGCGAGCAGCGCGGCGAGCCCGGCGGTGACGGACGCGGCGAGGGACAGGCCGGACAGCTCGGCCAGGGCGACCGCGAGCGCGACGCCGAGGACGGCGCGGAGCGAGATCCGGAGCCGGACGAGCCCCGGATCCGGAGCCATGAAGTACTTCTGCACGGCGGCCAATTCCGCCCCCCTTGATCTGTTCCTCACCGCGCGCGAGATCCCCTGGGGTGGTGGGGCCCGGACACGACGAAAGCACCGCGGGCCGGTCCGGCCTCGTCGCCGGACGGCGCTGCGGCGCCGAAGGTGTGTGATGGCTACAAGGATAGACCGCAGGGGGTACAGCGGCTCAACCGATGGACGAAGCGGTGGGCCATCGGCCCAGTGGAACGGCGGTGCGGGTGACCGGACGGAGCCATTGGCCCACGCCGTCGCACCCGGGCCGCCGACGGCGCACCGCGCCCTGCTCGGGCCGGGGTCGGGGGCCGGGCACGCTCGGACCGGTCGACCGGTCCGTCGGTCGGCCGGTCCGCCGGTCGGCCGGTCCGCCGGTCGGCCGGTCCGCCGGTCCGCCGGTCGGCCGGTCGGCCGGTCCGCCGGTCGGCCGGTCCGCCGGTCCGCCGGTCCGCCGGTCCGCCGGTCCGCCGGTCCGCCGGTCCGCCGGTCCGCCGGTCCGCCGGTCCGCCGGTCCGCCGGTCCGC
>NZ_JBVJPE010000009.1:0-201872 GCF_055582805.1 Streptomyces sp. NPDC107498 | reverse complement strand
CGCCGGTCCGCCGGTCCGCCGGTCCGCCGGTCCGCCGGTCCGCCGGTCCGCCGGTCCGCCGGTCCGCCGGTCCGCCGGTCCGCCGGTCCGCCGGTCGGCCGGGGCTCACCCGTACGCCGCACACCACCCGGCCGCAAGCCACCCGTACGCCGCACTTCACCTGGCCGGAAGCGCGGGTGCGGGTTTCCCTGGGCTCGACCGCCGAGGAGGTACGGTGCCGGACAACGGGAACCAGGACGAGCTGGCCGCGCTGCGGGCCAGGGTGGCCGCGCTGGAGGGCGAAGCAGCCGGCCGTCCTCGCCGACACCGCGGCCGCTCCTTCCTCGCGGCCGTTCTGATCGTGCTCGGTTGTCTGCTCGCCCCGCTGGGGATCGTCGCCGCCTGGACCGCCGACATCGTCGGCGACACCGACCGCTACGTCTCCACGGTCGCGCCCCTCGCCTCCGACCAGGACGTCCAGGAGGCGGTCGCCGACCGGGTGACGAACGCGGTCATGCAGCACCTCGACCTGAACGCCCTCCTCGAAGGCGTCGCCCCCGACCAGCGCCCCCTGCTCGCCAAGGCGCTCGGGCGGCTGGGCGACTCCCTGGAGGGCGCCGTCCGCAGCTTCGTCCACGAGAAGGCCCAGGACGTCGTCGCCTCGGACGCCTTCGAGACCCTCTGGACGGACGCCAACCGGGCCGTCCACTCCTCGGTCGTGCACGCCCTGACCGGCAGCGACGAGGGGGCCCTGCAGATCCGCGGCGACACGGTGACGGTCGATCTCGCCCCGGTGATCGAACAGGTCAAGAAGCGGCTCGTCGACTCCGGACTCACCGTCGCCGGCAAGATCCCCGACGTCCACACCGATTTCACCGTCGTGCGGTCCGACGACATCGGCAAGGTCAAGACCGGGTTCCGGCTCCTCCAGGTCATGGGCCTCTGGCTGCCGGTCCTCGCCGTCCTCCTGGCCGCCGCCGGGATCCTGCTCTCCGCACACCGCCGCCGCGCCCTCGTCGCGTCGGCCCTCGGATTCGCCGTCGCGGCCCTGGTGCTCGGCATCGCGCTCACCGTCTTCCGCACCGTCTACCTCAACGCCTTGCCCGGGACCGTCTCCCAGCCCGCGGCCGGTTCGGTCTACGACGCGCTGGTCCACTTCCTGCGCGTCACGATCCGCGCGGTCGTCGTCCTCGGAGTGGTGCTCGCCCTGGCCGCCTGGCTCAGCGGTCCCGGCCGCCCCGCCGTCGTCACGCGCCGCATGTGGCGCTCCGGCATCGCGGGCACCCGCGCCACGGCGGCGCGCGCCGGTCTGCGCACGGGACCGGTGGGACCGTTCGTCCGACGCCACCGGGCGTGGATCACCTGGATCCTGGTGGCGGCCGCCGCCGTCGTGTACGTCCTGTGGGACGACCCGACCGGCTGGGTCGTCGTCGGCCTGGCCCTCGCCCTGCTCCTCGCCCTCTCCGTGGTCGAGTTCCTGGCGGACGACGAGCAGGGCGCGGATGAGGAGGTGGGCACCCGGGCGTGACCGCGCGTTCCCCGGGGTTCACGTCGGCTTGGCGGCGGCGCGCTTCCGCTTGGTGGGCGTCGCGGTCCTGCCGCGCCGCGCGCGTCCGGCGTCGGGGGCGTCCGCGGCCGGGGACTGCTCCTCGGCCGTACCCGCGTCGGCGGAGGCGGTTCTCGCGCGCCGGCCCGTCGCCCACTTCAGCTCGATCTCCAGCTCGATCGTTCCGTCACCGACCTCGACCTCCACCTCCTGGGTGACCTCGTCGGGAATCCGCAGACCGAGCACTCCCGAGCCGAGCCTGACCTCGGCCTCGCCGCCCTCCCTGAGGGCGTCGGCGATGGCCGTGAGCCGGTCCGCCGCTTCGTGTCGGGACACCCTGTCGCTCAGTTCGAACGTCAGATCCTTCATGACTCACTCGCCTCCGGGGTGCGGCCGGGTCACCGGACGTCGCGGGGAGCGTCGGACGCGCGCCCCTGCGCGACGCACAGGGCCCAGATGATGAAGCCGGACATCGCGATCACGATGACGGACCAGACCGGGTAGTACGGCAGGGAGAGGAAGTTGGCGATGATGACGAGCGCCGCGATGGCCACGCCGACGACCCGTGCCCAGGTCGCCGACCGGAGGAGTCCGACGGCGACGATCACGGCGACCACGCCGAGGGCGAGATGGACCCAGCCCCAGCCGGTGAGGTCGAAGGAGAAGACGTAGTTGGGCGTGGTGAGGAAGACGTCGTCCTCGGCGATCGCCATGATGCCGCGGAAGATGCCGAGCAGTCCCGCGAGGGCGAGCATGACGGCGGCGAAGGCCTGCAGTCCTTCGGCCCAGGCGTACTTCGTCGTGTGGGCGCGGGGGGTCTGCGGCGTGTGGTGGGCGTGCGTGGCGGCCATGTCGGCCTCCGTTCCTCGGTGGGTCGGGTCGCCGGCCCGTGCCCGGTCGGCGACGGATGGCGCTCAGACGGTGCCGGAAGAGCCGGAAGGGCCGGAGGAGCCGTGGCCGCTCAGGACGAGCTCCTTGGCCTGACGGAACTCCTCGTCGGTGAGGTCGCCGCGCGTGCGGAGTTCGGAGAGCCGGGCGAGTTCGTCGGCCCGCCCCGCGGCGCTGGTACCCGCGGTCTCGCGGACGTACGAGTCGAAGGCCTGCTGCTGCTTGCGGGCGTGGTCGATCTCCCGGCGGCCCATGGACTTGCCGCGGGCGAGGATGTAGACGAACGCGCCCAGGAAGGGCAGCACGATGACGAACACCAGCCAGCCGGTCTTGCCCCAGCCGCCCAGGCTGTCGTCGCGGAAGATGTCACCGATGATCCTGAAGAGCACGATGAACCACATGATCCACAGGAAGAACCACAGCATGCTCCAGAAGACGCTCAACAACGGGTAGTCGTAGGCGAGGACGATCTGCGTGCCCATCTCTCTGCTCCGATCCGGGGTGGTCCCGCGTCTCACCGCGGGCTTCCTCCAGCGTGTGCGTGCTCGCCGCGCGGGGCTTCACCCGGTACGGGTGAGAGCGCGTGCTCGCGGGGCGGCGGGTCATTCCGGCAGACGGCGCACTTCGACCATGTGCAGGCCCAGCGACTGGAGGCGGGCGAGCAGGCCGTAGAGGTGCGCCTCGTCGACGAGGGGGCCGTACAGGACGGTCTGGCCGGAGATCAGCACGTGCTCCAGCTCGGGGAAGGCACTGGTCAAGGTCTCCGACATGTGCCCGTCGACGCGGATCTCGTACTGCATCAGGACTCTCCCCCAGGTGCTTGCGCTGGGCCGGTTCATGTCCTTCCTGTGATGGTCGGTCGTCGGCCCGCCCCCCGTCCTCACCCGGCACAGGTGACCTGACCGGACGGGTGCGGGCCGGCGACCGCCGTGCCGACGGGAGCGCCCGGGGGCGACCCGCCCCGGACGGATGCGCCGGTTCCCCGACGGAAGCGGCTTAACTGGACGCATGACAGGCCGCGACAGGCCGCACAGGCACCTGCCCGGCGGAGATTCCCTGAACCGGCGGCGCAAGGCGGCCGCCCGGCGCCTCTGGGACAGCCGGGCGGGAGCGCTGTGGCTCCGGCTCTCCGCGCTCGACTTCCTCGACAACTCCTTCCAGCTCGCCGCGCTCTCGTTCATGTGCTTCTTCCCCTTCCTCATCGTCGTCACGGCCGCGGCCGGCCGTGACGCCGCCGTGACGGTCGCCCGCTGGCTGGGCCTGGACCATCAGGCGGCCCAGGCCGTGGCCTCGCTCTTCGTGGAGGGCGAGGGCTCGGCCTCGCTCACGGTGACGAGCGTCGGCGTGCTGGTGTTCGGCGCCGTGGCCGTCGCCGGCACCCTGCAGGGCTGGTACCAGCGGCTCTTCGAGGTCCCGCGCCGCGGCTGGCGGGACATCCCGGCACAGCTGTGCTGGCTCGCGCTCCTGCTGGGCTACGGAGCCGCGCAGGCCCTGACGGGCAGGGCGCTCGACGAGCCGGTCCTGCGGGGCCTGGCCGGCCTCGCCACGGCGACGCTGTTCTGGTGGGTGACGATGTGCGTGCTGCTCGTTCCCGCCGTGCGGTGGCGCTCCGTCCTGCCGGCGGCCGTCGCCACGGCGCTGTGCTGGACGGGTCTGGGCTTCTTCTCGGCCCGCTTCTTCTCCGCGGCGATCGTGGAGAACAGCGAGAAGTACGGCCCCATCGGCGTCGTCATGATCATTCTGTCCTGGCTGGTGGCGGTGGGGGTGGTCATCCACCTCGGAGCGGTCCTCGGCCGCTTCTTCCTGGAACACCGGTCCCGGGCCCGTCGCTGACCCCGGCGGCTCAGGGCCGCGTCCTGCCGTCACGGAGCGCGCGCCGGGGAGCGGCCCCGGCCCGCCCCGGCACGTCGGGCAGGGGAGCGGAAAGGCTGGGATGCTGGACGAGGGCGCGTACCCCCGACCCGCTTCTGACCTGACACGTCCCCGGCCGCGGCGTCCTGCCGGTCCCCGGCCCCGACGGACAGCGAGGGTGAGCTCCGTGGACGAGACCCCCGACAACGCTCCGGAACCGGCCGGTCCGTACACCGACCCCCTGGGGGACGCGTTCCTCCGTACGCGGTTCGCGGTGCCGGCGAGACCGGCCACGTACCTGCGGCGGCAGCGGCTCGTCCGGCACCTCGACCAGGCTCTTCGGACGCCCTTGACGCTGGTCAACGGAGCCGCGGGCGCGGGCAAGACCCTGCTGGCCGCCGACTGGGCCGCCGGCCTGCGGCAGCCGGTCGCCTGGCTCACCGCCGAGGCGGGCGACCGGCACCCCGGCGAGTTCTGGGCGTACGTCCTGGAGGCCCTGCGCGCGGCCGGTGCGCCGGTCTCCGAGGCGGCCGGGATCCCGGCACGGGCGGCGCGGGTGGACCACCGGCTGCTGGCGGCGCTCGCCGTCGCTCTGAACGAACGGCAGCGGCCCGTGGTCGTCGTGATCGACGAGTACGACCGGGTGACCGCTCCCGAGATCGCGGAACAGCTGGAGTTCGTCCTGCGTCACGCCGGGCAGGGCCTGCGCCTGGTCCTCGTCTCCCGCACCGAGCCCCTGCTGCCCCTGCACCGCTACCGGGCGGCGGGCGAGGTGACGGAGATCCGCGCGGCGGAGCTGGCCTTCACCCCCGAGGAGGCCGTCGCCCTGCTCGAACTGCACGGCCTGAGCCTGCCCGTCCACGCCGGGCGCGCCCTGGTGGACCGCACCCGGGGCTGGGCTGCCGGCCTGCGCCTGTGCGCCCTGGCGGCGCGGGAGAGCGACGATCCGGAGGCCTACCTGAAGGAGTTCGAGGCGGGCCACAGCACGGTCGCGGACTTCCTGCTGGCGGAGGTGCTCAAACGGCAGACGCCGGAGACGCAGGACCTGCTGCTGCGGGTGAGCGTCCTGGAGCGTTTCCGTCCCGCCCTGGCGGATGCGCTGACCGGCAGGGCCGACGCCGAGCGCCTCCTCGTCGAGCTGCACCGCCAGAACGCGTTCGTCGAGGACCTCGGCCACGGGTGGTACCGGCTCCATCCGCTGTTCGGGGAGATACTCCGGGCCCATCTGCGGGTCAGCACGCCCGGCCTGGAACCGGAACTCCACCGACGGGCCGCGCACTGGCTGCGCCGCTCCGGGTCCCTGACGGAAGCGCTCGCCCACGGCGCCGCCGCGGGCGACTGGAGCCTGACCGCCGGCACCCTCGTCGACGACCTCGCCATCGGGCAGCTCTTCACCGGCGTGCGCCCGGACGACCTCGACCGGTTGTTCTCCGGGATGGACCCCGAGGCCGGCGGCCCCGCGACGCACCTCGTCCGAGCGGCCCGCGACCTGTCCCGGTGCGATGTGGAGCGTGGTCTGTCCCACCTGCGCCGCGCCGAGGAACAGTTGGCCGACGACGCCCCGGACGGGGCGGCCGCACGGCTGAGCTGTGCGCTGCTCGAGGCCCTGGCGGCGCGGCTGACCGGCTCTCCCGAGCGGGCGGAGAAGGCCGTGGAGGCGGCCGGCCGGCTCCGGCGGGAGGTCCCGGACCACCTTCTGGACAGGCATCCCGAGGTCACCGCGCTCCTGCTGACGCACCTGGGCTCCACGCACCTGTGGGCCGGGCGCCTCGACGACGCGCGGGCCGCCCTGACCACGGTGACCGGCGCTCACGGCGGGGCGTCGACCGTCCTCCCCCGTCAGGAGTCGATGGGGTTCCTCGCGCTGATCGACTACCTGAACGGCTGGCCCGGCAGGGCGGAGCGCAAGGCGCTCGCCGGGGCCTCCGAGGCGGAGCGGTTCGGTCTGCCCCCACCGGGGACCTCCGCCCTCGGGCTGGTGGTGCTGGCCGCCGTGGCCGTCGACCACGACGAGCTGGGCCGGGCCCAGGCCCTCCTCGACGAGGCGGCCCGGCTGCCCGGCGCGGCGCACGATCCGGTGACGGCGGCGGGACGGGCCATCGCCGAGGGCCGTCTGCTGCTGGTCCGCGGCCACCCCCGGGCCGCCGTCGAGGCGGCGGACCCGGCCGTCTCCACCGTCGTGTCCTCCCCCTGGGCCGCCGCCCACGAGGCGCTGGTGGCCGCCGGGGCGCACCTGGCCGAGCGTCGGCCGGACAGGGCCGCCGAAGTGCTCGAAGGCGTGTCCGGGGACCAGCCCGCGTGTGCGGTGGAGGCCGCGCGGATGCTGCTCGCCGCGGACCGTCCGGAAGCGGCCCTCGACCTGCTCGACAGCATCGGCACCGGTGCCCGGACCGGCCCGGCGGTGACCGTCGGGGCGGGGCTCGCCCGGGCGCAGGCCGCGCAGGCGGCGGGCGACGTCGCCGGCGCCCGCCGGCTCGTCGGGCGAGCGCTCCTCGACGCCCGGCGCGAACGCCTGCGGAGACCGTTCCTCGACGCCCGGCCGTGGATCCGGCCCCTGCTGTCGGCCGCGCCCCTCCACGAGCTGGCCGCCGGCTGGCTCACGCCCGGCCCGTCGCGGGGCGACGCACCGCACCCGGCCGGCGCGCCACCGTCCGAGGCCGGAGCGCCGCCGCCCGTGCTCGGCGCGGAGGAGCTGAGCGGGCGCGAGCGCGACGTTCTGGAGCGGCTGGCCCGGATGATGTCGACCGAGGAGATCGCCGCCGACCTGTACGTCTCCGCGAACACGGTGAAGACCCACCTCAAGAGCGTCTACCGAAAGCTGGCGGTGAACCGGCGCAACGCGGCGGTACGCCGCGCGCGCGAGCTCGGACTGCTGTGAGCCGACGGATCGCGCGTCACCGGCCCGGGTCCGCCGCGCGGGGGCGAGCCCCGTGGACCCGCCGCCGGCGCGGGCCCGTTCACGGACGGCCGGACCCACCGGCTCGGCCTCACCCGCACGGGGTGAGGCCGTCCGGCCCGGCCCCTCGCCGTCGCCCCGCCGGGCGGCCCACGGTCCGACGGGACCTAGGGCCCGTCCCCGCCCAGTTCGGCCCAGACGGTCTTGCCGCCGTCGGTGTGGCGGACGCCCCAGTTGTCCGCGAGGGAGGCGCAGATCAGGAGGCCTCGGCCGCCCTCGTCGACGGCCTTGGCGTGGCGGAGGTGGGGCGCGGCCTGGCCGGCGTCGCTCACCTCGCAGGTCAGGGACGGGCTGTCGGCGATGAGGCGGAGGACGACCGGGGCGGCGCCGTGGCGGAGGGCGTTGGTGACGAGTTCGCTGGCGACGAGCGCCACCGCGAACGGGTCGGCGGGGTGGCCCCACCGCCGGAGCCGCTCCTCGACGTGGGCCCGTGCCTCCCCGACGGCGGACAGGTCGTACGGGACCTCCCACTCGGCGAGTTCGTCCGTGGACAGGTGGCGGGTGCGGGCGACGAGCAGGACCCGGTCGGGGGTGAGGAGCCGTTCCACGTCGTCGGCCATCGCCTCCGGGTCGCGTTCCGGGTGGGCGAGGGCCGCCATGAGGTCCTCCGTCCGGGGTTCCTCGCCGCCGGACGCCAGACAGAGGGTGCTGCCCTCGGGCAGGTGGAGCGTCGCGCTGGCGAACGGCGGGCCCTCGGCGCCCAGCAGGGGCCCGTCGTCGAGCGGCCGGGTGTCCGCCGTCCCGTCGGGGTGGACCACGACGAGCAGGGAGGCGCCCGCGCGCGCGATGTCGAGCCGCCCGTCGACGGGGTCGTGGACGACGATCGTGCAGCCGGCGGTGGGGTGGGCGTCGGGGGGCGGCGCGTCGGGCACGTCAGGCGTGGCGGAGGGCGGCACGTCGAGGGCCGTCGTCCCGCCCTCCGCGGCGAGCCGGAGGGTCGTCGCGTGGAGGCGGGCGAGCAGTTCGTGCGGGTCGAGGTCGAGCGTGGTCAGGCTGTGGACGGCGGTCCGCAGCCTGCTCATGGTGGCGACGGCGCCCGGCCCCGGGGACTCCACCTGTCCCACGACGAGGGCCACGCGCGCCCCCGGCAGGGGGATCACGTCGCACCAGGAACCGGCGCCGCTGCCGCCGGGCCGGTGGCGACCGGTCACGTCGACGGCGCTCTGGGTGGCCTCCTCCTTGGGCGGCGGCCAGCTCTGCAGGGCGGTCATGACGATGTGCTCGCGGGTGTACCGGAGCGCGTTCTCCAGACAGTTCGCGGTACGGGACGCGAGGGCCCCGGCGAGGGCGCGGTCCTCGGGTCCGTACGGCTCCGCGTCGACGAAGCGCTGGAAGGCGACCGCGCCGAAGATCTGCCCGCGCACGGTCAGCGGCACCACGAGACGCGTCGTCCGCTCGTCGTTCGTCGCCGGCGGGGGGAGCGGGCCGGCGGGCGCCGGTTCCCCGTCCCCGAAGATCCCCGGCAGCAGTACGGCACCGGCCGGCGGGCACTCCGGTCCGGTCGCCGGGCCGCCGGTGGCGGTGCAGCGCAGCAGCGGGACCGTGTCCCGGGACTGGAGGGCCGGGTCGTGCCCCCGGAGGACGGCGTCGGTGAGGGCGACCACGACGGAGTCGGCGAACGCCGGCACGGTCACGTCGACGAGCTCGCGCGCGGTGCGTTCCACGTCGAGGCCGGTGCCGATCCGCTCGTGCGCCTCGTGCAGGAGCCGCAGGCGGGCGTGGGCCTGCTCGCGGTCGGTGACGTCGGTGACGGTCACGACCACGCCGAGCACCCGGCCCGCGTCGTCCTGGAGCCGGTGGGCGGAGGCCGAGTAGACGCGTTCGGTGTGTTCGGCGCCGGGCGGGCGGCCGGTGACGCGCCGCTCGGTCGTGGAGCGGCCCGTCTCGAGGACCTCGCGCAGGACGGCCTCGTCGACGTGCACGCCGGCGAAGGAGGCGTAGGCCTCGACGGCGGGCATGCCGAGCATGCGGTCGGCGGGGATGCCGTGGAGTCCGGCGGCGACGGCGTTCATCCGGACGACGCGCAGGTCCGTGTCGAGGACGTGGAACCCGACGTCGGACTGGGTGAACACCGCGTCCAGGACGGCGTCGCCCCACGCGGTCTCGGCGCTCCAGGGCTCGGCCGCCCCGGGCGGCGGGGGCGTGCCCGCCGGATCCTGCCCACCGTCCGTGTCCACTCGTCGTCGCTCCCGCCGGAAGTGCCCGGCCGCGCCTCAGCCGGTCCCGACGAGCCTCCCCCGGATCGCGCCGCCCCGCGAACGGAACCGGAAGGGGTTCCGCCGTCCGACGGAGCCGGTCACGCCTTCGCCGGGCCGTGGCCGAAGAAGCCGCTCCCGGTCCGGGGGGGAGGACCGTCCGGATCGGCCGGGCAGCCCGAGCCGCACAGCACCGGCGTCTCCTCCGCGCCGGTCGGGCACGGGGCCCGGCGGCGCTGGAAGTCCGTGGTCCGGGGCGCGGGCCGGCGTTCGCCCGGCCGGGGGCCTCCCGCGTCCCGGCCACGTGGACGGGCGGTTCCGGGCACGGCCCGGGAGCGGGGCTCCCCCGGAGGCGTGGGTACAGTCGGAAATCGGACGAGCCGGGGCGAAGGAGGCCGACGGAGCATGGCGGTGGACGAACTCGACATGCGGATCCTGCGGCTGCTCATCGAGCAGCCGAGGACCAGCGTGCGCGAGTACGCGCGGATCCTGGGGGTGGCGCGGGGCACCGTGCAGGCGAGGATCGACCGCCTGGAGCGGGACGGGGTGATCACGGCGACCGGGCCGGTCCTCTCCCCCGCCGCGCTGGGGCACCCGGTGCTCGCCTTCGTGCACGTCGAGGTGACGCAGGGCCACCTGGACGAGGTGGGCGACGCGCTCGCGGGCGTGCCGGAGATCGTGGAGGCCTTCTCCATCACCGGCGGCGGTGACCTCCTGACCCGGGTGGTGGCGCGGGACGCCGGGCATCTGGAGGACGTCATCCAGCGGTTGATCCAGTTGCCCGGGGTGGTCCGCACCCGCACCGAGATCGCGCTGCGGGAGCGGGTGGCGCACCGGCTGCTGCCGCTGGTCGAGGCGGTCGGACGGCGCTCGGGCACGGCCTGAACCGCCGCGCTCCCCGGACGGTCCGCCCCGTGGGCCGACAGCCGTCGCGCGTCGGCCGTCCCCGCCTTGCAGGGGGGATTCCGTACGGCCTAGCGTGACCGGCATGCAGTCCTACACCATCGGTCAGGCGGCGCGCCTGCTGGGCGTCAGCCCCGACACGGCACGCCGCTGGGCCGACGCGGGCCGGGTCACGACCCACCGCGACGAGAACGGCCGGCGTCTCATCGACGGCCGCGATCTGGCCGCCTTCTCCGTCGAGGTCGGGCAGGGCGCCGTCGGCGACGAGGAGGCGCCGTACACCTCGGCCCGCAACTCCTTCCCCGGCATCGTGACCGCCGTCAAGCTCGGCGACGTCGCCGCCCAGGTCGAGATCCAGGCCGGTCCGCACCGGATCGTCTCGCTGCTCACCCGCGAGGCGGTGGAGGAGCTGGGCCTGGAGGTCGGCATGCAGGCCACCGCCCGCGTGAAGTCGACCAGCGTGCACATCGACCGGACCTGACCGGCGCCGGGCCCGACGCCGGGCCCGTCCCCCGGCGCCGACGGCCGGACCGGGCGAGGGCGTCCGCGGACGCGGGGCGGTGGGGCCCGCGAGCACCGGCAGGGACGTTCGAGGCGCCCGGCAAGGAGGCTCGCGGGCACCCGGCAGGGAGCCGGCGGGGAGGTCCGCAAGCACCCGGCGGGGATATGCGCGGGCGTCGGGGCGAGCCCCTGTGGCAGGGTGCGACGGTCCCGTCCCCGTACGATCCGGAGCGTCCCGTGCCCCTGCCCGAGCGGCTCGTCCCCCTCCTCGACCAGTTCGACTTCGCCCGGCGGCGGCTCACCGACCGGCTGGCGGGACCGGTGATGGACAGCGGCAACGGGACGGAGGTCGAGGTCGGTCCGATGACCGACGCGGAGTACCTCTGGGAGCCGGTGCCCGGCTGCTGGTCCGTCCGGCGGCACGCCGACGGCCCGGGGCCGCGCGCGACCGTCCTGGTGGGCGCCGGCGAGTGGGGCCGGGACACGACGCCTCCGCCGCATCCCGCGCCGCCGCCGTTCACGACGATCGCCTGGCGGCTGAGCCACCTCTCCGAGATGCTCGCGCTCCGCGCCGACCACACGAACGGCGGCCGCCGCCTGAACCGCGACGACTTCCCCGTCAGCGGGGACGTCGCCACCGCCCTGCCGGCCTTCGACGCCGCCGCGTCCGCGTGGCGCGGGGCGTTGCTGTCCGTCGACGACGAGGCGCTCGACACGGTGGGCCACTGCACCTACCCGCACGGCAGCGACCCCGAGGACCCCTTCCTGGAGATCGTCTGGTGGGTGAACCAGGAGCTGCTGCACCACGGGGCCGAGATCGCCCTCCTCCGCGACCTGTACCGGCTCCGCGCGTAGCGGGGTTCAGCGGACGGTGCGGGCGAGGAGCATCGCCACGTCGTCCTGGGCGGGGCCCGCGAGGAGCCGTCCGAGGACGTCGTCGCACAGCGTGTCCAGCGGCCGGTCCAGGGGGCGCAGCGCCTCGGCGAGCTGCCGCATGCCCTGGTCGAGGTCGCGGTGCCGGGCCTCGATGAGGCCGTCCGTGTAGAGGACGAGGAGTCCGCCTCCGGGCAGGACGACCTCCTCCGTGCCGAAGTCGTGCGCTCCGGTGCCCAGCGGGGTCCCGGGGGGTCCGTCGAGGAAGGTGATGGCGCCGTCCGGGGTGGCGACGGCCGGTGGCGGATGGCCGGCGCGGGCGATGACCCAGCCGCTGGTGGCCGGGTCGTGGACCGCGTAGACGCAGGTCGCCATCTCGTCCTCGCCGAGGTCGGCCACGACGGCGTCCAGGGAGCTGAGCATGCGGGCCGGTGCGATGTCGTGGCGGGCCAGGGTCCTCACGGCGGTGCGCAGTTGGCCCATGACGGCGGCGGCGTGGATGCCGTGGCCCATGACGTCGCCGATGACGAGGCCCGTCCGGCCGCCGGGCAGCGCGATGACGTCGAACCAGTCGCCGCCGACGTCGTGGGAGCTGGCGGGGAGGTAGCGGCCGGTGAGTTCGAGGCCGGTGACGGCGGGGAGCGCGTTGTTGGTGAGGCTGCGCTGCAGGGTGAGGGCGGCCTCGCGCTGGGTGGTGTAGAGGCGGGCGTTGTCGATGTTGAGGGCGGCGCGGGCGACGACCTCGTCGATGAGGACGCGGTCCTGCGTGTCGAAGGGCTCGCGGGTCTTCAGCCGGGTCACCGTGACCGCCCCGAGCACCTGTCCCCGGGCCACCAGGGGGACGAGCCGGGCCGAGCCGATGCGGGTGGCGAAGTAGGTGCGCAGGGCCTCGGTGCGCGGGTCGGTGAAGAGCGCCGGGATGTCGGACGTGTAGAGGTTCGTGGGCCGTCCGTGGATGACCACCTGCTCGTACACGGAGTCGAGGGGGATCTGGAAGGTCTGCCCCGGGGCGAGGAGGGCCGTGGGCGCGGTCGGGTCGGGGAAACGGGCCGCGAGCCGCCGCAGCACGCCCCGGGTGGAGTCGGCCGGATCGTCCGGTTCGAGGACGGACTCCAGCATCTGCACGTCGGCCGAGTCGACGAGCTGGGGCACGAGGAAGTCGACGACCTCCTGGGCGGTCTGCTTCAGGTCCAGGGTGGTGCCGATCCGGGCGCCGGCCTCGGCGAGCAGGGCGAAGCGGTGGCGGGCGCGCTCGACCTCGATGTGCGCCTCCTGGCTCTCGGTGATGTCGACGAGGGAGGCGATGAGCCCGAGCGACCGCCGTTCGGCGCGGTCGACGAGCGGGGCGTACGAGCAGGACCAGATGTGGTCCCGGTCGGGGTCGGCGGGGGTACGGCCGACCCGGCGGGCGTCCACCACGGCCGTACCGCTCTCCATGGCCTGGCGCATGAGCGATTCCAGCCCGGCGGCGTTGACGTCGGGCACGACCTCGGTGAGCCGGTGGCCCACGTGCCGGGCGGCCGACACGCCGTTCATCCGCGCCAGGGCGTCGTTGACGCGCAGGAAGCGCAGGTCGGGGCCGAGCAGGGCGAGCCCGATGGGCGACTGGGTGAAGAGGCTCTCCATCGCCGCCAGGTTCTCCCGCATCCGCAGGACCTCGGAGGTCTCCACCGCGATGAGCATCGCCCCCGGGCGTCCCTCCGGGTCGGCGGCCGGGACGATCCACATCTCCATGGTGACCGTGTGGCCGTCGCGGTGCCGGACGGGCAGCGTGCCGACCATGGTCTCGCCCGACCGGACGCGGTCGGTGAGCCGCTCGGCGAGTTCGCGGTTGGCGTCGGGGACGAGCAGCGGGGCGGCGAGCCTGCCGAGGGCGTGCTCCGGCCGGTGGCCGAGGAGGTCCTGCGCGGCGAGGGACCACTCGACGATGCGGCCCTCGGCGTCCTCCCGCCAGAGGGCGATCGGCAGCAGCTCGCGGAGCACGCCCGCGTCCCCGACGGCCGCCCGGGGCGGCTGCGGGACCCTGCTCGACGACTGATGAGTCTCCAACGCCTCGACCTACGCATCGGCCCGGCCCCGGGGGGCGCAATCCCTACCGAATCACCCTAGCCGAGGAGCCGACGGCGGGCCCTGCGCAGTGCCGCCGGTCGGTACGCCCCCGGGGCGTCGCCGTCACCTGCGGCGACCACGCCCCGTCGGCCTCACCCCCATCGGCCTCACCCCCGCTCGCCGGGCGCCGGGCGCCGGCCTCCGACCGCCTCCTGCCGGTGTTCGGCTCGGCGTTCGACCGCCTGCGCCGCTGGGTCCGCATGCTCTGCCCGCACCGGGCGGATGCCCACCGGCGCCTGCGCGGTTGCCGGGCTCTCCCGGGTCGTTCGGACCAGGCCCCCGTGTCCGCGTCGGTCGGCCGACGGCTAGGCCGCGACCGGGCGGACGCCCCCGCAGAACACCAGGTTCTGCGGAGCGGGGGTGGTGTGCGCCGTACGGGCGAAGGCCAGGCGCAGGAGGGGGGAGACGGACAGGACGTGGTCGCCGTCGCGTATCACGGGGCGGAGCATGTGGAACGCCACCAGGTGCTCCACCATGTGCTCCACCGCCGACACCGAGCGGCGCAGGGAGCGGGCCAGGTGGGCCACCGTGATGTCGGCGCGGCCCGCGCGGCCGATCTCGTAGAGCATCTCCCGCGCGCCGCCCGGCAGACGCTCGGCGGAGTCGACCAGGTAGCGGCGCACGTCCAGGTGGGGGCCGCTCAGCTCCTCGAGACGGCGCTGCTCGTCGCCCAGCCGGGCGGCGAAGTCCGCCAGGCTGTGGCCGGGCCAGGCGGTGATCCGGCTGCCGATCGCGCGGATGACGGTCGGCACCCCCTCGCACTGGTGCACGATGGCGGCCGCCGCGGCGGGCTCCCGCGCGACCCTGCCGTCGCCGAGCACCTGCGCGAGCAGCATGGTGCCGTCGGCCGGCGCCAGCGACTCCAGGGCGACGGAGGTCACCGTGCCGGGCAGCCCCGGCAGCCGGCAGCGCGAGGTGACGATCACCGCGTTCTCGGGGCCGGCCGGGAGCAGGGGCCGGATCTGGCTCGCGCACGCCGCGTCGTCGAGCAGCAGCAGGAAGCGCCGGCCGGCCGCCCAGCCACGGAACAGGCGGGAGAGTTCGCCGGTCTCCTCCGGCAGGGTGTGGCGTTCGTAGCCGACGGCGGCCAGGAGGCCCTTGAGCGCCTCGGCCGGGTGCTGGGCCGTGCCGTCCTCCAGGTGCAGGCCCACCTTGAGCTGCCCGTCCGGGAAGTGCCTGCGCAGCCGGTGGGCCGCCTGGAGGGCCAGTTCGGTCTTGCCCACGCCGGGGGCGCCGGTCACCGTGACGATCCGGACCGTCGAGGGCGCGCAGGGCTGTCGCAGGCCGCGTTCGACGCGGTCCAGGTCGTCCCCTCGGCCCACGAAGTCCACGATGGCCGGGGGAAGCTGGAAAGGCGCCCCGATGCCCCCGACCTCGCCGGCGCCACCGGGCCCCCTGCCCCGCCGGTCCGCCGGGTGCTTTCCTTCGCGCCCCGACAGCGCCCGGCTCTGCAGCTCCTGCAGCCGGAGCGAGGGTTCGAGGCCCAGCTGCTCGGCCATGGCGCGGCGCAGCCGGGCGTACGCGGCCAGGGCCTCGCCCTGCTGTCCGCAGCGATTGGCCACCATCATCAGCTGGGCGCAGAACTCTTCGTTGATCGGGTGGTCGTAGGTGAGGTCCCGGATCTCCTCCAGGAGCGCCTGTCCGCCGCCGAGGGCGAGGGCGGCGGCGTTGCGCTGTTCGAGGGCCTGGATCCGGAGGTCCTCCAGCTTGGCCGCCTGCGCGGCGAGGACGGGACCGGTCTCCAGGTCCTCCAGGGCCGTGCCGCGCCACAGCGCCAGACCGCTGCGGAGCGCCGCCGCGCCCTCGCTGGCCCGGCCCCGCACGAGGGCGTCCCGGCCCTCGCGCACCAGGAGCTTGAAGTCGCGCACGTCGAGGCGGCAGCCCCGCAGGAGCAGGCGGTAGCCGTGCGGGTGGGTCTCCACCGGGTTCCGTCTCCTGCCGGAGTCCTCGTCGTCGCTCAGCGCCTTGCGGAGTTGGTAGATGTAGGTCTGCACGGTCTTGCGAGCTCTCAGGGGCGGCCGTTCACCCCATAATTCGTCGATGAACTGTTCCGTGGGGACCACGCGGTCCGCGTGGATCAGCAACAGGGCGAGCACCCGGCGGGCCATGGGTGCGGTGGGCGTCCGCAGCTCGCCGTTCACCCGTATCTCCATCGGCCCGAGTAACGAAAAGTCCAGCATCGCGACATCCCTACCTGTGATCGGATCCGGTCGTACGACGAGCAGTCCGCTGTATCGCCCTCCCTGTTGGGGCGGGCGAAACCGGCTACGGAGCCGGGGCCGGGGTGGTGTGTGCCGGGCTCCTGCGAGGGTCCGGTCCGCCCCCCCGGTGGCCGCCCGTCGCACGAACATCATGTTCTCTCAGGACGGCCCCCGGGGACGACGCACACGGGGCCGCTGGCCGGAAGCGCACAGCGAGTGGCGGGATGGCTCCCGTCCCGCTTCCGGCCCGTTCGCCGGGCCCGGCGAACGGGCCCGGCGAACGGGCCCGGTCACTTCTCAGTCCTCGGCCCGGATCGACAGCGCGTGCCGGAAGACGTCACGCGGGTCCCAGACCCGCTTGACCGCGCGGAGCCGCTCGGTGTTGCCCCGGAAGTACAGCTCCTCCCACGGCACTCCGGAGGCGTTCCACTCCGGGTCGGCCAGGTCGGTGTCGGGGAAGTTCACGTAACAGCCGTCGTGCTCGGATCCGGGCGCCGGCACGCCGCCGGTCTTGGCGTACAGGTCGCGGAACAGGCGCCGCATCCAGTCCAGGTTGGCCGCGTCGAGGTCCTCGTCCTGCCAGGTGTTCATGAAGAACGCCTGCACCACGGAGTCCCGCTGGGCGGAGGCGGTGGCGTCGGGGGCGACGGCGTTGATGCGGCCGCCGTACGACTGGAGCGCCACCAGGCTGCTGTCGTTGTCGTGGTCCACGCCGTCCAGGTAGTCGTACAGCGTCTCGATCTGGCTCGTCCCGTAACCGCGGCGCAGGAAGGCCGACTTGACCTTCTGGCGGCCGACCTCCGCGTCCTGGGACTGGGCGAGGGCCTTCTTGGCGTCGAGCCAGGACAGCTCCTCGGTGGGCAGCACGACCACGAAGTCGCCGACGCCCGCGGTGATCTCGGCGACGTGGGCGTTCAGGAGCCTCTCTGCGTCCGGGAGTCCGGCGTCCAGGTGGGCGAAGGCCACGGCCCCCATGCCGGGGTCGCCCTGGCGGGGGCGGCCGAGCAGAACCAGGCCGGAGAAGAGGGAGGCGTACGGGGAGTCCGGCTCGCTGTTGGTCTCGTGCCAGCGGCCGAAGTTGCCGACCAGGGTGCAGAAGGCCTCACGGTCCAGGGACTCCCGGTTGAACAGGACGGTGGCGACGAGCACCGAGGCCGGGGGCTGCGGCAGCGCCGTGCGGGGGTCCTCGCCCGTGGCGCCGGGCGAGCGGAACCAGTAGCGGGTCACGACGCCGAAGCCGCCGCCACCGCCGGTGTGGGCCCACCACAGGTCGTGGTGCGGGTCCTCCGGGTCGCGGGTGGCCACGACCGCGCGGACCTCGCCGTCGGCGTCGACCACGACGACCTCCACGGCCCACAGGTGGTCGGCGGCGAGTCCGTCACGGCGGCTCAGCGAGCCGAATCCGCCGCCGACGACGTGGCCGCCGAGGCCGACGGTCGCGCTGTCGCCGGCCGGTAAGGTCACGCCCCAGCCCTCGTACAGCGTCCGGTACAGCTCGGCCAGCCGGACACCGGGCTCGACGGCGAACGCCCCTCGTTCGGCGTCGAAGGACACGTCGCTCATCCCGCCCAGGTCGATGACGACCTGTACGGCCGGGTCGCCGACGGTGTTCTCGTACCCGTGGCCGCCGCTGCGCACGGCGATCCGCTTCCCGTCGCGCACCGCGTCGCGTACCGCCGCCACGACCTGTTCGGTGGTGGTGGCGAGCCGGAACTCCTCCGGCCGGGCGATGAAGCGCTGGTTGAGGCCGCGCTCGGAGAGGTCCTGGTATCCGTCGTCACCGGGGCGGATCACACCTGCGGTCGGTGGGGTGTTCTCGGTCATGCCGTTCCTTACGTTGCTCGCGGGACGGGTGAGGAGGGGGAGGGGGAGGCGCGGGCGGCGGTGTGCAGCCCGTCCCCCGCCGGGGGGACGGACACGGGGGACGGGCCGTCTCATGGGGTGCCGACGACCGGCGGGCGGTGCCGGGCGGACGGCTCAGGCGGTGGTGTCGGCCGTGGAGCCGGAGTCGGTCTCGGTGCGCTTCGTTCCGGCCACCACGAACAGGGCGAGGAGGGCCATCCCGGCGCCGATCCACAGCACGCTCGTCGTGGAGAGGCCGTCGACCGCCAGGCCGCCGAACAGGGCGCCGAGCGCGATCGACAGGTTGAACGTGGAGACGTACAGCGAGGACGCGGCCTCCGTCGCGTCCGGCGCGGCGTCGAGGATCCAGGTCTGGAAGGTGACCGGCACCGCGCCGTAGCCCAGGCCCCACAGGACCATCGTCGCGCCCGCGGTGAGCGGGGTGTTGCCGACGAGGACGAGCAGCACCATGGCCGCGGTGAGCACCAGGGAGATGCCCATGACGGTCTGTCGGAGCCGCTTGACCACGAGGGCGCCGGCGATGAAGTTGCCGCAGATGCCGGCGACGCCGAAGGTCAGCAGCAGGACGCCGATCAGGTTGTCGGCGACGCCGTCGTCCTGGAGGATCGGCCGGACGAACGTGTAGGCCAGGAAGTGGCCCGTGATGACGAGGAAGGTGAGGGCGATGCCGGCGCGGACGCCGGAGTTGCCCCTGAACACCTTCGGCAGGTCGGCGAAGGTGATGGTGCGCTCCGCCGGCACCTTCGGCATCAGGATGACCATGCAGGTCAGGGAGATCAGGCCGAGGACGCCCACGGCGCCGAAGGCGGTGCGCCAGCTGCTGAGGTCACCGATGAACGTGCCGGTGGGGACGCCCAGGACGGACGCGGTCTCGACGCCGCCGAAGATGACGGCGGTGGCCCGGGCGACGTGCCGCTCCGGCACCAGCCGCAGCGCGATGCCGCCGGCCAGGGACCAGAAGCCGCCGACGCTGATGCCGATCAGGAAGCGGGCGACCAGGACCACGGCGAAGCTGGTCGCGAAGGCGGAGGCGAGGTTGGCCAGGCCGACGATGCCGATCAGGACGGCGAGGACGAGCCGGCGGTCGATCTTCCCGGTGGCCACGGTGACCAGGGGCGCCGACGCGGCGGCGACCAGGCCGGGGACGGTGACCATCAGGCCCGCGGTGCCCTCGGAGACGTCGAGGGCGGAACCGATCGGGGTGAGCAGACCCACGGGCAGCAGCTCGGAGGTCATCAGCGAGAAGATGCCGAGGGTCACCGCCAGGACGGCGAGCCAGCCCTTGACGGGCGACGGCTCTCTGGTGGTGGGGGTGTGCGTGTCGAGGGTGGTCATGCTGTACGAGCCCCTTTGTGAGGAAGGCGGTCCCGAGCAGGGCGGCCCGCACCCCGCCACGGGCGGTGGTGCCGGGGCCGACCACCGCCCGTGAACCGGATGGGTTCCGTTACTCGGTACCGGGCGTCTTGCGCGTGGAGACGTTCATGCGGTTCCACGCGTTGGTGGTGAAGATCAGCGCGATGAGCTGGGCCAGCTCCTTCTCCTCGAAGTGCTCGGCGGCCTCGGCGTAGACCTCGTCCGACACGCCCTCCGGCAGGAGGGTGACGGCCTCGGTCAGCGCCAGGGCGGCGCGCTCCTTCGCGGTGAAGAGGCTCGACTCCTCCCAGGCGGTGAGCTGGTAGATGCGCTCCTCCGTCTCGCCGCCCTTGCGGGCGTCGGAGGTGTGGTAATCGATGCAGTAGGCACAGCGGTTGATCTGCGAGGCGCGGATCTGCACCAGCTCGAGGAGGACGGGGTCGAGTCCCTCGCGGGCGGCGGAGTCCAGGGCGAGGACCGCCTTGAAGACCTTGGGGGCGACGGTGGAGAAATTCATGCGCTGAGGTACCTGGAACGTGGTCATGGAACGACCTTAAGCAGTGAATAGACCCGCGGTATGGTGCATTCTCGTGGAAGAATCATGGGTCAATACTCCTGAGTCCCCGACCGTCGACAGCGATCCCGACGAGACCGCGGGCACCGATCTCCATCTCGAACTGTCCGGGGAGGGCGGCCTGCGCGGACAGCTCGCGGACGCCCTCCGGGAGGCCATCAGGTCCGGCCGGCTCCTGCCCGGCACCCGCCTCCCCCCGTACCGCTCGCTCGCCCGCGACCTGGGCATCGCCCGCAACACGGCCGCCGACGCCTACGCCGAACTCGTCGAGGAGGGCTGGCTCTCGGCCCGCCAGGGCTCCGGCACCCGGGTCGCCCAGCGCGCCGCCGTCCACCCGGACCAGCGACGCGGCCCGCAGCGCCGCAACCGCCGCCGCGTGCTGCACGACCTGATGCCCAGCTCCCCCGACGCCGCCGCCTTCCCCCGTACGGCCTGGCTCACCTCCGCCCGCCGGGCCGTCGCCGCGGCTCCCAACGACGCCTTCGGCGTGGGTGATCCACGGGGCAGGCCGGAGCTGCGAGAGGCGCTCGCGGAGTATCTGGCGCGCGCCCGGGGCGTGCGCACCGAACCCGACCGGATCATGATCTGCTCCGGCTTCGCCCACGGCCTCGGGCTGCTCGGCGAGGTCCTCGGCGGGACCTGGGCGGTGGAGTCGTACGGGCTCGAATTCCACCGCGCCGTCCTGGAGGGGGCCGGCCCGCGCACCGTGCCGCTGACCGTCGACGCGTCCGGGGCGCGCGTCGAGGAACTGCCCGACCGGGGCGTACGGGCCGCCCTGCTCACGCCCGCGCACCAGTTCCCCACCGGCGGGCCCCTGCACCCCGAGCGCCGGACGGCGGTCATCGACTGGGCCCGCTCCTCCGGCGGCGTGCTCGTGGAGGACGACTACGACGGCGAGTTCCGCTACGACCGGCAGCCGGTCGGCGCCGTGCAGGGGCTCGACCCCGACCGGGTCGTGTACATCGGCTCGGCGAGCAAGAGCCTGTCCCCGGCGCTGCGGCTGGGCTGGATGGTCCTGCCCGGGTGGCTCGTCGACGACGTCCTCGCCGCCAAGGGACCCCGGGAGATGTGGTCGGGTGTCGTCGACCAGCTGACGCTGGCCGACTTCATCGTCTCCGGGGCCTACGACCGGCATCTGCGGCACATGCGGCGGCACTACCGGCGCCGCCGCGACCTGCTCGTGGACACGCTCGCCGAACGCGCCCCGCACATCCGGGTCGACGGCATCGCGGCCGGACTGCACGCCGTGCTCGAACTCCCCGACGGCACCGAGGACGCCGTGCTGCGGGCGGCCCGGCGGCAGGGACTCGCCCTCGACGGGCTGCGCCCCTACCGCCACCCGGACAGCACCATGGCCCCGCGCGACGGTCTGGTCATCGGCTACGGCACGCCGATGGACCACGCCTTCTCGGGGGCCCTGGACGCCCTGTGCCTGGCGCTGCCCGACCCGGAGGACGAGGAGGACTGACGGCCCCGGGCCGGTGCCGGTTCCCGGGGCCCGGACGCGCCGCGCGGGCGTCCGGGCGCCGGGACCCGGCCACGGCCGTCCCTCAGCGGGCCCCGGGGATCAGCCCGTGCGCGAGTTCGGCCTCCAGCCGGCCGAGGTCCCTGGCGTGCCCGTGGGCCGCGATGTGACCGTCGGGGCGGATCAGGTGGTGGCCGGGACGACCGCAGACCCCGTGCCGGGCGGCCGGGACGTCGTCGGGGCGCACGACCCGCAGCTGGGGCCAGCGGGCCGCGATGTGACCGGCCTCCGTCACCCAGTGGGCGTCCCCGGCGGGCGGGCGCAGCAGCAGCGTCCACGCCGTCGGGTCGGCGTCGGGGCCCGCCGTGCCCAGGGCCAGGGCCGCCGGGCGCGGGAAGACGGTCCCCGGGCCGGACGCCCCGGCGAGCCGGGCCCCCGTGCGGCAGCTCCCGCCCGAGGGACGCTGGGTGTCGCGCTCCGGGGCGTAGGCGAGCCGCCGTCCCGCCATGACCGGCGCGTACAGCCGGGCCGCGGCGCCGGACCGGTCGAGCAGCGTCAGGGCCAGGTCCCGGGCGGCCACCCGGCCGGGGCTGCGCGCGGTCAGCGCCCGGGTGTGCAGGTCGGTGTCGCGGACGATCCTGCGGGTGGCCTCGGCGCGCTCGGTGCCGTAGCTGTCGAGCAGGGTGGCCGGTGAGCGTCCCTGGAGCACGGCGGCGAGCTTCCAGGCGAGGTTGTGCGCGTCCTGGAGGCCGTTGTTCATGCCCTGGCCGCCCGCCGGGCTGTGCACGTGCGCGGCGTCGCCGGCGAGCAGGACCCGGCCGCGCCGGAACTCGGAGGCCCGCCGGGCGTGCACCCGGAAGACGGTCTCCCAGACCGGCTCGGTGATCCGCACCCCCCGGGGACCCCGGGTGTCGATGATCTCCTGCATGGCCTCGCGGGTCATGGTGCCGCCGCCGGGCATGACGGACAGGAAGCGGAAGACCCCGCCGGGCTGGGGCACGACCACCAGGGTGCCCTGGGTGGTCTGGTAGTACGCGATCTCGTCCGCCGGCAGCCTGCCGTCGATGTACGTGTCGACCAGCGCGAACGCCATCTCGTACGTACTGCCCTCGAAGCCGATGCCCAGCTGGCCGCGGACCGCGCTGCCCGCGCCGTCGGCGCCGACGAGGAACGGCACGGCGACGCGCTCGACCGCCCCGTCCTCGTGCTCCAGGACGGCGCGGACCGTGCCGCCGGGGACGACCGCCCCGGAGTGGTCGACGTCGTCCAGGCACAGCAGCCGCACGCCGCGCTCGACCTTCCCGCCCAGCGCGTGCAGCCGTTCGGTCAGGATGCGCTCGGTCTCGTACTGCGGCAGCTGACGGGCGGCCAGGTCCTCGGTGAACCTGAGGGTGGCCACCGGCCGGCGGTCCGAGAAGTACCGGAAGGCGTGCACGGGCACGGAGTTCTCCCGCACCTCCTCCCCCACGCCCAGGTCCATGAGGATGTCCCGGACCCGCGGCCACAGCGACAGGGCCTTGGGCACCGTCGCCGGTTCCCGCGCCCGGTCGACGATCCGCACCCGTACGCCGCGGCGCAGCAGTTCGCACGCGGCGAGCAGTCCGGTGGGACCGCCTCCGACGATCAGGACGTCCGCGTCCCCTGTGGTCATCCGTCTCTCCCTCCCTGTCGCCGGGCCGTCGGGGTCAGGACGGCCGGTCGGCGGAGCGGCGGCGCAGCCGGTCGGCCAGCTCGATCCGCTGGACCTTCATCGTCGCGGTGCGCGGCAGCTCGGCGAGCTTCATCTGGACGGGCTCGGCCAGCAGCGGCCACTCGGCGGTGTGGCTCGCCCAGCGCGCCCGGTCCAGCGGCAGGTCGTCGCGCGTGCACAGGACCGGCACGGCCTCCTGGTGGGGTCCGGGCACGACGACGAGCTCGGTCAGCTCGGGCATGCGGCCCAGGACGACGTCCTCGATCTCCAGGGTGGAGTGGATGCCGGGGATGGCGTCGACCTCGCGGTCGAGGAGGTGCAGACAGCCCTCCTCCGTGCGGTATCCGAGGTCCATGCCGCGCCACCAGCCGCCGTGCACCTGGGTGTCGTAGCGCTGGCGCTCGCCGAGGTAGGTGAGCGCCCGGCCGGCGGCCTGCACGTCGATGTAGCCGGGGTTGTCCCGGGTGACGGGCCGCCCGTCGCGGCTCACCAGCTTGAACTTGGTGTCGCCCGGGAAGGCGTAGCCCTGGCAGCGGCCGTCGGCGCCGTGCGCGGTGGCGCGGGTGAAGGCGCGGCCGACCAGCGGGCCGGTCTCGCTCTGCCCGTAGATCTGGTAGAAGACCGGCGAGCTGCGCTCGGTGGCGTGCAGCAGTTTGTCCATGGTGCTCGGGTGGATGGCGTCGAAGGTGGTGCTGAAGTACTTCACCTGGGCCAGCGGCTTGAGCGGATGGTCGACCAGGACCTCCCACTCCATGAAGGAGTTGGGGTGGGACTCGATGAAGCCGGGCTTCGTCTCGGCCCACAGCGCGGCCGCCTTCTCCGGGTCGGCGTCGTTCATGACGACCATCCGGTTGCCCCGGGGCAGCAGGACGGCCAGGGCCAGCGGCATCCGCGAGTGCACGTACGAGACGTGCAGGGCGACGGTCTCCCGCTCGCGGATCATGTCGAAGAGCTTGGCCTGCGGGCGGTACCGGCCGTGCAGGCTGCGGGCCGAGTGGACCACCAGCTTGGGCAGCCCCGTGGTGCCGGAGGTGTGCGTCATCAGCGCGGGGTGGTCGGGGTGCGGCACGACCGGCTGCTGCCGGGGCGCGCCGGCGAGGTCCGCCAGCGACTCGGTGCCGGGGCGGTTCCCGGCGACGAGGAGCACCTTGGCGGTGATCTCGGCGAGCGGGGTGCCGGCGAAGGCGCCGTCCAGCTTCGCCGTGTCCGTGACGAGGTACGGGCCGCCCAGGCGGCGCAGCAGCGCGACGACGCTGTCGGCGTCCAGGTACGGGGAGAGCTGGACCGGGACGGCGCCGAGCCGGGCGGCGGCGCTGGAGAGGACGTTGATGTCGAAGCCGTTGGACTTGTACAGGGCGACGTGCTCGCCGCGCCGGACGCCCGCCGCGTACAACCGGGCCGCCATGTCGTCGATGTGCTCGGCGAGTTCGGCGAAGGTCAGCTGCCTTCCGGCGTCCGGAAGCAGGTCCAGATCGTGGTCGAGGATGATGAGCTGGTCGCCGTGGTCGGCCGCGGCCCGCTCGGCCACGAGCCCCATGTAGAGGCCCTTGTCGCTGGCCTGGACAGGAAGCATGGTTGTCCGCCTCTCAGGTCGTATCGGGGTGGAAGTCTTGGTGGTGGGGGAATTCAGGCGACGGGGACGGGGGTGGCCCCGGTCGTCTCGGAGGTCCCGGTCGGCTCCGGCGCGCCGTCGCCGGCGAGCAGCGGGCCCAGCAGGGACCTGACGACGCGGATCCCGTCCCGGGTGAGGACCGACTCGGCGTGGAACTGCGCGGAGGCGAAGTGCGGTCCGCGCAGGGCGTGCACCTCGCCGGTGGCCGGGTCGCGGCTCACCTCGACCACGCCGACGCCCGCGCAGTCCTTCTTCTCCTCGGCGCAGTGGGCGGCGAAGGTGTTGTAGAAGCCGACGCTCTCCGGAACGCCGAACAGGTCGATCTCCCGCTGGACGCCCTGGTTGGGGACGTCCCTGCGGAGCAGGTCGAAGCCCAGCTCGCGGGAGAGCACCTGGTGGCTGAGGCAGACGGCGAGGAAGGGCCGGCGCTCGTCGAGCAGCCGGCGGACCGTGCCGCGCAGATGGGCGATCTTGGGGTCGTCGGTGTCGCGCGGATCACCGGGACCCGGGCCCATGACGACCAGGTCGTAGCCGTCGACCGCGTACGGCTCGTCGAAGCGGCGGACCGTCACCACGAGTCCCATCGAACGCAGCTGGTGCCCGATCATCGAGGTGAAGGTGTCCTCGGCGTCGACCACGAGCACCCGCCGGTCGGACAGGGCGGGCTCGGGCCGGGCCCGGGCCGCCTCGTCGGCCAGCCAGTACGCGGCGATCCGGTCGTTGCGGCCGGCCAGCGCCGACCGTACGTCGGGGTGGTCGGCGAAGCGGGTCCGACCGCCGTCGCTGCGCAGGGCGGCGATCAGCCCCGCGGCCTTCGCCCGGGTCTCGGCCGCCTCCGCCACCGGGTCGGAGTGGCGCACCAGGGTGGCGCCGACGCCGATGCGGACCCGGCCGGCGGCGTCGATGTCGGCGGTGCGGATGAGGATGGCCGAGTCCAGTTCGTCGGCGCCGTGCTCGTCGCGCCCGATGAGCGCGACGACCCCGCTGTAGTAGCCGCGGCCCTCGGGTTCGTACCGGCTGATGACCCGCGCCGCGCTCTCCAGCGGGCTGCCGGTCACGGTCGGCGCGAACATCGTCTCGCGCAGGATCTCCCGGGGGTCCCGCGTGGTGCGGCCCTCGATGAAGTACTCGGTGTGGGCGAGGCGCGCCATCTCCCTGAGGTAGGGGCCGGTGACCCGTCCGCCGCCGTCGCAGATCCGCGCCATCATCTTGAGTTCCTCGTCGACGACCATGTACAGCTCGTCGGCCTCCTTGGTGTCGGCGAGGAAGTCCATGACCTCGGGCAGCGTCGGGCCCGAGGCGGGGTAGCGGTACGTGCCGCTGATCGGGTTCATCACCGCCGTGCCGCCCCGGACGCTGATGTGCCGCTCGGGGGTGACGCCGACGAAGGTGCGCTCACCGGTGTGGACGACGAAGGTCCAGTAACCGCCGGACTCCTGCTCGATCAGACGCCGGAAGAGGGTGAGGGCGGTCAGCGGGTCGTAGTCGGTGATCTCGGCGGTGAACGAGCGCTTGACGACGAAGTTGGCGCCCGCGCCCTCGCCGATCTCGTCGGCGACGACCCGGCGCACCGTCTCCGCGTACGCCTCGTCGTCCACGTCGAACCGGCCGCCGGTCAGCCGGATCGGGCGGTCGCCGATCCGGGCCGCGGCCTCGGCGAGCGGGACGGTGTCCTGCTCGGTGACGGTGAGCGCGATCAGCGGAGACCCGTCGTCGGGGGCGTCGAAGCCGCGCTCGGCGATCTGCCGGAACGGGACGACGACCAGCGTGTCGTGGCGGGCCCGGCCCGGGCCCTCGCCGGGCGGCCCGTGCGGGACGTCGGCGAGCGTCGCCGGGTGGGAGACCGTGCCGGTCAGCACCTCCAGGACGCCGGGTCCCGCGGTCTCGGGGCGGTGCAGCACGGCGAACGGCGGCGGCTCGGGGGCGAGGATCCGGGCCAGCGGGTCCCGGGGCTGCGGCGCCCTGCGGGAGTCGGTCATGCGAACGTCTCCTTGGCGGTGGTGACCACGGCGCAGCGCTGGGCGGCGTACGCGAGGGTCGCCCGGTGGGCGTCGGCGGAGAAGTCGGCGACGGCGTCCGCGACGAGGAAGGTCTCGATGTCGTTGGTGAACGACTCGATGGCGGTGGCCAGGACGCCGACGTGGGCGTACACCCCGCACAGGACGAGCTGGTCGCGGCCCGCCTCGCGCATCCGGGTCAGCAGGTCGGTGCGGAAGAAGGCGCTGTAGCGCCACTTGGTGAGGTTCCAGTCGCCGGGGCGGGGGGCGAGTGGCTCGACGACCTCGCGGTCGGCGGGGGCGGCCCGCATGCCCGGACCCCAGAAGTCCTTGAGCAGGCCGCGCTGGGCGTCCGTCATGCCGCCGGGCTGGGCGGTGTAGGCCACCGGGACGCCCAGTGCGGCACCGCGCTCGCGCAACCCGGCCGCGTTCTCGACGAGTTCGGTCCGCAGCTCGGTGGGCAGCGGGGCCAGGAAGTAGCGCTGCATGTCGTGGACGAGGAGCACGGCCCGCGCCGGATCGACCGTCCAGGGGGCGGTGTTGGCGGGCAGCTCCCCGGCTGTCGGCATCGGGTACGGCTCGATGGGTGGGATGCCGGCCATGGCGTCCTCTCCTTGTGGTCGCTCGGGTGGGACGGGTGGGGCGGGGCCGTCAGTTGCCCAGGGAGGCGCCGCCGTCCACGGTGAGGCTGTGCAGGGTGATGTGGAGGGCCTGGTCGGAGAGCAGGAAGACGACGGCCTCCGCGACATCGGCGGGCTGGGCGATCCGCGCCAGCGGGATGCCGACCTTGAACGCCTCCGGAAGGCCCTCGATCGTGCGGCGGCGGCCCGAGTCGTCGTGCCACATCGACGAGAGCATGGGCGTGTCGGTGGAACCGGGCGCGACCACGTTGCAGCGGATGCCGTGGCGGGCCACCTCCAGACCGAGGCTCTTGGTGAACATGGCCGCCGCCGCCTTGGAGGCGGCGTAGGCGGCCATCTCCGTACGGGGCGTGCCGGCCGAGTTGGAGGCGATGGTGACGACGCCGCCGCGGCCCCGGGTCTTCATGCGCCGCACGACGGCGCGCGAGACGCGGAAGACGCCGGCGGTGTTGACCTCGAAGGTGGTGTTCCAGTCCTCGTCGGACAGGCCGACGGCCTCCCCGAGGCGCAGTACGCCGGCGGCGTTGACCAGGTGGTCCACCGGGCCGAGGGTGTCTTCGACCGCCTCGATCGTGCGCTCCACCTCGTCGGCGCTGCGCACGTCCGTGGGGAAGGCCCTGGCCCGGAGTCCCTCCGCGGCGAGTTTGCCCACCAGTTCGTCGAGCCGTTCCGCGTCGCGGTCGACGGCGGCCACGACGACCCCGCGTCCGGCCAGGGCGCGCACGACGGCTCCGCCGATGCCCCCCGCCGCTCCGGTGACGACGGCGATGGTGTTCTCCATGACTTCCCGAGCCTCCATCCACGCTGTGAGAACAGTGCTGACAGTGCTGTTCGGACGCTGCGGCGCGACCGGGGTCGCGCCGCGGCGCCTGTGACCGGGCGGGGTGTCACGCGCTCCAGGCGGAGACCACGGAGACGGCCTGCCCGGGGTTGAGCCGCGGGTCGCAGAAGGTGGTGCGGACGTCTCCCGCCCGGTCGGCGGCCGACGGGTCCGCGACGCACTCGGTGACGGCCTCGGGGGTCGTCTCCAGGTGCAGGCCGCCGGCCACGCCGCCCGCGCCGGTGACCGCGCGCTGGAAGGCCGCCACCTCCCGCTCGACCGTCTCCACGAAGCGGGTCTTGAGGCCGCCCTGGACGGTGACGGTGTTGCCGTGCATCGGATCGGTCAGCCAGATCACCGGGTGCCCGGCCTCCCGGACGGCGCTCACCAGGGGCGGCAGCGCGTCGGCGACGGCGTCGGCCCCCATCCGGGCGATCAGGGTGAGGCGGCCGGGCTCGCGGGCCGGGTCGAGCCTGCCGCACAGGTCGAGCAGCTCCCCGGGGGTCATGCTCGGGCCCACCTTGCAGGCGACCGGGTTGTCCACGCCCGCGAGCAGGGCGACGTGCGCGCCGTCCGGCTGCCGGGTGCGTTCGCCGATCCACGGCCAGTGGGTGGACGTGAGGAGCACCCGGCCGTCCTCGCCGCGGCGCAGCAGGGGCACCTCGTAGTCGAGGAGCAGGGCCTCGTGGCTCGTCCACACCTGGGGGCCGATGCGCTCCCCGGCCGGGGGGCCGGGCTGCCAGCCGAGGTGGCCCATGACGTCCTGGGCGGCCATGAATCCGGTGAGCAGCCGCAGCGGGTCGGGGCGCCTGCTGTCCGGATCGGGGGCCGGGTCGTTGACCATGTGCCCCCGGTAGACGGGCAGTTCGACGCCGTCGACGATCTCGGTGGGCTGGGAGCGCGGCTTGGCGTACTGGCCGGCGATGCGGCCGACCCGCAGCACCGGCCGGTGGGTGATCAGGCCCAGGACACCGGCGAGCAGGTCGAGCACCGCCGCCTTGCGGGCGATGTCGGGGGCGGTGCACTCGGCCGGGTCCTCGGCGCAGTCGCCCGCCTGGATCACGTGGGCCTCGCCCGCGGCGACCCGGGCGAGGAGCCGCTTGAGCCGGAGGACGTCGGCGCCGGCCACCAGGGGCGGCCGGACGGCCAGTTCGCCCCGGACCCGCCGCGCCTGCGAGGCGTCCTCCCACACGGGCTGGTGCAGGGCTGGTTTCAGGTGGATGTCGAGCAGGGCGTTCTCCACGGGTGCCTCCGGGATGTGGGCTCGGGTCAGGCGGTGCGCAGGCCGCGACCTAGGGCGGCGGCGATCTCCACGGTGCGGCGGGTCTGGTACTCGATGGCCGCCAGGTGGTCCTCGTGGACGTTGCCGGGCTGGTTCGCCGACACGCTGCTGACGCCGTACGGATTGCCGTTGTGCGGGGTCAGCTGGATGGGGTCGGCGACGCCGGGCGGGACGATGATGGCGCCCCAGTGGTAGAAGGCGTTGTTGAGGGCGAGGAGGGTGCTCTCCTGGCCGCCGTGCAGCGTCGCGGTGGAGGTGAAGGAGGACATCACCTTGTTGAGCAGTCCGCGCCGCGCGTGCAGCGGCAGGGTCTGGTCGATGAACTGCTTGAGCGACGCGGCGGGCAGGCCGTAGCGGCCGGGCGTGCCCCAGAGCACCGCGTCGGCCCACTCCAGGTCCTCCAGGGTGGCCTCCGGGACGTCCTGGACGGCGTCGAGGTGCTCGGCCCAGGCGGCGTTCCAGGCGGCGTTGTCCGGGACGACGCTCTCGGTGGTGAGTTCGGCGGTCCTGCGCAGCCGGACCTCGGCGCCGGCCTTCTCGGCGGCGGCGGCCGCGGCGACGGCGAGCCGGTGCACGTTGCCCTGCGACGAGTAGTAGATGACGGCGACGTTCGTCATGTCCGGTGACTCCCTCTGCTGTGCGCTCGGTCGGCCCGATCCTGTGCGGCGGCACCCACCCCCGCCAACGCCCGTCGGGACCATCCGTCAACTGGCCCCGGCGATCCGTCAGGTCCGCCTCCCGGGTCCGTCAGGTGCGTCCGGAGGCACCGGTGACGACCTGACGGACCAGCTGCGGAACGGCCCCTGGACGGCGCGAACGGCCGCTGCGGAGGGGTAGGTCAGGACGTGGGGGCGGCGCGCCCGACGCGTCGGGGCCGGTCGCAGCGGGCGGGGCGGCCCCGGGCCCCGGAAGGCCCGCGGACGGTCCCCCGGACCTCGGAAAGCCCGCGGACGGTCCCCGGGCCTCGGAAAGCCCGCGGACGGCCCCCGGATTCGGAAAGCCCGCGGATGGTCCCCCAGGCCCGGGAGGCCCGCGGGTGGCCCCCCGGCCTCAGAAGGCCGCGCCGACCAGCGGCCCGCACCGTTCGCTCAGCATGGCGACGACGTGGGCGGCCGAGGCGAGCGTCATGTGCCGGTGCCAGCCGGTGAACGACCGCCCCGAGAAGTCCCTGATGCCGACCCCGTCGGCGATCTCCGTGAGGTCCCGTTCCGCGCGGCGGGGCAGCGCGGTCAGCCGGAGCAGCTCGTGGACGCCCAGGGAGGTCAGGTCGGTGAGCCACAGTTCCACGGGCCAGTGCCCGCGCTCGGCCACACCCATCAGCAGCAGCGGCCCCTCGGGCCGCCCCGGCCGGTGCCCGGGGTGCGCGGTGGGCGAGAGCGTCGCGCGGACGGTGACCACCGGGCCGTGCGGCAGGAGGCCGTCGGCGGGCTGCCCGCCCGGGCGCCGGATGTGCCAGATCGTCGACATGATCTGCTGGGCCGTCATGCTGACGCCGCGGCGCGGGAAGGCGGCGTCCTCCGCGGTGAGCCGGAGCGTTCCGTCGACCCGCAGCAGCATCGGGGTGTCCGCGGCCCGCAACCGCTCGACGACGGCGGCCACGTCCGTCTCCCGGGCGTCCATCACCACGGGCCTGACCGGCAGCCGGCTCTTCTTGATCAGGTCCTGGTAGGCCCTGACCAGCGACTGGCCCAGGTTCTCGGGCACCTCGGTGTCCGGGATGGACGCCTGCCGCCGCAGGCTCCGGTCGGCCAGCCACCGCGGCGGCAGTCGGAGCCGCCAGTTCAGCGGACTGCTCCACTCCGGCGCCGCGCCCCACACGGCCACCGCCTGCTGGGAGTTGACCACCTGGCCGAGCGCGGGAACGAAGCGCCGCTCGACGCCCACGGAGGTGTCCCCGGCCTTGGGGATGACCACCGGGTGGACGACGTACGCCTCGGGCCGCGCGACCCGCTCCACGTACTGCCCGAGGGCCCGACGCACCGGCGCCCAGTCCCAGGTGGAGCTGGCGATGAAGTGGTGGAGGCTCTGCTCGGTGGCGTCGTCGCCGTAGAGCGCGGCGATGCTGCGGATGGACTTGCGTCCGTCGGCCTCCAGCAGGCCGCGAAGGTACGTCATCCCCTTGGTGCGCTGGTCGCGGCGGGACATCGAGGCGAACAGCTCGGCGCCCAGCTCGGCGAGCAGTTCCTCCCGGGTCCTGCCGTAGGGCCAGTCGCCCGGGAAGGCGCTTCCCGGC
The DNA here is from genome assembly GCF_055582805.1 of Streptomyces sp. NPDC107498. Lineage (NCBI taxonomy): Bacteria > Bacillati > Actinomycetota > Actinomycetes > Kitasatosporales > Streptomycetaceae > Streptomyces > Streptomyces sp. NPDC107498. The sequence goes on along the minus strand of NZ_JBVJPE010000009.1, from coordinate 170,340 downwards.
GCCTTCCCGAGGACGTGGGCCGACTGCGGGATGGTGCCTATCATTCGGGTCCCCCTAAACCGGTGCGGGCGATCGTAAGGGCGTGGGCGTGCGACCACGGGCGGTCGGCCCGTACTGCGATCCGGCCGTTCGCCCACGGCACCGGAGACTCACACGGCACAACCAAGGGGGAATCAAGGAATGGCAAACGCGCAGGCGGCGAGCGTGCGGCGCGGGCGCACGGCGGACCGGCCGGAGGGGGCGTATCCGGCCGTTCCGCCCGACTTTCGGCCGTCCGGGCGGGGCACGGCGGCCGGGGGAGGGCCGATGCGCCGCCGATACTAGCCCGACTCGTGGAGAACGTTGCTAACCCGGTTAGTAGACGGCCGGGTTCGCTGCCCGGAGGCCGAACCCGGAGGCACGCGGCGGCCGCGCGGGGACACGGCGGCCGCGGCGCGCATCAGCCCGTGACGGCTCCCGTCAGCAACTGCTCCGGGGCGGCGGTGAGCGGGCGGCCCAGGAGCGAGCGGAGCATCGCGTAGCCGCGGGTGTCCCCGGCGAGGACGCCGCCGAGCAGGATGCGGCCGTCGGCGGCGAGGACCAGCTTGGCGTAGCTGCCGGTGGTCCCGTCCTCGCGGACGAACTCCAGGGCGCCCTCGGTGCGGGCGTGGACGTCGCCGAAGCCCGCGACGTCCACGCCGAGCAGCTTGAGCCTGGCCGACAGGTCGGCCCCGGGGAACGGCTCGTGCGGGGCGCCGAGCAGCTGGCGGGCGACGGCCTCGGCCATCCGCAGGCCCGGGGCTGCGAGGCCGTGGCAGCGGCCCAGCACGGCGGCGCACTCCCCCACGGCCCAGACCCGCGCGTCGGCGGTGCGGCAGTGCTCGTCGACGTGGAAGCCGCCGCGCTCGCCGCGCGCGAGCCCGGCGGGCCCGGCCAGTTCGTCGCGGGGGCGGACCCCGGCGGAGAACACCACGGCGCGGGCCGGCAGGACGGTGCCGTCGGAGAGCGTCACACCGGCCGCGCGCCCGTCGTGGCCCGCGTCGACCGAGGCGACGACCCGGCCGCAGTGGACGCCCACCCCGAGCCCGCCCACCAGCCGGGCGAGGACCCGGCCGCCGCCCTCGTCGAGCTGGAGGGGCATCAGGTGCGGGGCCAGCTCGACGACGTGCGGCCGCATTCCGAGCAGCAGCAGCGCCCGCGCGGCCTCCAGACCGAGCAGGCCGCCGCCGATCACGACGCCCGCCTCGCCGGGCCGCGCGGCGGCGCGGAGCGCGTCGAGGTCGTCGATCGTGCGGTACGTGAAGCAGCCGGGCAGCTCGCGGCCGGGCACGGGCGGCACGAAGGGGCTCGACCCGGTCGCCAGGACGAGCGCGTCGTAGCGGAGGACCGTGCCGTCGGAGCAGGTCACCGTGCGGGCGGCCCGGTCGACGGCGGTGACGCGGGTGTCCAGCCGCAGGTCGGTCCGGGGGTCGTCGACCAGTCCCGGCGCGGCGAGGGCGAGTTCGGCGGCGGTCCGTCCTTCGAGGTACGAGGAGAGGGCGACCCGGTCGTAGGCGGGGCGCGGCTCCTCCGCCACGACGGTGATCCGCCACCGGCCCGTGCGGTCGCCGGCCCGGACCTCCTCGACGAGCCGGTGCCCGGCCATGCCGTGGCCGACGACGACGAGGGAACGGGTCATGGCGCGGCCTCCCGGGACGCTTCGGCGGCCTTCCCGCAGATCCCCCGCACGAGGGCGGCGCAGCTGCCGCAGCCGGTGGTGGCGCGGGTGGCGGCGGCGAGCGCGGGCAGGTCCCGCGCGCCGTCCCGCCAGGCCCGCAGGAGGGTTCCCCGGGTGACGTTGTTGCACTGGCAGACCACGGCGGTGTCCGGGAGCTCCGCGTCGCCCGCGTACTCCTCGGTGGACCCGAGCAGGAGGGCGAGCCGGTCGGCGGGGGCGGGACGGTCCTCGGCGTACAGCAGGCCGACGGCGGAGGCGGCCCCGGGCAGACCGAGCAGGACGGCGGCCCGGATCCGGCCGTCGCGGAGCAGGAGGCGCCCGTAGCGCCCGCGCGCGGGGTCGGAGAGCTCCACCCGCTCGTCACCGGCGGACCCGGCGCCGTCCGCGCCGTCCGCGCCGTCCGGCGGGCCGACGACGGCGAGGTCGATGCCGGTGAGCCGGGGGCGGACGGTGCGGCGCGCGGGGCCCGGGGCGCCCGTCGTGCCGGTGAGGGTGCGGGCCAGGGCGTCCGCCTGGTCCCAGGCGGACGCCAGGGTGCCGTGGGCGCCGGGTCCGGGGGGCTCGGCGCAGTCGCCGAGGGCGTACACGTGGGGGGCGGAGGTCCGCAGCAGGTCGTCGACGACGACCCCGCGCCGGGCGGTCAGCCCGGCCGCGCGGGCGAGCGCGGTGTCCGGCCGGCTGCCGGTGCACAGCAGCAGGGTGCCGGCGGCCAGCGGGCTCCCGTCGTCGAGGAGCACCTTGCCGGACTCCGTGCCGACGACCCGCCGCCCCGTCTCCAGGACGAGCCCGGCGTCCCGGAGCGCCGCGGCCAGCAGGGTGCCGACGCGGGCGTCGAGCAGCCGGTGCAGCGGGTGCGGGCCGGGGTGGACGAGGGTGACGTCGTGTCCGGCGCGGGCCAGGGCGTGGCCGGTCTCGACGCCGCGCAGTCCGCCGCCGGCCACCACGACGGGTTCCCGGCCGGGCGGGCGGGCGTCGCCGAGGGCGTGCGGGTGCCGCACGTCGGGCGCGAACCGGCCGCCGCCCCGGTCGAGTCGGGGGACGACGGGCCGGGAGCCGGTGGCGAGCACGAGGACGTCGTACGGGTGGGCGGCGCCGTCCTCGGTCCGTACGAGACGGCGGCGGCGGTCGATCGAGGTCGCCCGGGTCCCGGTGCGGATCCGGGTCCCGGCCGGGAGTTCGGGCAGCTCCAGGCCCTCCGGGGTCAGCGTGCCGTCGAGGACGGCGGTGAGCAGGGCCCGGTTGTACGCGGGCCGTGGCTCGGCCCCCAGGACGGTGACGGGCCCGGGGTGGCCGTGGTGGTGGAGCCGCTGGACCAGGCGGTGCGCGGCGGGGCCGTTGCCGACGACGAGGACTCCGGTCACGGCGCGCCCCCGGTGGGTCCGTCCTCCGGCCAGGGCTCGACGCGCACGGCGCTGACCTTGAACTCGGGCATCCGGCTGGTCGGGTCGAGGGCGGTGCCGGTCAGCAGGTTGGCCCGCCCGGCGCCCGGGAAGTGGAACGGCAGGAAGACGGTGTCGGTGCGCAGGGTGCGCACCAGCCGCACGCGGGCGACGACGCTGCCGCGCGCCGAGGAGATCCGGGCCAGGCCGTTCTCGCGCAGGCCGTGGCGGGCGGCGGTGTCGGGGTGGACCTCCACGTGCGCCTCGGGCGCGGCGGTGACGAGCTCGGGCACCCGGCGGGTCTGGGCGCCGGACTGGTAGTGGGCGAGGACCCGGCCGGTGGTGGCGTGGAGGGGGTAGGAGGCGTCGGGCGTCTCGGCGGCGTCACGGTGGTCGACGGCGGCGAACCGCGCCCGGCCGTCGGGGTGCGCGAAGCGGTCGAGGAACAGCCGGGGCGTCCCCGGGTGCGCGCCGGGCGCCCCGGTGGGCGCCGCGCCCTCGCCGGCCGGCGCCTCCTCGGGGCAGGGCCAGTGCAGCGCCTCCCCCGCGTCGAGGCGCGCGTAGCTGATGCCGGAGTAGTCGGCGCGGCCGCCCCGGGAGGCGCGCCGCAGTTCGTCGAAGACGGTGCGGGGGTCGGTGGGGAAGCGGTCCGCGGGCTGGCCGAGGCGGATCGCGAGGCCGTGCAGCACCTCCAGGTCGGTGCGGACGGAGGCGGGCGGCGCGGTCACGGGCCGGCGGCGCAGGACGCGGCCCTCGAGGCTGGTCGTGGTGCCGTCCTCCTCGGCCCACTGGGCCACCGGCAGGACGACGTCGGCGAGTTCGGTGGTCTCGGAGGGCACCAGGTCGGCGACGACCAGCAGGTCGAGGGCGGCGAGCCGGCGGGCCACGTGGGCGGCGTGCGGGGCGGACACGACGGGGTTGGAGCCGAAGACGAGCAGGGCGCGGGGGCCGCCGGGGGTGCCGAGCGCGTCGAGGAGTTCGTACGCGCTGCGGCCGGGTCCCGGCAGCGCGTCGGGCGGCACTCCCCACACCCCGGCGACGTGCGCCCGGGCGGCCGGGTCGGTGATCGACCGGTAGCCGGGCAGCTGGTCGGCCTTCTGGCCGTGCTCGCGGCCGCCCTGGCCGTTGCCCTGGCCGGTGAGGCAGCCGTAGCCGCTGCCGGCCCTGCCGGGCAGGCCGAGGGCGAGGGCGAGGTTGACGAAGGCGGCGGCGGTGTCGGTGCCCTTGCTGTGCTGCTCGGCGCCGCGGCCGGTGAGGACGTAGGCGTTGCGTGCTCCGGCGAGGATGCGCACGGCCTCGCGCTGGTCGGCGGCGGGCACGCCGGTGACCTGTTCCACCCGCTCGGGCCACCAGGCGACGGCGTGCCGCCAGGCGGCGTCGAAGCCGCGGGTGCGGGCGTCGAGGTACTCCTTGTCGAGGTGGCCCTCGGTCACGACGAGGTGGAGCAGGCCGAGGGCGAGCGCGAGGTCCGTACCGGGGGCGGGCTGGAGGTGCAGGGCGGCCTGTTCGGCGGTGCGGGTGCGGCGCGGGTCGATGACGACGAGCCGGGGGCGGGTCAGGTGCCGCATCAGCGGGGGCATGGTCTCCGCGGGGTTGGCGCCGGCCAGCAGGACCACGTCGGCGTCGCCGAGGTCGGTGACGGGGAACGGCAGCCCCCGGTCGAGTCCGAAGGCCGCGTTGCCCGCGGCGGCGGCCGACGCCATGCAGAAGCGTCCGTTGTAGTCGATCTGGCTGGTGCCGAGCGCGACCCGGGCGAACTTGCCCAGCGCGTACGCCTTCTCGTTGGTGAGCCCGCCGCCGCCGAACACCGCGACGGAGTCCGGCCCGTGTGCCCGCCGCAGCCGGGCGAGCCGGCCGGCGACCAGGTCGAGGGCGGTGTCCCAGGAGGCCGGGGCGAGCGTGCCGCCGGTCCCGCGCACCAGGGGGGTGCGCAGCCGGTCGGGCACGGAGAGCAGGGTGGGGGCGGTCCAGCCCTTCTGGCACAGTCCCCCCTGGTTGACCGGGAAGTCGGGGGACGGCTCGACCTCGACCCGGGGGCCGACGCGGTGCAGCAGGGTGCCGCACTGGAGGGCGCAGTAGGCGCAGTGGGTCTCGGCGGTGACGGCGCCGCCCGGCGCGCGGTCAGTGGACACGGGTGGGGCGGGGCCGGGCCGGACGGGGGGCGGAGCGCTCGGGACGGCGCGGGTGCACGTACACCTTCAGGAGCACGAGCACGCACAGGGCGTAGAAGCCGAGGAAACTGAGGAAGGCGGCCTCGCCGCTGCCCGCGGGGCCCTGGTACGAGGCGCGGAACACCAGGTTGATGGCGACGCCGCCGAGCGCGCCGATCGCCCCGGCGATGCCGATGACGGCGCCGGACAGGCGCCGGGCGCGGGCGAAGGCGGGGCGGGCGGCGGCGCCTTCCGTGATGGCGGCCTCGGCGTCCCGGGCGAAGACGTCCGGGATCATCTTGTACGTCGAGCCGTTGCCCGCGCCGCTGAGCACGAACAGGACGGTGAAGCCGGCGACGAACAGGCCGAAGGAGCCGGCCCGGGAGGCGGCCAGCAGGCCGAGGGTGCCCGCGCCGAGGCCGACGAAGGCCCACAGGGTGACCCGGGGACCGCCCCACCGGTCGGCGGCCTTGCCGCCGAGGGGCCGGGCCACGGAGCCGAGGAGCGGTCCGATGAAGGTGAGGGAGGCCGCCTCCAGGGGGGTGGAGCCGAACTGGCTCTGGAGGACGAGTCCGAAGGCGAAGCCGTAGCCGATGAACGAGCCGAAGGTGCCGATGTAGAGCAGCGAGATCCACCAGGTGTGCCGGGACGCGGCGGCCTCGCGGAGCGCTCCCGGCGCGGCGCGCACGGCGTCGACGTTGTCCATGGTGAGCGCGGCCAGCAGGGTGACGACCGCGATGAGGGGCAGGTAGACGGCGACCACGTAGGCGGGGTGGGCGTCGCCCGCGGTGGCGATGACGAGCAGGCCGAGGAGCTGGACGACGGCGACCCCGAGGTTGCCGCCGCCGGCGTTCAGGCCGAGGGCCCAGCCCTGGTGCCGCTGCGGGTAGAAGATGGTGATGTTGGTCATCGACGAGGCGAAGTTCGCGCCGCCGGCCCCGCCCGTGGCGCCGATGAGCAGGAACACCCAGAGCGGGGTGCCGGGGCGCTGCACGAAGACGAGGGCGAGGACGGCCGGCACGAGCAGCACGGCCGAGGCGAAGACCGTCCAGTTGCGGCCGCCGAAGCGGGTCACGGCGTAGCTGTACGGCAACCGGAGCACGGCGCCGACCAGGGTGGGGGTCACGACCAGCAGGAACTTCTCGGCGGGGGCGAAGCCCAGGCCGATCTCCGGGGACATGAACAGGACCAGCACCGACCACAGGCTCCACACGGAGAAGCCGATGTGCTCGGACAGGACGGACATCAGCAGGTTGCGGCGGGCGATCCGCTTGCCGCTGTTTTCCCAGAACTCCTCGTTCTCCGGGTCCCAGCCCTCGATCCACCGGCCGGGAACGGACTGTCGGGTGCTCATGCGTGATCGGTCTCCTGTGGGGATGGGGTGTGCCGGGCGGGCCGGCCGGCACACCCGCGGTCAGCGGCGCAGCGCCCGGTCCACGAGCTGGGGGGCGGCTCCGGTGTAGTGGGCCGGGTCGCACAGGTCGGCCAGTTCCGCCGGGGTCAGCCGTCCGGACAGCTCCGGGGCGTCGGCGAGGACCTCGGCCAGCGTCCGGCCGGTGCGCACGGCGGTGCCGGCGGCGTCGTCCATGAGCTGTTTGGCGGCGGCCTTGCCGAGGGCCGGCGCCAGGACCGCCGCGATCCGTTCGGAGACGACGAGTCCGCCGGTGAGGCCGAGGTTGCCGCGCATCCGCTCGGGGCTGACCTCGATGTCCCGGGCCAGCTCCGCGGCCGTGTGCGCGGCGCCGCCGACCAGGCGGAGGCATTCGCGCAGCGGCAGCCACTCGGCGTGCCAGGCGCCGGCCGAGCGCTCGTCCTCGGTGACCAGACCCTGGGTCAGCACCGTGGCCAGCGCGGGGACCTGGAGCGCGGCGCTGCGCACCAGGGTGGACAGGACGGGGTTGCGCTTGTGGGGCATCGCGGAGGACCTGCCGCGCCCGGCGCCGCCGGGTTCGCGCACCTCGGCGACCTCGGTGCGGGCCATGCCCTGGACGTCCACGGCGAACTTGCCGAGGGCTCCCGCGGTGAAGGCGAGGGCGGCCGCGAGGTCGGCGAGCGGGGTGCGCAGGGCGTGCCAGGGCAGGTCGGGCCGGGCGAGCCCGGTCTCCTCCGCGTACGCGGTGACGAGCCGGTCGGTGAGTTCGCCGGCGTCCGCGCCGGGGTCCGGTCCGTCGAGCCGCGCGTAGGTGACGTACCCGGCCAGGGTCCCGGCGGCGCCGCCGAGGGCGACGGGCAGTCCGCGCTCGTGGACCCGGGCGAGGCGTGCCTCGGCGTCCCGCACCAGGCCCAGCCACCCGGCGGCCTTGAGGCCGAAGGTGGTGGGCACGGCGTGCAGGGCCAGGGTGCGGCCGGCGACGGGGGTGTCCCGGTGCCGGGCCGCGAGGCGGGCGAGGGCGTCGGCGGTGGCCGCCAGGTCGGCCCGTACGAGGGTGAGGGCCCGGTGGGCGACCAGCATGGCGCCGGTGTCGAAGACGTCCTGGCTGGTGGAGCCGCGGTGCACGTACTCGGCGGCCTTGGGGTCGTCCTCGGCGACCACCCGGGTGAGGTCCCTGACGAGGGCGACGACCGGGTTGGCGTTCTCCCGGGCGTCGAGGGCGATCCGCCGCGCGTCGAGGCGTTCGGCGCGGGCGGCCCGGGTGATGGCGTCGGCGGCCCAGCCGGGCACCGTGCCCAGGCGGGCCTGGGCGCGGGCGAGGGCGGCCTCGGCGTCGAGCATGGCCTGGAGCCAGGCCGTGTCGCCGGTCGCCGCCTCCACCGGGGTGCCGGCGCGGACCGGCGACAGCAGGCCGGTGTCGGCGGGGGCGCGGTCGGCGTCCGGGCCTTCTGCGTCGGCCGCCGGTGTCACACGACCACCCCGGCGAGCGGCATGCCGGCCTCCACCGGGCGTACGGCCGCGGGCACGTCGGCGACGGGCGGCAGGGCCAGCACGGTGCGCGCGATGGCGTCGGAGTCGCCGAGGGTGACCGAGTCCACGCCGGGCCGGATGCCCGCCGCGGTCACCCAGTGGACGGCCTCGGTGGGCACGCCGTAGGCGAAGCGGCGCGGGTGGGCGCGTCCGCGGCTGTCGAGCAGCCGGTAGGGCCGCTCGGTGACCGCGAGGCCGCCCGTCTCGTAGTGGGTGCCGCAGCTGCCGTCGATCCGGAACGGGGTGACCTGGTCGGTGTCGAGCAGGTGGCGCAGCAGCGGGTCCTCGGTGCGGCGCAGGTCGGGTTCGGGCAGCCGGGCCTCGATCAGGACGGTGGCGCGCACCGGTTCGCCCGGCACGGCCTCCGAGTCGGCGACGAACTCCTGGGCGTCGGTGTCGATCAGGACCCGCACCCGCGGCCCGAGCACGGTGAGGACGCCGGCCTCGATCAGCGCCGTCATCTCCTCGATGCGGGAGACCGGCGGGCCGATGGACAGGAAGGCGTTGAGCGGGGTGTACCAGCCTTCGAGGTCGTCGCGGTGCGAGTTGCCCTCCAGGCCGCCGTGGTCGACCGCGAGCCGGATCTCGTTGCGCAGGTCGCGCAGGACGTCGAGGGCGGCCTTGAGGGGGCCGCTGACATTGCCCTGCCGGGCCGCCGCCACGTCCCGGGCGAGGTGGTCGAGGAGCCAGGCCCGGTAGGCGTCCCGGTCGGTGAACTTCCGGTCGCCGTACGGGCGGGAGACGCGTTCCCAGTCCCAGCGGTCGGCCTCGGCGATGCCGTAGCGCGTGAGCAGCGCCGACGGGTCCTCGTCCGGGTCGAGGGCCAGGTAGGCGTCGGTGAACTCCGCCCGGTCGGCGTCGTCGCCGCGCGCGGTGAGCAGCGTCCCGTAGTAGACGCTCTCCACCTCGCGGGCGATCAGCGGCCACAGGTCGGTGCTGAAGTTGACGCGCTCGCCGTCCTCGGCGCGGCGGCGCAGGGAGGCGATCCGCTCGACGGTCAGCAGCCGGGGGAAGTAGCGGCCGGTCGCGCCCTTCTCGTTCTCGCCGCGCGCCTGGTAGGGCACGCCGCGGCGGGAGAAGGCGTACAGGCGGGGCTCCTGCCCGGAGGGGTGGTACGTGAGGCGGTCGCCGGTGCGGGTGAAGGTGCCGCCCCGGCCGGCCGTGAGCAGGGCCATGTGGTCGAAGAAGTTCAGGCCCAGGCCGCGCAGCAGCACGTTCCGGCCGGGTGCGACGCCGCTCAGGTCGAGGTCGGCGGGGTTGGCCGGGGTGATGTAGGTCAGGTGGTGGATGCGGGCCAGGCTCGCGGTGCGGGCCTCGCGGGGGGTGAGCCGGGCGGGCACGTGTCCCTGGGCCATGACGACGGCGTCGAGGTGGTCGAGGCGGACGCCGTTCTCCAGGCGGACGCCCTGCGGGCCGCCGGGCACCCCGTGGGTGTCGGCCATGGCGACGGCGCGGGAGCGGTGCAGCCGCACGGTCACGTGGTCGGGCGCTCCGTTGACGACGCGCTCGAAGCAGTCGTTGAGGTAGTGCCCGTAGAAGGCCCGGGTGGGGTACGAGTCGGGGCCGAGCCGGCGGGCCTCGGCGGTCGTCTCGGGCCCGTACCGCTCGGAGTCGCCGAGCAGGGCGAGTCCCCGGGCCCACTCGTAGAGGCTGGGGCCGGTCTCGACGGGGCCCTCGATGCGCACGCTGTCGTCGGTGAAGACGGTGATCTGCGAGGCGACGGTGTTCATCAGCAGGTGCCGGGACTGCTCGGTGCGCCAGACCGTGCCCGCGCCGGGCGCGGACGGGTCGACGACGTGCAGCACGAGCTCGGCCCGGGAAGGGGACACGCGTTCGTTGGCGACGATCCGTTCCAGGACCGAAAGGCCCCGGGGGCCGGCGCCGATGACCGCGATCTCACGTCGGCGGCTGTTCATGCCGGAGGTTCTCCTCGTCTCGGGGGATCGGGGATCGGGGATCGGGGAACGGGGTTACGCGCCGGGGCCGCGGGTGGTGAGCAGCCGGGCCAGTTCCAGCCGCTTGATCTTGGTGGTGGCGGTCTGCGGCAGGTCCTCCTGGCGCCACTGCACGGGCTCCCCCATCGGGGGCAGTCCGGCCACGGCCGACTGCCAGGCGACCTGGTCCAGCGGCTTGTTGTCACGGGTGCAGATCACGGGGACGGGGGTGCCGTCCGCGCCCGGGATGATGATGACCTCCACGAGCTCCGGGACCCGGGTGAAGAGCTTGTCCTCGATCTCCAGGGTGCTCTGGACGCCGGGGATCTCGTCGACCTCGCGGTCGAGGAGGTGGAGGCAGCCGTACTTGGTGCGGTAGCCGACGTCGCCCATGCGCCACCAGCCGTCGTTGACCTGCTTCTCCCAGCGGTCGTGCTCCCCCAGGTAGGTGACGATCCGGCCGTCGCTGCGGACCTCGATGAAGCCGGGGTTCTCCTTGGACGGCGGGTTGCCGTCGCGGCTGACGACCCGCACACCGGTCATGCCGGGGAACGGCACGCCCACGCAGCGCCCGTTGAAGTCGGCGCCGTCCTTCAGGGAGTACGTGCGGGCGGCGATCGGGCCGACCTCGCTCTGCCCGTACGCCTGGGCGAAGCGGCGGCCCTTGCGGCGGGTCCCCCGGAGCAGCCGGTTGACGGTGCGCGGGTGGATGGCGTCGAAGGTGCTGGAGAAGTACTTGACGTTGGCCAGCGGTCCGCGCGGGTCGTCCGCCAGCACCTCCCAGCGCAGGAAGGTGTTGGGGTGGGCCTCGATGAAGCCGGGGGGCACCTGGGTGAACAGGTCGCCGACGGTCTCCGGGTCGTCGTCGCGCAGCACGATCAGGGGGTGGCCCTGGAGGATCGAGATGGGCATGGCCGTGAACATCCGGGAGTGCACGAACGAGACGTGCACCGCGACCGGCTCGCTGCGGCGCACCGCGCTCGCCACCACGGCGGCCTGCGGCCGGTAGCGGGCCTGGAAGCTGCGGCCGGTGTGGACGGCCAGCTTGGGGGTGCCGGTGGTGCCGGAGGTGTGGGTGATGAGCGTGGGGTGGTCGGGGGGCATGGTGACCGCCGGCACCCGCGGGGCCCCGGCCAGTTCGGCGAACGGGGTGGTCCCGTCGTACTCCCCGGAGGCGAGCAGCACCTTCCGGGAGATGTCGAGGACCTCGGCCGGCAGCGAGGTCTCCAGCTTGACCTGATCGGTGATCAGGAAGGGCCGGCCGACCCGGCGCAGCAGGACCGCGACCGTCTCGCCGTCCAGCATCGGCGACAGCAGCACGGGGATGGCCCCGATCCGCGCGACGGCGCAGGCCAGCAGCGAGATGTCGAAGCCGTCGCTCTTGTGCACGACGACGTGGTCGCCCGGCCGTACCTGGACCGACCACAGCCGGGAGGCGAAGTCGTCGATCACTCCCGCCAGTTCCGTCAGCGTCGCGCGACGGCCCAGCTCGGGCACGATGTCGAGATCGTGATCGAGGATCACGAAGTTCGCCGGGTGCCGGACGGCCGCCCGGTCGAACAGGGTTCCCAGGCGAATGCCCTTGTTTCCTATGCGCTGCAGAAACATGTGCCCGCTCTCTCGTCCATGACTACGGTTTCTCGTGCTGCCGAGCTTTCCGATACGGCCGGTGCACCGGAAGGGGGTCGAGCCCTTTTCTACTTCTCGATGACGACCTTGATCCGGTCGAGCGTGTCGTCGAGGTCCTGGACGAGCTTGGCGGTCCATTCGGTGATGAACTTCTCGCGCTCCGGCTCACTCAGACCGGCGACGATCTTGTGGATTCCGGCGGTCGCCTTCCCCATCCGGAAGTGGTGGGTGAGGACGCTGCCGTCGCCGTCGGCCGCGATGTCGAAGCCCCAGACGCTCTCCTGGTCGTCGCGGGCGTGGGTGAGCATCATCCACTGGAAGGTCACGCCCGGCTCGGCCCGCGTGACCCGGGCCTCGGTGTACCAGGTGCCGCGGATCAGCGGGGCCCAGCCGACCACGTCCTCGGCGCGCAGGTTCTCACCGCGGAAGATCGACCCGACCGCGGACGGCGCGCCCTCGATCCACTCGCCGCCCCGGCACTCGGGGCTCCACTCGGCGCTCCGCGGGAGGTCGCTGATGACCGCGTAGACCTGCTCGGGGGTCGCGGAAATCCACTTCTCGGCACGCAGTTCGAAGAGCGGGGACTTTTCAATGATGGTTTTCGTCATGATTCAGATACTCCCGATTCGGTCGTGTACGGGTCAACCATGATCACGGTTATCCGTCAGGTTTTCGGAATTCCTCGGAAAATCCAATGCGGCGAAAACGAGGAATACGAGAGAACACCCCTCACACCGCGGGTTCGGCAACCCGCAGCACGAGCTTTCCGCGCACCTCGCCCGCTTCGAGCCTGCGGTGCGCCTCGGCGGCGGCGGCGAGCGGCAGCACCTCGGTGGCCCGGGGGCGCAGCAGGCCGTCGGCGAGGAGCCGGCCGATGTGGGCGGCGGCCTCGGCGAGTTCGTCGGGCCTGGCGTGCGAGATGGCGAAGCCGCGCACCGAACGGTCCTGGAGGTAGAGCGCCCCCGCGGGGAGCACGGGGCGGGTGCGCAGCCCGGCCAGGATCACCACCCGGCCGCGCGGGGCGAGGAGCTCGACCGCGGTCTCCAGGTCGTTGCGGGCGGAGGTGTCGATGTGCAGGTCGACCCCGCCGGGGGCGACGTCGCGGATCAGCTTGGGCACATCGGGGTCCCGGTAGTCGATCACGTGCCGGGCGCCGAGCCCACGGCAGTGGTCGGCGTCCGCGGCGGAGGCGACGGCGATCACCCGGGCGCCGGCGTGGGCGGCCATGACGACGGCGGCGCTGCCGACGTTGCCCGCGGCACCGAGGACGAGGACGGTCTCCCCGGCGCGGAGCCCGCCGTGGGTGAAGAGGGCGAGATAGGCGGTGGACGCGGGATGCGAGAGCGCGACGGCGTCCACCGCGTCGACACCGCCGGGCAGCCGGTACAGCCGGTCGGCCGGCACCGCGACCCGCTCGGCGGCGGCGCCCTGGCGGCCGGCGTGCCCCAGGCTGCTGCACCACACCCGGTCGCCCGGCCGGAAGCCCGGAGCGCCGGGCCCGGCCTCGACGACCGTGCCGACGAGGTCCCGTCCGATGACGAAGGGGAACGACACCGGCGTCCGCCAGGCTCCCGAACGCACGAAGGTGTCCACGTGGTTGACGGCGGTCACCTCGACGTCGACGAGCACGTCGCCGGGACCGTGCGAGGGAGGGGGCAGTTCACCGACCCGGACGAGGTCCGGTGAACCGAGCTCTTCGATGAAGGCGGCATGCATGGGGCCGATTCTGGCCGCGGGACGGGGGCTCCTCCCAGAGCCGCCGGGCCCGCCGCGAAGGGTCCGTCACCTCCTCCGCCGGGTCCGTCAAGTCCCCGCCGACGGGGCCCTGATCCGTCATGTCGCCGCCGCCGTTCCCGCCCACGGCTCCCCCCCCTCGTCACTAGCCTCTGCGCCATGACGATCACCCTGCGGGACGTGACGCCCGACGACCCGCGCATGAGCACGGACGTCGAACCCTTGATCCGCGCCCTGCGCCCCGCCCTGTCGGCGGAGGCGTTCACGGCCTTCGCCCGGGAGGCGCACGACCAGGGCCTGGTCTTCACCGTGGCGTACGACGCCGCGGACCACGCCCTGGCGGCGGCCACCCACCGCGTCCTGGCGACGAGCCGCGGCCGGGTCTTCTTCGTCGACGACCTGGTCACCCACCCCGACCGCCGAGGGGGCGGCGTGGGCGCACTGCTCCTGGAGGCACTCAAGGCCCGGGCCCGGGAGGTGGACTGCGCCCGCGTGGAACTGGACTCGGGCACCGCCAACCAAGCGGCGCACCGCTTCTACCACTCCCACCACCTGACGATCTCGGCACTGCACTTCTCGGCGGCCCTGACCTGAGGCGGCCCTGACCTGAGAGGACACGCGCCCCGCCGGCCGCGCCCCCGCAGGGCGTGCCGCCGTGCGCGAACGGCAGATGTCCGGCGGGGCGGGCGGCCTGCCCACCGCCCGCGACGGCGCCCCGCTCCCCCTCCGGGAGTTCGTCGCCCCCGAACCGCCCGTTCCGGCGGATCGCGGGCACCGCCCCCCGGACGCTTCGCGCCCAGACGCGGGACCGTCGCCGCTGTCGTGAACCGGCCGCCGCACGAAGGGCACGAAGGCGTTCGGGGGGCGTCCGCCGTCTACGGGACGGGACGCGTCGCGCCGGGCTCGGACGGCAGCGGGACCGCAGACCCGGGCGGGACGGGCCCGCCGTCCGGACGCGGCGGATCGAGGGGCTCCGGCCGGACCGCCGGACCCGGCCGGTCGAGCGGACCCGGCCGATCGAGCAGGCCCTGCTGACCGAGCAGGGCCGGCAGGTCGAGCGGCCCCAACTGGTCGAGCGGACCCGGCCGGTCCAGCAGCCCCAACTGGTCGAGCGGGTCCGGCCGGTCCAGGAAGTCCGGGGGTCCCGGCTCGGGGCGGAGGACGTCGGTCAGTTCGGTCAGCCGGATGAGTCGCAGGATCCACGGCTGGTCGCAGACGAGCCGCCAGCGCGCACCGCGCCGGCGCACGCACCCGGCGCAGTGGGCGAGGAGCCCCAGGCCCGTGGCGTCGCAGAAGGAGAGGCGCCGGACGTCGACGGTCAGGGCGTCGGACTCCCGGACGAGGGCGTCGAGCTCGGGCCGCAGGTGCCGCACCAGGACGAGGTCGAGTTCGCCCCGGAGGGCGGCGACCGTGGTTCCGTCGGCCGAGTGGACGACGAGGTACGGGTCGTGACGGGGGATCAGCTGCATCGGACGCTCCACAGGGTGGCTCCATGTGTCACGTCGAGCGTGGCCGCCCCCTCGTCGGGAGGGACGTTTCACCTCGACCGCTGTCACCTGAACCGGTGAAGATCCGTCCCTCTGACCCTCGTTCGGGCACGCGCGGCCCGGACGTGCGTCCGGAGACGGCGGGAGGGGCCGGCCGCGCGGCCGGCCCCTCCCGCACGGGACGGCGCCTCAGCCCGCGAACCGGGCCATCCACGCCTCGACCTCGGCCGAGGAGCGCGGCAGACCGGCCGACAGGTTCTCGTGGCCCTCCTCGGTGACGACCAGGTCGTCCTCGATCCGGACGCCGATGCCGCGCCACTCCTCGGGCACGGTCAGGTCGTCCGGCTGGAAGTACAGGCCGGGCTCCACCGTGAGCACCATGCCCGGCTCCAGGACGCCGTCGACGTACCCCTCCGTGCGGGCCTGCGCGCAGTCGTGGACGTCCAGGCCGAGCATGTGGCCGGTGCCCGCCATGGTGAAGCGGCGCTGGAGGCCGAGCTCGTACGCGCGGTCGACGGGGCCCTCGATGAAGCCCCACTCGACGAGCCGCGCCGCCAGGTGGCGCTGGGACGCCTCGTGGAAGTCGCGGTACGGGGCACCCGGCTTCACCGCCGCCATGCCCGCCTCCTGGGCCTCGTACACCGCGTCGTACACCTGGCGCTGGACCGGGGTGAAGGTGCCGCTGATGGGGAGCGTGCGGGTGACGTCGGCGGTGTAGAGGGAGTGGGTCTCCACGCCGGCGTCGAGGAGGAGCAGCTCTCCGGGGCGCACCGGGCCGTCGTTGTCCGTCCAGTGCATGATCGTGGCGTGGTCGCCGGCGGCGCAGATCGAGCCGTAGCCGACGTGGTTGCCCTCCAGCCGGGCGCGGCGGAAGAAGGTGCCCTCGATCCACCGCTCGGACGAGGCGATCGCCCGGGAGAGTTCGGCGACGCAGTCGGTGAAGCCGCGCACGGTGGAGTCCACCGCCTTGCGCATCTCGCCGATCTCCCACTCGTCCTTGACGAGGCGGAGGTCGCCGAGCGCGCCCTCCAGCTCCAGGTCGCGCTCCTCGTCGGTGGTGACGGCGGCTTCGAGGGCGGGGTCGATGCCGCGGACGATCCGGGTCGGGACGCCGGAGCCGGCGGCCAGGTCCTCGGTGAGGGTGCGGACGTCGCGGCAGGGCAGCCCGAGGACGGTCGCGGACTCGGCGAGGGAGCGGCGGCGGCCCATCCACAGCTCGGCCGTGTAGCCGATCCAGAACTCGTCGTCGTCCCGGCTGTCGCGGGGCAGCTGGTAGCAGGAGGCGTCGTGGCCGCCGTCGGCGCGGGGCTCCAGGACGAGCGCGCCGTCCCGGGCCTGGTCGCCGGTCATGTGCACGTAGCCGGAGTACGGGCGGAACGGGTAGGTGTCGTCGTTGGAGCGGTACTTGAGGTTCCCCGAGGGGACGATCAGGCGCTCGCCGGGAAAGAGGGCGGAGAGCGCGGCGCGGCGGCGGGCCGCGTACGGCGCCTGCCCGGCCGGTTCGAGATCGTGCCGCTCGGTGTCCGCCCACCCCGTCCTCATCAGAGCGGAGAGCTCCTCGGAGACGCCGTTGTAGAGGCCGTTCTTGCGACCCTTCGCCACGTCCTGCACCTTCTTCCGCGTACATTCTCGGCCGCCGCTCGTCGACGGCCCCCGGACGGTACTCCGTCCCGGGCACGCCGGGTGCCCGGATCGGCCAGTGGCACGGATCGGCCACACCCGGGCGGCGGGGGCGGCCGGGGCGGGTCGATAATGCGGTCCATGGCGAACGCGAAGCTCGGTGAGGCACTCCGGCTGCTCGGGATCGGCGCCGAGGCCCGCCGGGTCTACGTCCGGCTCCTGGACCTCGGTCCCGCGCCCCTGGGCGCCATCGGTTCCGCGGCCGGTCTCGACGGTGCGGAGCTGTCCGCGGCGTACGGGGAACTGGTCGACGCGGGCCTGGCGAGTCCCGCCGGGCAGGACCCGGACCCGGTGGCTCCGGTGCCGCCCGCGGCGGGCCTGGAGATCCTGGGACGGCACCGGGCGGCCGAGCTCGACGAGTCGCGGATCACCGTCGGCGGGGCCTTCGAGTCCTTCCGGCGGCAGCGGCTCGCCGCGTACCACGACGATCTCGTCGAGGTGGTGACGGGGGACGCGGTGGGCCCCCGCATGCGGCACGCCTGGGCCAGCGCGCGCGAGGAGATCCGGCAGCTGGACTCTCCCCCGTACTTCCCGCTGCCGAGCGCCACCGACGACGCCCTCGCGACCCTGGCGCGCGGGGTGACCCAGCGGGTCGTCTACTCGCAGGCGTCGCTGGAGCACCCGGGGCAGCTGGAGGAGTCGATCGAGCCGTGCGTGGAGGCGGGCGAGCAGGCGCGGGTGCTGCCGTCGGTGCCGGTGAAGCTGGTGATCATCGACGAGGCGTACGCCATGGTCTCGCTCTCCATCAAGGAGGCCGACGTGCACAACAGCATGCTGGTGGTGCAGCCGTGCGGCCTGCTGTCGGCGCTCGTGGCGCTGTTCGAGCAGGCCTGGCAGAGCGCGCTGCCGCTGCACGGCCGTTCCGTCCGGCCGGCCGGGCTGCTGCCGGCCGACCGACGGCTGCTGCGGCTGCTCGCGGGCGGCGCGAGCGACGAGGTCGTCGCCCGGGAGATCGGGGTCAGCCGCCGCACGCTCTTCCGCCGGATCCAGGTCCTCATGGCCCGGTTGGGCGCCACGAGCCGCTTCCAGATGGCGCTGCAGGCGCAGCGCCAGGGATGGCTGTGACGGGCGGGTCAGGTCAGGTGCCGCCGGAGGAAGGTGTGCACGAGGGCGCTGTTGTGGGCGGCCTGTTCGTTGTCCCCGGCGCCCGCGTGGCCGCCGCCGGTGTTCTCGTGGAACAGCACGGGGTGGCCGAGTTCCCGCAGCCGCGCCGCCGTCTTGCGCGCGTGGCCGGGGTGGACGCGGTCGTCGCGGGTGGAGGTCATCAGGAGCACCGGCGGATAGGCCCGGTCGGCGGCGATCCGGTGGTACGGGGAGAGCTCGCGCAGGTGGGCGAGGTCGGCCGGATCGTCGGGGTCGCCGTACTCGGCGATCCAGGACGCGCCCGCGAGGAGCTTGTGGAAGCGGGTCATGTCGAGCAGCGGGACCTGCGCGACGATCGCTCCGAAGAGCTCCGGGTACCGGGTGAGCATCGCGCCCATGAGCAGGCCGCCGTTGCTGCCGCCCGAGGCGGCGAGCCGGTCCGGTGTGGTGACGCCCCGCGCGACGAGGTCCTCGGCGACGGCCGCGAAGTCCTCGAAGGCCCGCGGCCGGTGGGCGCCCAGCGCGGCCTGGTGCCAGTCGGGGCCGTACTCGCCGCCGCCCCGGATGTTCGCGATGACGTACGTGCCGCCGCCCTCCAGCCACGCCCGGCCGGTGACGGCGCCGTAGAAGGGGGTGAGGGAGACCTCGAAACCTCCGTAGCCGTAGAGCAGGGTGGGGCCGGGCCCGGTGACGGCGTGGTCGGGGCCGATGACGAAGTAGGGCACGCGGGTGCCGTCGGGGGACGTCGCGAAGTGCTGCTCCACCGTGAGACCGGCGGTGTCGAAGCGGTCCGGGGCCTGCTTGAGGACCTCCGTGTCGGCACCGATGTGCCCGCGGTGGAGGCTGGAGGGCTGGAGGAAGCCGGAGACGTCGAGGAAGTACTCGTCGGAGACGTCCGGGTCCGTGTCCACGACGCCGACGGCGGACAGCGGCGGGACGCCGACGAGCGGGGTGCGCGTCCAGCCGGCGCCGTCGCGGCCCGGGGTGAGGACCTCGATGTGGGCGCTGACGTCCCGCATCGTCTCCAGGATCAGGTGGTGCCGGGTCCAGCAGTGTCCGGCGAGGGCCGTCCGCGCGTCCGGGGTGAAGAGCACCTCGGGGGTGCGGTCGCCCGCGAGGAAGGCGTCGAAGCCGAAGGCGAGGAGGGAGCCGCTGGGCTGCCCCAGCCAGTCGGACTTCAGGGTGACGAGCAGGTGCCCGCGGTGCGCGTCGACGTCCGCGTCCTCGGGGACGTCGACGCGCACGGGCGTGCCGTCGGGCTCCAGGAGGTACGTCTCGCTGCGGAAGAAGTCCAGTGAGCGGCCGACGAAGTCCCGCTCGTGGCCGGGCGTGTCGTCGTGGTACCCCCAGGCCGACACGTCGGTGTCCTCGGCCTCGTAGACGAGCTCGGACTCCTCGATCGGCGTGCCGCGCCGCCACCGCCGGACGGTGCGCGGGTAGCCGGAGTCGGTGAGCGAGCCCGGTCCGGTGTCCGTACCGACGAAGACGGTGTCGGCGTCGATCCAGTCGATCCGCGTCTTCGCCTCCGGCACCGCGAAGCCGTCCGCGACGAACTCCCGTGTCCCCAGGTCGTATTCGCGGACCACGACGGCGTCGCCGCCGTCCCGGGAGAGCCGCACCAGCGCCCGGTCGTACGCGGGACGCCGCACCTGCGCCCCGTCCCACACCCACTTCTCGCCCTCCGCGGCGGCGAGCGCGTCGACGTCGAGGAGGACCTCCCACGCGGGTTCGTCCTTGCGGTACTGCTCCAGGGTCGTGCGCCGCCACACCCCGCGCACGTGCCGGGCGTCGCGCCAGAAGTTGTAGAG
This sequence comes from Streptomyces sp. NPDC107498, assembly GCF_055582805.1. NCBI lineage: Bacteria > Bacillati > Actinomycetota > Actinomycetes > Kitasatosporales > Streptomycetaceae > Streptomyces > Streptomyces sp. NPDC107498. The sequence continues at coordinate 150,858 of NZ_JBVJPE010000009.1, read as the reverse complement.
GTGTGCGCCGCGCCGCACGGTGTACGGGATGCGGTCCGAGGCGTCGAGCACCTCCCTCAGGCGCGCCTTCAGCGGGGCGAACCCGGCGTCGGCGACCAGCACGTCCGCCGTCTCGGCGTTCCGCTCGGCCACCCATGCGAGGGCGGCCTCACCGGAGATGTCTTCCAGCCACAGGTACGGGTCGTCATCGCTCATCCCCGTATTGTGCAGGCCCGGTCGCGTCGGGGTTCGGCCCGCCCCACCGGGAGAGCCGGAGCACCGCGGTGGCGAGGGCACCGGCCGACGGGCCCCGGGTCAGGGCGGCCGGGACGCCGTCGCCGAGGGCGGCGGAGGAGTACGGGAGGCCTTGCCGGGGTCCCGCCCGGACCACCCGCTCCGGAGGAGCCGGCCGGGGAGGCCGTGCGTCCAGGGTCCGAGACGCCGTTGACCCGGGGCGTGACGGCCGCTACGTTCGCGCCATGTTGCGTACAGCCCTGCTCACCACGCGCGGTCACATCGACCTGCTGCGGGTGGCCTCCGCCGCGTGTCGCCGCGGTCGCTGACGCCCCTTCACGCTCCTCACATCCCTGACGCCCTGATCGCCGTGCGCGCGTGCCCGCTCCGCGCCCACGGCCGCTGAGGCGTACCTTCACCTCCCTCTCCCCCGGAGTCCGTCATGACGGTCGACCACGCCCCTCCCGCCTCTTCGCCCGACATATCGCCTTTGCCGGATGTCGAGCCCCTGACTCCCGCACGGCGGCCCGGTCGCGGCCCGGCCGTTCCTCGCTGGCTGCGCCGGACCGCGGGCCCGGTGCTGCTGCTCCTCCTCTGGCAGTCGTGCAGTGCGGCGGGGGTGCTGCCGCCGGACGTACTGGCCTCGCCGGGGACCATCGCCCGGGCCGCCGGCGAGCTGGTCGGCGACGGGACGCTGCCGACCGCGATGGGCGTCTCGTTGCGCCGGGTCGCCGTGGGACTGCTGCTCGGCGGGGTGGTGGGGATCGCGCTCGCCCTGGCGTCCGGGCTCTCGCGGCTCGGGGAGGACCTGGTCGACGCTCCCGTGCAGATGCTGCGGACGGTGCCGTGGGTCGGGCTCATCCCGCTGTTCATCATCTGGCTGGGCATCGGGGAGGCGCCCAAGGTGGCGCTGATCGCCCTCGGTGTCGCCTTCCACCTCTATCTGAACGTGTACGCCGGGATCCGGGGCGTCGACGCCCGGCTCGTCGAGGCGGGCGAGTCCCTGGGGCTCGGGCGATGGGGCCTGGTCCGGCACGTCGTCCTGCCGGGCGCGCTGCCCGGCGCCATGACGGGATTGCGCTACTCCCTGGCCACGGCCTGGCTCGCGCTGGTCTTCGGCGAGTCCATCAACGCCGACGCCGGGATCGGCTTCCTCATGAACCAGGCGCGGGAGTTCTTCCGCACGGACGTGATCGTCGTCTGCCTGGTCGTCTACGCCTTCCTCGGCCTGCTCGCCGACGCCCTCGTCCGTACTCTCGAAAGGCTGCTGCTGCAATGGCGACCGACCTTCACGGGGCAGTGACCGTCCAGGACCTCACCCGCTCCTTCGACGGGCGCCCCGTCGTCGACGGGCTCGATCTGACCCTGCGCGCGGGCCAGTTCACCGCGCTGCTCGGACACAGCGGCTGCGGCAAGTCGACCCTCCTGCGGGTCCTCGCGGGCCTCGACCGGGAGATCTCCGGCACGGTCCTCGTGCCGCGCCGCCGCGCGGTCGCCTTCCAGGCGCCGCGCCTGATGCCCTGGAAGAAGGTCTGGCGGAACGTGCTGCTCGGACTGCCGGGTGCGCCCGACCGGGCGGTGGCGGAGAAGGCGCTCGCGGAGGTGGGGCTCGCCCACCGCTCGGGGGCCTGGCCGAAGACCCTGTCGGGCGGCGAGGCCCAACGCGCCTCGCTCGCGAGGGCGTTGGTACGGAACCCGGATCTGCTGCTGCTCGACGAGCCGTTCGGCGCGCTCGACGCGCTGACGCGGCTCAAGGCCCAGCGACTCGTGGCCGAGCTGTGGCAGCGGCGCGGCTGCACGGTCCTGCTCGTCACGCACGACGTCGACGAGGCACTGCTGCTCGCGGACCGCGCGCTGGTGATGCGGGACGGCGTGATCGCGTACGACACCGCCGTCGACCTCGACCGCCCCCGCTCCCCCGGAGACCCCGCGCTCGCCGCGCTCCGCACCCGGCTGCTCGCCGAACTCGGCGTCGAAGAGGGTCTGTTCGCGGGAAACGCGACGGCCTGACCGATGCACCCCCACCACTCCCCGAGGAGACATCCGTGAAGTCCTTCCGTCCGTCCGCCGCGGCGCTGCTCGTGCCGCTCGCCCTGCTCGTCTCCGCCTGCTCCGGCGCCTCCGCCGCCGGCGACGTCTCGAACTCCGACGGCAAGGGCTCCCTGGTCCTGAACGTCGGTGACCAGAAGGGCGGTTCCGAGGCCCTGCTGCGCGCCGCCGGTGAGCTCGACGGCCTCCCGTACCGGGTGAGGTGGTCGACGTTCACCTCCGGTCCACCGCTCCTCGAAGCGGTGAACGCCAGAGCCGTCGACGTCGGCTCCGTCGGCAACACCCCGCCCGTCTTCGCCGCCGGTGCCGGGTCGAGGATCACCGTGGTCGCCGCGACGCACGGCGACTCCGCGGGCGAGACGATCCTCGTCCCGAAGGACTCGCCGCTGCGCACCGCCCGGGACCTGAAGGGGAAGCGGATCGCCGTCGCCCAGGGGAGCTCCGCCCACTTCCAGCTGATCGCCTCGCTCCGGCGGGCCGGGCTCGGCCTGGACGACGTCCGGGTCAGCCTGTTGCAGCCGGCCGACGCCCTGGCCGCGTTCAACGGCGGCAAGGTCGACGCCTGGGCGGTCTGGGACCCGTACACCTCCCAGGTCCTGCTGAGCGGCAAGGGCCGGGTGCTGGCCGACGGGCGGGGCGTCGTCAACGGCCTCGGCTTCCAGGTCGCCGCCCCCTCGGCGCTGGCCGACGAGGAGAAGGCGAAGGCGATCGGCGACTTCGTCGAGCGGCTGCGCCGCGCCCAGGGCTGGGTGTTCGAGCACCCCGAGGAGTGGGCGAAGGTCTGGTCGAAGGAGACCGGGCTGCCGTACGAGGTGGCGCTGGCCGCCGTGAAGCGCAGCAACGGGACCCGGATCCCCGTCGCCCTCGACGACGCGGCGATCGCCTCCGAGCAGCGGATCGCCGACACCTTCGTCGCGCTGAAGCTCGTCCCCCGCGCGTTCCGCTTCGCCGACTACGTCGACACCCGCTTCAACAAGGACCTGCCGCCGTCCACCACCCCGGCGCGCAGCTACGGAAAGGCCTCACGATGACCGTCCACCTGCACTGGTTCCTGCCGACCGGCGGCGACGGCCGGACCCTCGTCGACCGGCACGCCTACACGGACGGCGGGATCACCCGGGACCGGGCCGTGTCCGGGGTGCGCGCGCCCGACATCGACTATCTCGTCCAGATCGCCAAGGCCGCCGAGCGGCTGGGCTTCGAGGCGGTGCTGACCCCGACCGGCACGTGGTGCGAGGACGCCTGGCTGACGACGGTCGCGCTGGCCCAGCACACCGAGCGGCTGAAGTTCCTGGTGGCGTTCCGGCCGGGGGTGATCTCGCCGGTGCTGGCGGCCCAGATGGCGGCCACGTACCAGCGGATCACCCGGGGCCGGCTGCTGCTCAACGTCGTGACGGGCGGCGACTCGGCGGAGCAGCGCCGTTTCGGCGACCACCTCGACCACGACCGGCGGTACGCGCGCACGGCCGAGTTCCTCTCGGTGGTGCGGGGCGTGTGGGGCGGGCGGCCGTTCGACTTCGACGGCGAGCACTTCCGGATCGAGGGCGGGCTCACCGCGCTGCCGCCGGACCCGCTGCCCGAGATCTTCTTCGGCGGCTCGTCCGCTGCGGCCGGTCCGGTCGCCGCGGAGCACGCGGACGTGTACCTGACGTGGGGCGAGCCCCCGTGGCAGGTGAAGGAGAAGATCGACTGGATCCGGCGGCTCGCGGAGGAGCGGGGCCGGGAGGTCCGGTTCGGGATCCGGCTGCACACGATCTCGCGGGATTCGGCGCGCGAGGCCTGGGCGACGGCCGACCGACTGCTCTCGGACCTCGACGCGGAGACCGTGGCCGCGGCGCAGGAGCTGCTCGGCCGGAGCGAGTCGGTCGGCCAGCAGCGGATGCTGGCGCTGCACGGCGGCGGTTCGCTCGACCGCGATCGGCTGGAGATCTCGCCGAACCTGTGGGCGGGCGTCGGTCTGGTACGGGGCGGGGCGGGGACCGCGCTGGTCGGCAGCCACGCCGATGTGGCGGACCGGATCGAGGAGTACCACGCCCTGGGGGTGGAGCACTTCGTGCTGTCCGGCTATCCGCACCTGGAGGAGGCGTACTGGTTCGGCGAGGGCGTGACGCCCGAGCTGGCGGCGCGCGGGCTGCTGCCGTCGGCGCCCGCCTCCCCGCTGCTCGGGGTCCCGGCGGCGAACGGGCGGCCGGCCTCGGCCCCGGGCGGCGCGCCGCTGCTCGTGCCCGGCGGGCGGTAGACGGGACCCCGGGTCGGGGGCGCGGCGGGGGCGGGAAGAACCCCGCCCCCGCCCCGGTTGGTGGAAGCGTGAACGATTTCGGGCTCGAAGAGGTCAGGACGGTGGACGTCGTCGTCGTCGGCGCCGGACAGGCGGGGCTCTCCGCCGCCTTCCACCTGCGGCGCACCGGCCTGGAGCCGGACCGGGACTTCGTCGTCCTGGACCACGCGCCCGACCCGGGCGGTGCCTGGCAGTTCCGGTGGCCCTCCCTCACCTACGGCAAGGTGCACGGGATGCACGCGCTGCCCGGCATGGAGCTGACCGGGGCCGATCCCTCCCGCCCCTCCTCGGAGGTGATCGGCGCGTACTTCGACACGTACGAGCGGACGTTCGACCTGCGGGTCCACCGGCCCGTCGACGTCACGGCCGTCCGGGAGGGCGAGGACGGCCGGCTCCGGGTCGAGACCTCGGAGGGCGCGTACGCGACCCGGGCCCTGATCAACGCGACGGGCACCTGGGACCGTCCGTTCTGGCCGCGCTACCCCGGGCAGGAGACGTTCCGGGGCCGTCAGCTGCACACCGCCGACTACCCGGGTCCCGGGGAGTTCGCCGGGAAGCGGGTGCTCGTCGTGGGCGGCGGGGCCTCCGGCACCCAGCACCTCATGGAGATCGCGGACGTCGCCGCCGAGACGTTCTGGACGACCCGGCGCGAGCCCGTCTACCGCGAGGGCCCCTTCGGCGAGGCGGAGGGCCGCGCGGCCGTCGCGCTGGTCGAGGACCGGGTACGGCGCGGACTGCCGCCGCAGAGCGTCGTCTCGGTCACCGGGCTTCCGCTCAACGACGCGATCCGCGACGCACGCGCGCGCGGGATCCTGGACCGGCTGCCGATGTTCGACCGGATCACCCCGACCGGGGTGGCCTGGGACGACGGCCGGACCGTCGACGTGGACGTCATCCTGTGGGCGACCGGTTTCCGGGCGGCGATCGACCATCTGGCGCCGCTGCGGCTGCGCGAGCCGGGCGGCGGCATCCAGGTGGAGGGCACGCGCGCGGTCCGTGACGAACGCGTCCACCTCGTCGGCTACGGCCCCTCGGCCTCGACGATCGGTGCCAACCGGGCCGGCCGCGCGGCCGCCTCCGACGTCCGTCGCCTCCTCGGCCGCGACCGGGTCGCCGCGCCGACCGTCTGAACCGCGCGGCGCTCCCGCTCCCCGCATGACACCTGCGCCAGGGGGTCGGGCGACGAATCCCGGAACGATCACACGTTCTGGGGAACGACCGCTCCCACGTTCGCCCGTTCGGTACGGGCGTCCCGGCGCACCAGGGCCGCGTACCGCCCGTCCCGGGCGAGCAGCTCCTCGTGCGTCCCGCGCTCGACGATCCCGCCCGCCTCCAGGACGACGATCTGGTCGGCGTCACGGACGGTGGAGAGCCGGTGGGCGATGGTGATGGTGGTGCGCCCGGCCGACAGGGCGTCGATGGCGCGCTGCACGGCGTGCTCGGTCCGGGTGTCGAGGGCGCTGGTCGCCTCGTCGAGGATCAGCACCGGCGGGTCGCGCAGGATGGTGCGCGCGAGGGCGAGGCGCTGCTTCTCGCCGCCCGAGAAGCGGTAGCCGCGCTCGCCGACGAGGGTGTCGTACCCCTCGGGGAGCGAGGCGATGTGCTCGTGGATCTGGGCGGCGCGCGCGGCCGCCTCCATCTCCTCGTCGGTGGCGTCCGGCTTGGCGAAGCGGAGGTTGTCGGCGACGGAGGCGTGGAAGAGGTACGTCTCCTGGGAGACGACTCCGACGGCGCGGGCGAGGGTGTCGAAGTCCAGGTCCCGCACGTCGACCCCGTCGAGGGTGACGCGGCCGCCGGTGACGTCGTACAGCCGGGGCACCAGGTAGCTGAGGGTGGACTTGCCGGAACCGGTGGGGCCGACGACGGCCAGGCTGCCGCCGGCGGGGACGGTCAGGTCGATGCCGTCCAGGGTCGGGCGGTCCTGCCCCTCGGGGTCGTAGTGGAACTCGACCTTCTCGAAGGAGACCTCGCCGCGGATCTCCGGGAGCCGGACCGGCTCCTCGGGCTCGGTGATGTCGACGGGCAGGTCGAGGTACTCGAAGATGCGCTGGAAGAGCGCGAGGGAGGTCTGCACCTGCACGCCGGTGGAGAGCAGGCTGACGGCGGGCCGGAAGAGGCCCTGCTGGAGCGAGACGAAGGCGACGAGCGTGCCGAGCGAGATCTCCGAGCCGCCCGAGCCGAGGGCGATGCCGGCGGCCCAGTAGATCAGGGCGGGCATGGCGGCCATGACGATGCCGATGGTGGACATCCGCCACCGCCCCGCCATGGAGGAGCGCACTTCGAGGTCGACGAGGCGCTCGGACTCCTCGGCGAAGGACCGGGTGAGGGAGTCGGCGCGGCCCATGGTGCGACCGAGCAGGATGCCGCTGACCGAGAGGGACTCGGTGACGGTCGCGGCCATGGCGGCCATCTGCTTCTGGCGCTGGGTGGTGATCTTCTTGCGCTCGCGGCCGACGCGCCGGCTGATCCAGACGAAGACCGGCAGCAGGAGCAGCGAGACGAGGGTGAGGCGCCAGTCGAGGGCGAGCATGGCGACGACGGTCGCGACGACGGCGGTGAGGTTGGAGACGAGGGAGGTGGCCGTGGAGGTCACGGTCGCCTGCATGCCGCCGATGTCGTTGGCGATGCGGGACTGGACCTCGCCGGTGCGCGTGCGGGTGAAGAAGGCGAGCGGCATCCGCTGGAGCTGCTCGTAGACCCCGGTGCGCAGGTCGTGCATGACGCGCTGGCCGACGGTGGTCGAGATGAGGGTCTGGAGCACGCCGAAGACGCTGGTCAGGACGGCGGTGGCGATCATGCCGAGGGCCAGCAGGCTGAGCAGCCCGGTGCGGCCCTGGGGGATCGCGGTGTCCAGGATCTCGCGGAGGAGGAACGGCGAGGCGACCGACACGAGCGAGGCGGCGCCGACCAGGAGGCCGACGAGCGCGAGGCGCGCGCGGTAGGGGCGGAAGAGCCGCAGGATCCGCCGCACCTGCGCGGGCTCCTTGGGCTGCCCGGAGTCGCGGGGCGGGGGCGTCCAGTCGGACGGGTCGTGGGGGCGCATGGGCTCCTTCGAAGAGAGGCGATCCATCGGAGCATAGCTCACTGTTACCTATGCTCACAATGAACGAGGTCCTGATATTGTTCCCGCATGAGCACCTCCGATCCACTGGGCGGAACCGACACCGACGGGCTCCTCGCCGAGCAGCTGCTGCGGCTCACCCGACGCCTGCACCGCATCCAGAAGCGCCACCTGGAGCCGGTCGGCATCACCCCCGCCCAGTCGCGGCTGCTGCGCACGGTCGCGCACTTCGGGGAGCCGCCCCGGATGGCGGACCTCGCGGCCCGCCTGGAGGTCGTCCCGAGGGCCGTGACCAGTCTCGTCGACGGCCTGGAGGCGGGCGACCGGGTGCGCCGGGTGCCCGACCCGAGCAACCGCCGGGTGGTGCGGATCGAGCTCACCGACGCGGGACGCGCCACGCTGCGCGAGCTGCGCAGCGCGCGTCGGGCCGCCGCAGAGGACATCCTTGCTCCATTGACCGTCGAACAGCGCGAGGTGCTCGAAGGTCTGCTGTCCGCCCTGGTCGACTCCGGCCCGGAGCGCGGCTGCTGACCCGTCGGGCGCGGGCCGCGCCGAAGGGGAGCCGTGACATGCCGCTGCTGGAGCCGAACCCGCAGGCCCTGCGCCCCGGCAGGAAGCGGACCCCCGCCCCGGACCGCGTGCCGGAGCTCCAGGCGCGGGGCACGCCGCGGCGGCTGCGCGAGGAGCTCACCGAGCTCCTCGGGCCGGGGAAGGTCCTGTCGAAGATCTCCGACCTGGTGCGCTACGCCTCGGACGCGAGCCCGTACCGCTTCGTCCCGCAGGTCGTCGTGGTCGCCGAGGACGTCGACGACGTCTCCGCCGTCCTGTCGTACGCCCACGGCAAGGGCCGCGAGGTGGTCTTCCGGGCCGCCGGGACCAGCCTCAACGGACAGGCGCAGGGCGAGGACATCCTCGTCGACGTGCGCCGCCACTGGTCGGGCGTCGAGGTCCTGGACGGCGGGGCCCGGGCACGGATCCGGCCCGGCACCACGGTGGTGCGGGCGAATGCCGCGCTCGCCCCGTACGGGCGGGTCCTGGGGCCCGATCCGGCCAGCGCGGTCGCCTGCACGATCGGCGGCGTCGTCGCCAACAACGCCTCGGGGATGACGGCCGGCACCACCCGGAACTCGTACCGGACCGTCGCGTCCCTGACCGTGGTGCTGCCGAGCGGGACCGTGGTCGACACGGCGGACCCGGACGCCGACGAGGAGCTCGCGCGCGCCGAGCCGAGGCTGTGCGCGGAGCTGATGGCCCTGAAGGCGGAGATCGAGGCGGACACCGCGCTGACCGCGCGGATCCGCGCCAAGCACACCATCAAGAACACCAACGGCTACCGGCTCGACGCCTTTCTCGACGGCGACACCCCGGTGCGGATCCTGCGCGGCCTGATGGTCGGCTCCGAGGGCACCTTCGGCTTCATCTCCGAGGTCGTCTTCGACACCCTGCCACTGGACCGGGAGGTGTCCACGGCCCTGCTCCTCTTCCCCTCGCTGCCGGCCGCCGCCGCGGCCGTGCCCCTGTTCAACGAGGCCGGGGCGCTCGCCGTCGAGCTGATGGACGGCAACACGCTGCGGGCCTCGGTGAGGGTGGCGGGCGTGCCCGCCGACTGGGCGGAGCTGCCGAAGGAGTCGGCGGCGCTCCTGGTGGAGTTCCGGGCCCCGGACGCACCGGCCCTGGACGCGTACGAGCGGGCGGCGGGGGCCGTGCTCTCCGGCCTCGACCTGGTCGCCCCGGTGGCCTCCGTGGAGAACGCCTTCACCCGGGACCCGAAGCGGATCTCCGGCTACTGGAAGGCCCGGAGGGCCTTCGTGGCGGCGGTCGGCGGCTCCCGCGCCTCCGGTACGACCCTGATCACCGAGGACTTCGCGGTGCCGCCGGAGCGGCTCGCGGAGGCCTGCGAGTCGCTGCTCGGCCTCCAGGCCCGGCACGGCTTCGACGCGGCCGTGGCCGGCCACGCGGCCCACGGCAACCTCCACTTCCTGCTCGCCTTCGACGCGGCCGACCCGTCCGACGTCCAGCGGTACGCGGCCTTCATGGACGAGTTCTGCAAGCTGACCGTGGAGCGCTTCGACGGCTCGCTGAAGGCGGAACACGCCACCGGCCGCAACATCGCGCCCTTCCTGGAGCTGGAGTGGGGGACGCGGGCGACCGATCTGATGTGGCGGGTCAAGGAGGCCCTCGACCCCGCCGGCGTGCTCGCCCCGCGGATCGTCCTGGACCGCGACCCGCAGGCCCATCTGCGCGGTCTGAAGACGATCCCCACCGTGGAGCGGGCCGCCGATCCCTGCATCGAGTGCGGGTTCTGCGAACCGACCTGCCCCAGCAGCGACCTGACGACCACTCCGCGCCAGCGGATCGTGCTGCGCCGGGAGATGATGCGCCAGTCCGACGGCTCCCCCGTCGAGGCCCGGCTCCTGGAGTCGTACGGCTACGACGCCGTCGACACCTGCGCCGGCGACTCCACCTGCAAGCTGGCCTGCCCGGTCGGGATCGACACGGGGGCGCTCATGAAGGAGTTCCGGCACGAGCGGCACTCCGCGCGCGAGGAGCGGATCGCCGCCCTGGCCGCGCGGAACTTCCGCGCGGTGGAGGCCTCCGCGCGGCTCGCGGTCGCCGCCGCGGACCGGATCGGCGACCGGGTCCTGGGGCCGCTGACGGGCCTCGCCCGCAGGGCCGTCCGCCCCGACCTCGTACCGGCGTGGCTGCCGGAGATCCCGGGTGCGGCGGCCCGGCGGCTGCCCCGCACCCACCGCCCGGCGGCGGTCGCCGTCTACTACCCGGCCTGCGTCAACCGCGTCTTCGGCGGTCCGGAGGGCGAGGGCGGGCCCTCGCTCCCGGAGGCCGTCGTCGCGGTGTCGGCGCGGGCCGGCCGGCCGGTGTGGATCCCGGACGACGTGGCCGGCACGTGCTGCGCGACGATCTGGCACTCCAAGGGGTACGAGCGGGGCAACGAGGTGATGGCGAACCGGATCGTCGAGGCCGCCTGGGGGTGGACGGCCGGCGGGCGGCTGCCGCTCGTGGTGGACGCCTCCTCGTGCGCCCTGGGGGTCGCGCACGAGGTGGTGCCGTACCTGACGGAGGACAACCGGGCCCTGCACGCCGAACTGACCGTGCTCGACTCGCTCGTGTGGGCGGCGGACGAACTGCTCCCCCGGCTGGAGGTGCGCCGCCGCGTCGCCTCGGCCGTGGTCCATCCGACGTGCTCGATGCGGCACCTGGGCGACGAGGAGAAGCTCACCGAGCTCGCCGGGGCCTGCGCGGAGGAGGTCGTCGTCCCGGCCGACGCGGGCTGCTGCGCCTTCGCCGGTGACCGGGGCATGCTGCATCCGGAGCTGACGGCCTCGGCGACGGCCCGCGAGGCGGCCGAGGTCACGGCCAGGCCGTTCGACGCGCACCTCTCGGCCAACCGGATGTGCGAGATCGGGATGGAGCGGGCGACGGGCCGGAGCTACGGCTCGGTGCTCCTCGCGCTGGAACGCGCCACTCGCCCCTGATCGTCCGACGGTCCGAACACACGAAGGGCCCCTCACCCCGTGCGGTGAGGGCCCTTCGTATGTTCGGGTGATCATCCACGGCCGGTGCGGCTCGGCGGGGGAACCGGAACAGTACAGTCCAACCACCCGTCAGCAGGGAGGCCCCATGGACGACCAGACACCGCGCCCCGCGAGCCGCCGCACGGTCCTCAGGACCACCGCGGGAGCGGCCGGGGCCGGACTCGGCATCGCCGCAGGGGGCGGGCGGACCGCCCGGGCCGCCACCGGACCCCCTCCCGCCGCCCGACCGGAGGCCGCGGCCGTGCCGCGGCGCCGGGGCGCGACCATGGCCGGGGTCCCGTTCGAGGGCCGTTCCACGGTCCGGGTCGGCCTCGTCGGGCTCGGCAACCGCGGTGCCGGCATGATCGGCAACTTCCTCGCCCTGCCCTGGGTCCGGGTGGTCGCCGTCTGCGACCCGGTGCGCGAGAAGGCCGAGCGGGCCGCCGCGACCGTCGTGGCCGCCGGCCGCCCCGCCCCCGCCCTGTACACCCGTGGCGAGGAGGACTACGAGAACCTCTGCACCCGCGCGGACCTCGACTTCGTGTACGTGGCGACCCCCTGGGAGACCCACTTCGCGATCGCCCGGTCGGCGATGCTGGGCGGCAAGCACGTCGGTGTGGAGTGTCCGGTCGCGATGGAGCTCGCCGAGCTGTGGGAGCTGGTCGACCTGTCGGAGCAGACCCGCCGCCACTGCGTGCAGATGGAGAACTGCTGCTACGGGCGGAACGAGATGCGGGTGCTGCGGATGGCGCACGCGGGGAGGTTCGGGGAGCTGCTGCACGGCGCGGGGGCGTACCAGCACGACCTGCGCGCCCTGCTGTTCTCGCCGACGTACTACGAGGGGCCCTGGCGCCGGCTGTGGCACACGCGGCTGCGCGGGGACCTCTACCCGAACCACGGCTTCGGGCCGGTCGCCAACTACATGGACGTGAACCGGGGCGACCGGGCGGTGAGCATCAGCAGCTTCGGCACCCCGGCCCTCGGTCTCGCCGAGTACCGGGCGGCGCACGTGCCGTCCGGCGACCCGAGCTGGAAGGAGACGTACGTCGAGAGCGACCGGACGGTCAGCATGGTCAGGACGGCCAAGGGGCGGCTGATCCGTCTGGAGCACGACGTCTCCACCCCGCACCCGTACAGCAGGGTCAACAGCCTCGGCGGCACGCGGGGGATCTTCGAGGACTACCCGGCCCGGATCTATCTGGAGCCGGACCACAAGGACGACGAGTGGGGCGACTTCTCGGCGTACGCGGCCGAGTTCGACCACTGGCTGTGGAAGGAGCACGCCGACCCGCCGGGGGCCCACGGCGGCATGGACTACCTCATGGTCTTCCGTCTGATGCAGTGTCTCCAGCTGGGTCTTCCGCCGGACTTCGACGTGTACGACGCCGCCACCTGGACGGCTCCCGTGCCGCTGAGCCACGCCTCGATCAAGGCGGACGGCGCGCCGCAGGAGATCCCCGACTTCACCCGCGGCGAGTGGCGCGGGGCCCGCTCGGGCGTGGACTCCGCGAAGCCGGTCTGACGCGGGGGCGCCGCCCGGCCCCGTGACGGGGACGGGCGGCCCTTGCGCTCAGCAGCGCCGCAGGTCCTCGGTGACCGTGCCCTGGACGGACGTCAGGCTCCGGTCGTAGCAGCCGTCGGAGCCGTACAGGCGGTAGCGCTCGGTGCCGGTGCCGAGCGCGTGCCGCTGCTCGCGGGGGACGCCGAGGTCGAAGGAGGCGTCGCCGGTGTACGTGTCGTCCAGGCGCGACCAGGACAGCCGCTCGCCGCCCCGGACGACGTCGACGGCCGCGCGGTCGCCGACGGTGAGGACGGTCCGCAGGCGGTTCGCGCCGTCGACGGAGATCTCGCCGTCCATGGTGTACGCGCGCCGGGTGCGGGTCGCGGTCCGGCCGACGGTCACGGTCTCGTCGTCGGTCCAGCGGGCGGTCAGCGCGTCCGGGTTCTCGTCGGCGCCCCAGCGGTGGGTGGAGCGGTGGTCGACGGTACGGGTGACGGTCGTCGCGACGCGGCCGTGCGAGGTGTTCAGGTGGCCGGCGACGGTGAGCGTGTCGCCGCCCGTGGTCTCCAGGACGTCCGGCGAACCGGCGGTGTGCACGGCGGAGTTGCGCGGGGTGCCGAACGCGTGCCGGTCCAGGGCGCCGGTGACGACCTCGCTGCCCTCGTCCTGCCAGAGGAGCACGTTGGCGGGGACGCTCCAGCCGGACTGTCCGGCGGGGACGCCGGCGACGGACACCTCGACGCGATGGGCCGCGCCGTCGTTGAGCAGGGCCGCGAACGGCGTGAGGTCGTAGACGATCGGCCGCACGTCGAAGGCGCGCGGCGCGGGCGTCACGTACCAGAGGAAGGGGTTGGACCAGCCGCCGGTCCACACGTGCGGGAAGGGGGCCGCGATGCCGGCGAGCTTCCCGTCGACGGAGATCCGCACCTCCCGGTAGGGGCCGTCGGTGGCCTTGCAGGAGTAGGGGGCGGCGTCGGGGACGGTGAGGTACCAGAACTCCTCGCAGCCGCCGCCGGAGCCGGTGGCGTACACCTCGGCGAGGACGCGCTCGGTGTTGCGCGGGGTGGTGAGGGTGGCGCCGGTGAGCGGGACGACCCGGTCGGGGGTGCCGGCGGCGGGCTTCACGCGGCCCTCGGCGACGTGGAAGGTGAGGGTCACGCGGACGTCGATGACGCCGGTGTACGTCTCGTCGACGACGTTGCCGATGAGCATCTCGACGGACTGCGGGCGGCTGAGCGCGTCCCGGTAGCGGGTGACGTCCTTCTCGACGGACCAGGCGATGCCGTCGGGAGAGGGCTCGGGGGTGGAGGTCCGCAGGATCTCGACGCCGCCGAGGGAGAGGTGGCCGAGGCGGTCGTACTGGCGGCCCTTGACCCGTCCGTCGAGGCGCAGGACGACCTTGTTCCAGCGGGTGTCCGGGCCGCACGCCTTCGGCGGGGCGTAGCGCCCCCGGTACGGGGTGAAGTCGCGGAACTGCGCGGCGGCGAGGGTGACCTCGCAGGTGCGGGTGCCGGGGGTGGCGACGGGCGGGGCGGCGGTGACCGGGTCGTGCCAGTCGGTGGTGAACTCGGCGGGGGGCGTCGGGCCGGTCGGACCGTCGGCGGCGGCCGGGTGGGCGGTGAGCAGCGCGCCGGCGGCGAGCACCAGACCGCCGATCACGCTCGTGATCTTGAGTGGTCTCATGGGGCGGAAGTGAAGCGCGGTCCCGCGCCGCGGTCCAGAGGACGATGAACGGACGTGGCGCGATCTGTTCCCCGATGGGGGAACCGATGACGCGGCGGGCGCTTCCCGGCCGGGCGCTTCCTAGAGGAAGCCGAGCGCCGAGGCTCCGCCGACGCCGCCCAGGAGCATGAAGGCGGGCATCAGGACCTTGAGCTCGACCCAGCTGCCGGCCCGGAAGCGCATGCCCTTGGGCGGGCCGATCGGGTACCAGCGCTTGCGGCCGACGGGGATGGGCCACAGGATCGGGCAGCCCGAGACGGTCAGGGCGTCGCCGACGTCGTGCACGAGGGCACCGAGGACGATGGGCAGGCCCAGCCACAGGTACTCCTGGCCGGGGCCGGTGAAGAGCCAGTCCGAGCCGTTGCCGGGCTGGTCGAGGACCCCCGCGAGGATCCAGGCGCCGGCGGCGCCGAGCAGCCAGACCAGGACGTCGCTGGACATCCGGGCGGCCCGCCACAGCAGGCCCTCCACGGCGAGGACCAGGTGCACGAAGAGGATCGCGAGGACGGCCCAGCGGCCGCCGGTGACCGCCGCGACGGAGGCCCCGGCGCCGATCAGGACCGCCCAGAGCCAGGTGTGGGTCAGGGTCCGGTGCCCGCCGGACCTGCGGGGGTCGGCGGAGGAGCGGGTCGCCTTGTAGACGGCGTACGAGAGCTTGTCGACGATCTCGCAGAGGCCCCGGGAGACCGGACCGAAGGCGCGGGAGATGGTCGCCGACTTGTGGTCGAGGTCGGGCGCGAGGGCCGCGCCCGCGCAGATGAGCGCGCCCGCGACGAGGACCGGCCACGGCATGGGACGGTCGAAGGCCGCCGCGGCCGCTCCGACGCCCAGCCAGGCGGCCGCTCCGGACAGCGAGTGCGCCGGTCCCATCATGGTTGCCCCGCCCCGTTTCTCCCCTGCCGGCGCTCAGTTGACGACCGGTCGACGGACGAGCCTACCGTCCGTGATCACGACGGCTGATGGCCGGTTCCCTCATCCGAGCGGAATGCGGGCAAGATGGGGGCGTGACCCTTATCGATCAGCTGCCGCCGACCGCCGACCCCGACGCCCTCTTCGAGGCCTTCTCCTCCTGGGCCGAGGACCGGGGCATCACGCTCTACCCGGCCCAGGAAGAGGCGCTGATCGAGGTCGTCTCCGGGGCCAACGTGATCTTGTCCACGCCCACCGGATCGGGAAAGTCGCTGGTCGCGGCGGGGGCGCACTTCACCGCGCTCGCCCATGACCAGGTGACCTTCTACACCGCGCCGATCAAGGCGCTGGTGTCGGAGAAGTTCTTCGACCTGTGCAAGCTCTTCGGCACCGAGAACGTCGGCATGCTGACCGGCGACGCGTCCGTGAACGCGGACGCGCCGGTGATCTGCTGCACGGCGGAGGTGCTCGCCTCGATCGCGCTGCGGGACGGCAAGGACGCCGACATCGGCCAGGTCGTCATGGACGAGTTCCACTTCTACGCCGAGCAGGACCGCGGCTGGGCCTGGCAGATCCCGCTGCTCGAACTCCCGCAGGCGCAGTTCGTCCTCATGTCGGCGACGCTCGGCGACGTGTCGATGTTCGAGAAGGACCTGACCCGGCGGACCGGGCGGCCGACCTCGGTGGTCCGCTCGGCGACCCGGCCGGTGCCGCTGTCGTACGAGTACCGGCTCACGCCCATCACGGACACCCTGACCGAGCTCCTGGAGACCAAGCAGGCGCCCGTCTACATCGTGCACTTCACGCAGGCGCAGGCCGTCGAGCGCGCGCAGTCGCTGATGAGCATCAACATGTGCACGCGCGAGGAGAAGGACCGGATCGCCGAGCTGATCGGCAACTTCCGCTTCACCACCAAGTTCGGCCAGAACCTCTCGCGGTACGTGCGGCACGGCATCGGCGTGCACCACGCGGGCATGCTGCCGAAGTACCGGCGGCTCGTGGAGAAGCTGGCCCAGGCGGGCCTCCTGAAGGTGATCTGCGGGACCGACACCCTCGGCGTCGGGGTGAACGTGCCGATCCGCACGGTGCTCTTCACGGCCCTCACCAAGTACGACGGCAACCGGGTGCGCACGCTGCGCGCCCGCGAGTTCCACCAGATCGCGGGCCGGGCCGGCCGGGCCGGCTTCGACACCGCCGGCCTCGTGGTGGCGCAGGCCCCCGAGCACGTCATCGAGAACGAGAAGGCGCTCGCGAAGGCCGGCGACGACCCGAAGAAGCGCCGCAAGGTGGTCCGCAAGAAGGCCCCCGAGGGCTTCGTCGCCTGGAGCGACACCACCTTCGAGAGGCTGATCGAGGCCGAGCCGGAGCCGCTGACCTCCCGCTTCAAGGTCACCAACATCATGCTGCTCTCGGTGATCGCCCGGCCGGGCAACGCCTTCGAGGCGATGCGCAAGCTCCTGGAGGACAACCACGAGCCGCGCAAGGCGCAGCTGCGGCACATCCGCCGGGCCATCGCGATCTACCGCTCGCTGCTCGACGGCGGTGTGGTGGAGCAGCTGGACGAGCCGGACGCCGAGGGCCGCACGATCCGGCTGACGGTCGACCTCCAGCAGGACTTCGCGCTCAACCAGCCGCTGTCGACGTTCGCGCTCGCCGCGTTCGACCTGCTGGACCCGGAGTCGCCCTCGTACGCCCTGGACATGGTGTCCGTCGTCGAGTCGACGCTCGACGACCCGCGCCAGATCCTCGCCGCCATGCAGAACAAGGCGCGCGGGGAGGCCGTCGGACGGATGAAGGCGGACGGCGTCGAGTACGAGGAGCGGATGGAGCGGCTCCAGGACATCTCGTACCCGAAGCCGCTGGAGGAGCTGCTCTGGCACGCGTACGACGTGTACCGGAAGTCGCACCCGTGGGTCGGCGACCACCCGGTGTCGCCGAAGTCGGTCATCCGTGACATGTACGAACGGGCGCTGACCTTCACGGAGTTCACCTCCTGGTACGAGCTGGCGCGGACCGAGGGCATCGTCCTGCGGTACCTCGCGAGCGCGTACAAGGCGCTCGACCACACCATCCCGGACGACCTGAAGACCGAGGACCTGGAGGACCTGATCGCCTGGCTGGGCGAGATGGTGCGGCAGGTGGACTCCTCGCTGCTCGACGAGTGGGAGCAGCTGGCCAATCCGGAGGTCCAGACGGCCGAGGAGGCCCAGGAGAAGGCCGACCAGGTCAAGCCGGTCACGGCGAACGCCCGCGCGTTCCGGGTGCTGGTGCGCAACGCCATGTTCCGCCGGGTGGAGCTGGCCGCCCTCGACAACGTCGACGCGCTCGGCGAGCTGGACGCCGAGTCCGGCTGGGACGCGGACGCGTGGGGCGAGGCGATGGACGGGTACTGGGACGAGTACGACGACCTGGGCACGGGCCCGGACGCGCGCGGTCCGAAGCTGCTCGCGATCGAGGAGGACGCGGCGCACGGGCTGTGGCGCGTCCGGCAGACCTTCGCCGACCCGAACGGCGACCATGACTGGGGCATCGGCGCGGAGGTGGATCTCGCGGCCTCCGACGAGGAGGGCCGCGCGGTGGTCCGCGTGACGTCCGTCGGACAGCTGTAGAGGAGACCCGTGGTGACCAATCCCGCCGAGAGGCTCGTGGACCTGCTCGACCTGGAGCGGATCGAGGTCGACATCTTCCGCGGGCGCAGCCCGCAGGAGTCGCTGCAACGGGTCTTCGGCGGGCAGGTCGCCGGGCAGGCCCTGGTGGCGGCCGGCCGCACCACGGAGGGCGACCGGCCGGTGCACTCGCTGCACGCCTATTTCCTGCGGCCGGGTCGGCCCGGGGTGCCGATCGTGTACCAGGTGGAGCGGGTGCGGGACGGCCGGTCGTTCACGACCCGCCGCGTCACCGCGGTCCAGGAGGGCCGGACGGTCTTCAACCTCACCGCCTCCTTCCACAAGCCGGAGGAGGGCGCCTTCGAGCACCAGCTGCCGCCGAGGCACCTGACCGATCCGGAGACGCTGCCGAACCTCGCGGACGAGATCCGGGAGCACCTGGGCGCGCTGCCCGAGGCCCTGGAGCGGATGGCCCGCCGGCAGCCCTTCGACATCCGGTACGTGGACCGGCTGCGCTGGACCGCGGAGGAGGTCAAGGACGCCGACCCGCGCTCCGCGGTGTGGATGCGGGCGGTGGGGCCGCTGGGCGACGACCCGCTCGTCCACACCTGCGCCCTGACGTACGCCTCGGACATGACCCTCCTGGACGCGGTCCGGATCCCGGTCGAGCCGCTCTGGGGCCCGCGCGGCTTCGACATGGCCTCGCTGGACCACGCGATGTGGTTCCACCGGCCCTTCCGGGCGGACGAGTGGTTCCTGTACGACCAGGAGTCCCCGGTCGCCACGGGCGGCCGGGGACTCGCGCGGGGCCGGATCTACGACCGCGAGGGCAGGCTCCTGGTGTCGGTGGTCCAGGAGGGCCTGTTCAGGAAGCTCTGACCCCACGGGCCGCGGGGGCCCGGCCCCCGTGCGTCACTCGAACTCGGTGCCGCCCCTGCGGGTGAGGTAGGCCGGGCTGACCGCCTTGGCGATGGCCCGGCCGCCGGTGACCGGGCTGTACCGCTCGGTCGCGGGGCGGATGACGACGCCCTCCCGCAGATGGGCCTCCCGGCCGGAGACGGTCTCCCGGCCGCTCGCGTGCGCGAGGACGGTGTCGAGGTCGTACGGGCCGGAGTACAGGCGCGGGACGAGGGGGACCTCGCCGCTCTCCAGGACCTCCGCCGGGTCGAGCCACCGCACCTGCCCGTCGATCTCGGCGGACACGTCGAACAGCGCGTAGCCGACGGTCTCGGAGCGCGCGTCGGCGCCGTAGGCGAGGTCCTGCACCCCGGAGCCGTACACCTCGCCGAAGAGGCCGACCCGGCGGGCGCCGAGGCGCTGCGCGAGCCGCTCGGCGACGGCGGCGAGGCCGTGGCCGCGGACGGCCCGCCAGTACAGGTTGCGCGGGTCCTCCCGGAGGGCGAGGCCCTTCGCCCCGAATCCCTTCGAGGAGACCTGCGTGCGTCCCTCCCCGGCGTGGAAGGTCAGCAGGCACGCGGTCCCGTGGAGCTTCTCCGTCAGGACGACGGGCTCGCCGGGCTCGAACAGGTCCGGGTAGCGCTGGAGGTTCTCGATGTCGACCCACGGCAGCAGGTCCGGCGCCGCCTCCACGTCCCCGCTCATCGTCGGCGGTACCGGCGGGACCCACTTGGCGATCCCGAGCGCCTCCGCGAAGTCGGTCCCCTCGGCCGCGGCCCGCGCCAGGTCCGTGCCGGCGAGCGCGGCGGGCCGGCAGACGATCCCCTGCGACAGCTCGCCGCGCAGCCGTACGGCCTTCACCCGGTCCGCGTTCCCTCCGGCGAGCCGTCCGGTCAGCCCCAGCTCGTCGACGAGCGCGGGGGGCAGCACGGCCTGCTCGGGGATGTACACGGCGGCGTCGCCCGTCCGGTAGGCCCCCTTGGCGACGACGGCCCGGTAGAGCCCGACCTGGGCGAGCTCCAGGGCGTCGGCGTTCGGGTGCGGGTGGACGGTCAGGACTTCGGCGGTGACGCGCAGGGTGGACACGGTTCAGGACTCCGGTCGCTCGGGTTTCGGTCTCATCGCGACCGACTGTGCCGACTCGAATTCCCGTGGGCGATCGATTTGCCGCCTGGTAGCGTCGCCGGGTCCGGGGCCTACGGCTCGTCGTCCAGGCCCGGGAGGGTGTCCTGGGCCACCTCGTGGCGGCGGGTGCGGATGTCCGGGGGCGCCGGGTGGAGTTTGGCGTCGCAGGTGGGGCCCAGGCCCGTGCGCCGGGAGTCGGCGCCGGTCAGGGGGCGGCCGCAGAGTCGGCAGGACACCCGGCGAAGTCCTGTCCGAGCTGCGGAATCGATCGCGATTGCCAGTGGTTCGTCTCCCATGTTGAGATCAAACCCCATTTCGACGAGGAGCAGTCCATGAGCCTGTACGACATCCCCCTGAAGACCCTGACCGGCGAGCCGGTCTCCCTGGCCGACTACCGCGACCGGGCCGTGCTGGTGGTGAACGTGGCCTCGAAGTGCGGCCTGACCCCGCAGTACGCGGGTCTGGAGCGGCTGCAGAAGGAGTACGGGGAGCGCGGCTTCACCGTGCTCGGGGTGCCCTGCAACCAGTTCGCGGGGCAGGAGCCCGGCAGCGCCGAGGAGATCGCGACCTTCTGTTCGGCGACGTACGGGGTCTCCTTCCCGCTGCTGGAGAAGACGGACGTGAACGGCGAGGGCCGCCACCCGCTCTACTCGGAGCTGGTGAAGGTCGCCGACGCCGAGGGCGAGGCCGGTGACGTGCAGTGGAACTTCGAGAAGTTCCTCATCGGCCGGGACGGCGAGGTCACCCGCTTCCGTCCGCGCACCGAGCCGGACGCCCCCGAGGTCGTGGCGGCGATCGAGGCGCAGCTTGTCTGACCCCGGGGTCGTCGAACGGCTGCGGGCCGCCGGGTGCGTCTTCGCCGAGGAGGAGGCGGAGATGCTCCTCGCGACCGCCACCGGGCCCGCCGAGCTGGACCTGATGGTCCGGCGGCGGGCCTCCGGCCTGCCGCTGGAGCACGTCGTGGGCTGGGCCGGGTTCGCCGGGCTGCGGATCGAGGTCGACGGCGGGGTCTTCGTGCCCCGGCGGCGTACGGAGTTCCTCGTCGGCCAGGCGGTGGAGCTGGCCCGGCCCGGCGCCCTCTGCGTCGACCTGTGCTGCGGCTCCGGCGCCGCGGGCGCCGCGCTGCTCGCCGGGGTCGAGGGGGCTCGGGTGCACGCCTCGGACATCGAACCGGCGGCGGTGCGCTGCGCCCGGCGGAACGTCGAGCCGCGCGGCGGCCGGGTCTATGAGGGGGACCTCTTCGCACCGCTGCCGCGCGAGCTGCGGGGCCTGGTCGAGGTCCTGGTCGCCAACGTGCCGTACGTGCCGACCGGGGAGATCGGGCTGCTGCCGCCCGAGGCCCGCGACCACGAGCCGCTCGTCACGCTCGACGGCGGCGCGGACGGTCTCGACGTGCTGCGGCGGGTCGCCGGCGAGGCTCCGGAGTGGCTGGCACCGGGCGGGCACCTGCTGGTGGAGACGAGCGAGCGGCAGGCGGAGACGGCCCTCGCGGTGACGTCCGCGGCCGGCCTGCTGCCGCGGGTCGTCACCTCCGAGGAGTGGTGGGCGACGATCGTCGTCGCGACCCGGCCGTGAGACGGGGGGAGCGGCCCTGACCGCTCCCCCGTGCGGCCCGGCTACGCCTTCCTCGGCACCAGTCGGCAGCGGGCCGGGCCGTGCGTGGTGAGGGTGATCGCGGAGCCGACCGGCACCTCGGTGTCGACGGCCTCGAAGCCGTACTTCTGGAGGACCATCGCCAGCGCGATCACCGACTCCAGCATCGAGAAGTGCTGGCCGATGCAGGCCCGCGGGCCGCCGCCGAAGGGGTACCAGGCGTACCGGGGGCGGGCCGCCTCCGCCTCGGGCGTGAAGCGGTCCGGATCGAAGCGCTCCGGGTCCTCCCAGTAGGCGGGGTGCCGGTGGGTGACCCAGGAGGAGACGATGACGTCCGCGCCCGCCGGGATGGTGACGCCGCCGATCACGGTGGCGGCGACGGCGCGGCGGCCCACTGCCGGGGCGGCGGGGAAGAGGCGCATGGTCTCCTTGAGCACCTGCGTGAGGTAGGGCAGCGCGTCGAGGTCGGCGGCGCCGGGGGTACGGCCTCCGAGGACCCGGTCGACCTCCTCGTGGGCCCGCTTCAGCACCTCCGGGTGGCGGGCGAGGAGGTGGAGGGCGAAGCCGAGGGAGGTGGCGGTGGTCTCGTGCCCGGCCAGCAGGAAGACGAGGACCTGTTCGCGCAGCTCGGTGGCGTCGAAGCTGCCGTCCTCGGCGCTCTCCGCCTCGACGAGCAGGGTGAGGAGGTCGTCGCCGTCGGCGAAGGCCCGGCCGGAGCCGCGCCGCTCGGCGATGATCCGGTCGCAGACCTCGTACAGCGCCTGGTGGACGGCGGCGGCCTTGCGGTTGCCGGGGGTGGGCCAGTCGCGCGGGAACTTGACCGGGGAGTAGCCGCGGCGGAGCACGTAGGCGCCGAGTTCGGGGAAGCAGCGCTCGACGATCTCGACGGCCGCGTCGACGTCGGTGCCGAAGAGGATGCGGGCGACCGCGCGCAGGGCGAGGCGGGTCATCTCGTGGAGGACGTCGACGGTCTCGGCGCCGCCGTCCTCCCATTCGCCGACGAGGGTGGTGACCTCGGCTGCGACGGCCCCCGCGTAGCCGTCGACGCGGCGCTTGGTGAAGAGGGGCTGGACGAGCCGGCGCTGGCGGAGGTAGTCCTCGTCCTGGCTGGTCAGCAGGCCGTTGCCGAAGGACTCGCGGATCTCCTGGTAGAAGGCGTTGTCCTTGCGGAAGTTGGCGGATTCCCCGGCGAGGACCTGCTGGGCGCCCTCCGCGGAGAAGACGCCGTAGAAGGAGGCGCGGATCCCGGGCGGGCCCGCGGTCAGCTTCACGACGTCCCCGTGCTCGCGCCGGGCGCGCAGGAAGGTGCCCAGCGAGTCCTTCTTGAGGTCGAGCATGGAGCCGAGCAGCGGACTTCCCGCGAGTTCGGGTGCTTC
This sequence comes from Streptomyces sp. NPDC107498, assembly GCF_055582805.1. NCBI lineage: Bacteria > Bacillati > Actinomycetota > Actinomycetes > Kitasatosporales > Streptomycetaceae > Streptomyces > Streptomyces sp. NPDC107498. Next base: position 127,995 of record NZ_JBVJPE010000009.1, on the reverse strand, counting down.
GACACCTGTGGTGATGGCCATGAACGGTTCCCCCTCGATCGTCGCCTGCGAGCTGATTCTCCCTCAGGAGGTGACTCACGGGTAGGGAGGCCCGGACCGTGGACAGGATCCGGCCGGTCGGTCGGTCGGTCGGTCGGTCGGTCGGTCGGTCGCAGGGTCCGTTGATCGGAGGCCGTTGTCAGGGGCCGTTGTCAGTGGCGTCTGGAAGGCTCCTTCCCATGGAGCGACCCGAGCTGACGCTGCAACTGACCATCGACTGCGCCGACCCCCAGCGGCTGGTGCCCTTCTGGCTGGACGCCCTGCGGTACGTCCCCGACCCGCCGCCCGCCGGGCACGCGACCTGGCGGGCGTACTGGGAGGCGATCGGCGTGCCGGAGGACGAGCTCGGCGGGGACGCCGGGGAGCTGCCGGAGTCCATCGTCGACCCGAAGGGCGCGGGCCCCCGGGTCTGGTTCCAGCGCGTCCCGGAGCGCAAGACCGTCAAGAACCGCGTCCACCTCGACCTGAAGGTCGGCGGCGGCCGCGAGGTCCCCCTCGCCGTCCGGCGCGAGCGCGTGGACGGCGAGGTGGCCCGGCTGACGGCGCTCGGCGCGACCGTCCTGTACGCGATGGACGAGCCGAACGGCATGGACCACTACGCGGTGGTCCTCCAGGACCCGGAGGGCAACGAGTTCTGCCTCGTGTGAGGACCGGGCGGCTACTTCGCGAGGGCGCGGCTGATGACCATGCGCTGGATCTCGCTCGTGCCCTCGAAGATCGTGTAGATGGCGGCGTCGCGGTGCATGCGCTCCACCGGGTACTCGCGGGTGTAGCCGTTGCCGCCGAGGATCTGGATGGCCTGGGCGGTGACCTTCTTGGCGACCTCGCTCGCGTACAGCTTGGACATCGAGCCCTCGGCCGCCGTGAAGGGCTTGCCCGCGGTGGCCATCCAGGAGGCGCGCCAGACGAGGAGGCGGGCGGCGTCGATCTGGGTGGCCATGTCGGCGAGCTGGAAGGCGACGCCCTGGTTCTCGATGATCGGGCGGCCGAACTGGACGCGGGTCCTGGCGTAGTCGAGGGCGACCTCGTACGCGGCGCGGGCGGTGCCGACGGCCATGGCGCCGACCGCCGGGCGGGAGGCCTCGAAGGTGGCCATGGCGGCGTTCTTCACGCGCTCGCCGGACTTCGCCTTCTCGCGGGCGCGGGCGAGCCGCTCGTCCAGCTTGTCCTTGCCGCCGAGCAGGCAGGAGCCGGGGACGCGGACGTCCTCCAGGACGACCTCGGCGGTGTGGGAGGCGCGGATGCCGTGCTTCTGGAACTTCTGGCCCTGGGAGAGGCCGGGGGTGTTCGGCGGCACGATGAAGGAGGCGTGGCCCTTGGAGCCGAGCCCGGGGTCGACGACGGCGACGACGACGTGGACGTTGGCGATGCCGCCGTTGGTCGCCCAGGTCTTGGTCCCGTTGAGGACCCACTCGTCCTTGGCCTCGTCGTACACGGCGCGGGTGCGCATGGAGGCGACGTCCGAGCCGGCGTCGGGCTCGGAGGAGCAGAAGGCGGCGACCTTGACGTCGTTCGCGTCGCCGTACATCTGCGGGACCCAGGTGCCGATCTGCTCCTCGGTACCGTTGGCGAGGACGCCGACGGCGGCGAGACCGGTGCCGACGATGGAGAGGGCGATGCCGGCGTCGCCCCAGAAGAGCTCCTCCATCACCATGGGGATGCCGAGGCCGGTCGGGTCGAAGAACTGCTGGGCGTAGAAGTCGAGGGAGTAGATGCCGAGCTTGGCCGCTTCCTGGATGATCGGCCAGGGAGTCTCCTCACGCTCGTCCCACTCGGCGGCCGCGGGGCGCATCACATCGGCGGCGAAGCCGTGGAGCCAGTCGCGGACCTGCTTCTGGTCCTCGTTGAGTTCGAGCGTGAACTCGCCCATGTTCCCTCCCAGCATGACGTTACTTGCGGTAACAGCAGTCTGTTACCGGTGGGTAGAGGCTGTCAACCTGCGGTGGAGCGGTTCGGCCCGACCGACACCGGATCCCGGCCGGGTGTTACGTTGCGAGAGCCTCACGAATCGCACGGGCGGGGAGACACGCACATGGACATCGCACACCGGGCCACCGACCAGCAGACGGCCGCCGAGCAGCGGCGCCGCGAGCTGTTGGAGGCGGCGGACCGGGTGGTGCTCCGGGACGGCCCCAAGGCGTCCATGAACGCGATCGCGGCCGAGGCCGGCATCACCAAGCCGATCCTCTACCGCCACTTCGGCGACAAGGGCGGCCTCTACCGCGCCCTCGCCACCCGGCACACGGACGCGCTCCTCGCCTCCCTCCGGGCCTCGCTCGACGCGCCCGCCGACCGGCGCCGCCGCGTCGAGGCCACCCTCGACACGTACCTGGCGTCCATCGAGGCGATGCCCCAGGTCTACCGCTTCCTCATGCACCCGGCGGAGGAGTCCCACCAGACCGAGCAGGGCTTCGACGTCGGCCGCCACTCGGCCCCGCTGCTGCGCCGCATGGGCGAGGAGCTCGGCCAGGTCATCGCCGAGCGCGTCGACCTGGGACCGGCCGCCGAGGCCCAGGCCCGGATCTGGGGCCACGGCATCGTCGGCATGATGCACGCGGCCGGCGACTGGTGGCTCGGCGAGCGCCCCTGCTCCCGCCCGGACCTGGTCAAGAGCCTGGCCGACCTCCTGTGGGGCCGCCTCGCGGCGGCCGACGACCTCCCGGGCGGGCCGGGCTTCTAGGAGGCCCCGGGCCTCCGGGAAGCCTCAGGCCTCCAGGAGGGATGCCCCGGACCCCCACGGCTGCTTGCGGATCGTGCGCAGCAGGCGTGACTTGCGCCACCCCGTGACGCGGTCCGCGTAGACCCCGCCCTCCAGGTGGTCCGTCTCGTGCTGGAGGCAGCGGGCGAAGAAACCCGTCCCCTCGATCCGTATCGGGGTGCCGTCCAGGCGTACGCCCTCCACCACCGCGCGGTCGAAGCGGGGGGTCGGCGCCTCCAGGCCCGGCAGGGAGAGACAGCCCTCGGGGCCCCGGACCACGTCGCCGTCCGCCTCCACCAGGCGCGGGTTCACCACATGGCCCAGATGGCGTTTCTCCTCGTCGTCGGGGCAGTCGTACACGAACACCCGCAGGCCCGTGCCGACCTGGTTCGCCGCCAGGCCCACGCCGTGCGCCGCGTACATCGTGGCGAACATGTCCTCGACGAGCCGGGCCAGTTCGGGGCCGAAGTCGGTGACGGGCGCGCAGGGGGTGTGCAGCACGGGGTCGCCGAGGAGCGTCATCGCTCGGACGAGGCCGGAACTGCCGGGGATGGGCCGGTTTCGCATGGCCGTAAGGGTACGGTCCGTCGTGACCTCCTCGTTTCGCGTGACCGCTCGCCGGTGCCGCTGTTCGGGCTGCTGGCCGGATCTCGATAGGCTGAGCCCGGACCGACGCAAGGAGGAACAAGAACGATGTCAGGACACCCCGGTAATCCAGAGCCGCTGTCGCCGCGCGCCAAGCTGGCCGTGACGGCGGGCAAGGCCGCGGCCGCGGTGTCGCGTGCGGCGGGGCGCGGCAGCGGATCGGTGATCGGCGGCCGGGTGGCGCTGAAGCTCGACCCCGACCTCCTCGGTCGGCTCGCGCAGCATCTGGACGTCGTCCTGGTGTCGGCGACCAACGGCAAGACCACCACGACCCGGCTCATCGCGGAGGCCCTGCGCGCCGCCGGCCCCGTGGTCTCCAACGCCCTCGGCGCCAACATGCCCGCCGGCATCACCTCGGCGCTGGCCGGCGGCACGGACTCCAAGTTCGGTGTGATCGAGGTCGACGAGAAGTACCTCGCGGGCGTCGCCCGGGACACCACGCCCAAGGCGATCGCGCTGCTCAACCTCTCCCGCGACCAGCTCGACCGCGCGGCCGAGACCCGGATGCTCGCCGAGAAGTGGCGCGAGGGCCTCAACGGCACCAAGGCCGTGGTCATCGCCAACGCCGACGACCCGCTCATCGTGTGGGCCGCCTCCTCCTCCCCCAACGTGGTGTGGGTCGCCGCCGGCCAGGAGTGGAAGGACGACGCCTGGTCGTGCCCCGCCTGCGGCGGTGTGATGCAGCGTCCGGGCGACGACTGGTTCTGCGGCGAGTGCGGTTTCCGCCGTCCCGCGCCGAGCTGGGCGCTCAGCGGCGACCACGTGCTCGACCCGCACGGTTCGGCCTGGCCGATCCGCCTCCAGCTGCCCGGCCGCGCCAACAAGGCGAACGCCGCCACCTCGGCCGCCGTCGCCGCGGTCTTCGGGGTGCCGCCGCAGGTGGCCCTGGAGCGCATGTACCAGGTGCAGGCCGTCGCCGGACGCTACGACGTGGTCTCCTTCCAGAACCGCGACCTGCGTCTGCTCCTCGCGAAGAACCCGGCCGGCTGGCTCGAAACGTTCTCCCTCATCGACGGGCCGCCCGCCCCGGTGATCCTCTCGGTCAACGCCCGGGGCGCCGACGGCACGGACACCTCCTGGCTGTGGGACGTGGACTACGGCCGGCTCGCCGGCCACCCCATCATGGTGATCGGCGACCGGAAGCTGGACCTCGCGGTCCGCCTGGAGGTCGCGGGCGTGGACTTCCGCGTCTGCGAGACCCTGGACGAGGCCGTCACGATGGCCCCGCCCGGACAGATCGAGCTGATCGCCAACTACACCGCCTTCCAGGACGTCCGCCGCCGCGTCGGCAACTGACCCGTAGAGGACTTGCAGCATGAGTGACAGCAGCCTGCGCCTGGTCTGGGTCTACCCGGACCTGCTCAGCACCTACGGCGACCAGGGCAACGTCCTCGTCGTCCAGCGCCGTGCCGAACAGCGCGGCCTCAGCGTCGAGCGCGTCGACGTCCGCAGCGACCAGCCGGTGCCCACCTCGGGCGACATCTACCTGATCGGCGGCGGCGAGGACCGTCCGCAGCGGCTCGCGGCCGAGCGGCTGCGGCGGGACGGCGGCCTGAGCCGGGCCGCCTCCAACGGCGCGATCATCTTCTCGGTCTGCGCCGGGTACCAGATCCTGGGCCACGAGTTCATCAACGACCTCGGCGAGCGCGAGGCCGGCCTCGGGCTCATCGACGTGATCTCGACCCGTGGCGAGGGCGCCCGCTGCGTCGGCGACGTCCTCGGGGACATCGACCCGCGCCTGGGCCTCCCCCAGCTGACCGGGTTCGAGAACCACCAGGGCATCACCCATCTGGGCCCGACGGCCCGGCCGTTCGCCCGGACCGTCTTCGGCAACGGCAACGGGACCGGCGACGGCACCGAGGGCGCGTACAACGACACCGTCTTCGGTACGTACATGCACGGCCCCGTCATGGCCCGCAACCCGCAGATCGCGGACCTGCTCCTGAAGCTGGCCCTCGACGTGAACGCGCTGCCGCCGACCGACGACCGCTGGTACGAGGCGCTGCGCGCCGAGCGCATCGCGGCGGCCACGCAGCCCGCCTGAGTCACCCCGGGGCCGCCGCCCGCCCCTCGTACGAACGTACGTCGTCCACTGTGCGGACATCCGGTTCGGCCCCGCCGCCCCTTCGGCTATAGGGTGGCGGGGATCCAGCCGGACGACGTGGTCCGGGAGTCGGCCCACGTTGCAAAGGTTTTTGGGCTATGCGCATTGGCGTGCTCACCTCCGGCGGAGACTGCCCCGGTCTGAACGCTGTCATCCGTTCCGTCGTGCACCGCGCCGTCGTCGACCACGGCGACGAGGTCATCGGCTTCCACGACGGGTGGAAGGGCCTCCTGGACTGCGACTACCGCAAGCTCGATCTCGACGCGGTGGGCGGCATCCTGGCCCGGGGCGGCACCATCCTCGGCTCCTCCCGGGTCCAGCCCGCGCACCTCGTCGACGGCGTCGAGCGCGCCCGGGGCCACGTCGCCGACCTCGGCCTCGACGCCATCATCCCGATTGGCGGCGAGGGCACCCTGAAGGCGGCGAACCTGCTCTCCGAGGCGGGGCTCCCGATCGTCGGCGTCCCGAAGACGATCGACAACGACATCGCCTCCACCGACGTCACCTTCGGCTTCGACACGGCCGTCACCGTCGCCACCGAGGCCCTCGACCGGCTGAAGACCACCGCCGAGTCGCACCAGCGGGTCCTCGTCGTCGAGGTGATGGGCCGCCACACCGGCTGGATAGCGCTGCACTCCGGCATGGCCGCCGGCGCGCACGCCGTGGTCGTCCCCGAGCGCCCCTTCGACATCGACGAGCTGACCTCCCGGGTCGGCGAGCGCTTCGAGGCCGGCAAGCGGTTCGCGATCGTGGTCGTCGCCGAGGGCGCGAAGCCGCGCGAGGGCTCGATGGACTTCAAGACCGCCGGCACCGACATCTACGGCCACGAGCGCTTCACCGGCATCGCCAACCAGCTCTCCGCCGAGCTGGAGCGGCGCCTCGGCAAGGAGGCCCGCCCGGTGATCCTCGGCCACGTCCAGCGCGGCGGCACGCCGACCGCGTACGACCGGGTGCTCGCGACCCGCTTCGGCTGGCACGCGGTGGAGGCGGCGCACCGCGGCGAGTTCGGCATGCTGACCGCGCTGCGCGGCACGGAGATCACGATGGTCCCGCTGGCGCAGGCCGTGGAGACCCTCAAGACGGTTCCGGCCGACCGGTACGTCGAGGCGGAGTGCGTGCTCTGACGGCTCCCGTGCGTGACATCCGCCCCCGGTCGCGGTCGCGACCGGGGGCGGTTCTAGTCTGGTGCGGACAACAAGCGCGAATCGGGCTCCAGGAGTGTACGGATGGATCACAGCGGGCACGGCATGACCACGGATCTGCCGCCGTTCACGCTGGGGCGGGGCCTGGAGTTCTCCCCGGACCTCTTCTTCCTGGTCGGATGCCTGGCGGCGCTCGGCCTGTACGGCTGGGGCGTGGCGCGACTGAGGCGGCGCGGCGACGCGTGGCCGATCAGCCGGACGGTGCTCTTCGCCGTCGGCGTGCTGACGATCGCGCTGGTGATGTGCACCGGGCTCAACGACTACGGCATGGTCATGTTCAGCGTGCACATGGTGCAGCACATGGTGATCTCCATGCTGTCGCCGATCCTGCTGCTGCTCGGCGCGCCGGTGACCCTCGCGCTGCGGGCGCTGCCGGTGGCGGGCCGGGGCTCCACCGGGCCGCGCGAGCTGCTCCTGAAGCTGCTGCACAGCCGATACATGCGGGTGATCACGCACCCGGCGTTCACCATCTCCCTGTTCATCGCGAGCCTGTACGGGCTGTACTTCTCCCCGCTCTTCGACTTCCTGATGGGGTCGAAGGCCGGGCACATCGGGATGATGGTGCACTTCCTGATGGTGGGCCTGGTCTTCTTCTGGCCGATCATGGGCGTGGACCCGGGCCCCCACCGGCCCGGTTACGTGATGCGGATGCTGGAGCTGTTCGCGGGAATGCCGTTCCACGCGTTCTTCGGCATCGCGATGATGATGGCGACCGAGCCGCTGGTGGAGGCGTACAAGAACCCGCCGGCCTCGCTCGGCATCGACGCCCTCGCCGACCAGAACGCCGCGGGCGGCATCGCCTGGGCCTTCAGCGAGATCCCGTCCGTGCTGGTGCTGATCGCGCTGGTCTACCAGTGGTACCACTCCGAGCAGCGGCAGGCCGTCCGCAAGGACCGGGCGGCGGACCGGGACGGCGACCAGGAGCTGGAGGCGTACAACGCGTATCTGGCGTCGCTGCGGGCGCGGAGTCGCTGACGTCGGGATCCGGGATCCCGAATCCTGGATCTTGGATCTTGGATCTTGGATCTTGGATCTTGGATCTTGGATCCGGGACATCGGATCCACGGCCCCCTTCCGGGCCCGGTGCCGCTTCCGGCGCCGGGCCCGGTCCGCGTTCCGGCGCACGCCGGAGCGTCCGGGGAGTAGCGCGCGCCCCTCTCGCGGGGTCACGATGGGCTGGACGGCTTGCGCGGCCCCGGTCGGGAGGAGGGCGGACCCATGTCCGGTCCCACGAAGACGATGACGGTGCTCACCTGCGCGGCGCTGGTGCTGACGACGGCCTACACGGTGGCGCTCGGCAGCAGCGGCTGGCTCTGGTTCGGCCTGGTGGTCCTGGTCGTGGCGACGATCGGGATGGCGGCGGCGGACAGCTCCGTACCACCGTCGCCCGGGCCCCGCCCGCCGGGCACCACGTCCTGACCGAGGGAACCCCCTACGCGCGCGGGGCCAGGACGATCCAGGTCTGGCCCGGGGCGAAGGGCAGGGGCGCTCCGGTCGGGGTGGTGAAGGTGGTGCCGGAACCGGCGGAGGGGCGGGACCAGCGGGCCTCGTGGGCGCGCCCGTCGCGCAGGACGAGGGCGGTGCCGCTGCCGATGGTCTCGCTGTACGGGGAGACCGAGCCGAAGCGGTCGTGGAAGCGGGAGGGGCGGATCGTGACGTGCTGGACGACGACCGTCTCCGGGGTGAGCGGTCCCGTGTCGGTGGCGCGGGCCTCCCGGCCGTCCATGGCCACGTGCCAGGCGCGGTCGGCGGCGGACCAGGTGAAGGCGTAGCGGGCCGCCGGGTAGCGGACGGTCGAGGTGGTGACCGGGGTGCCGCCGGGCGGGGCGGCACCGAAGCGGAAGCCGATGTCCCGGGCGTCGTCGGCCCTCGGTGCGGCGGCGAGGGCCCGGCCGGGACGCAGATAGAGGTTGTGCGGGGCGGGTCGGTCCGGTGAGCGCAGGAAGGCCCCGGGTGCGGTGCTCTCCGTGACGAGGTCGAGCGGCGCGGCCCGGAGGAGCGGGTCGAGGGCGGACTGGGCGCCGGAGTAGGCGAGGACCGGGCGGCCGTGGTCGGCGAGCAGGGCGATGTCCGATTCGCGGGCGCTGCGGACGGGGCCGGTGAGGTCGGGGAGGCGGGAGGAGTAGACGGCCAGGAGCCGGGTGACTCCGCCCTCGACCTGTTCGACGTAGACGAGGTCGGCGGCGCCGAGCCCGGTGTGGGGACGGGCCGCCGGCACGTTGTCGATCTTCACGGCCAGGACGGGGCCGGGCTTCGCGGGAAGTCCGGTGAGGGGCGAGACACCGGTGGCGGGCGCGGTCGTCGGCGTGGGGCTCGGCTGCGGTCGGCCCGGGTCGGAGCAGCCGTAGAGCCCGGCCGCCGTCAGCGCGCACAGCAGCGCGGTGAGGACGCGGCCGGGGCGCCTGGCCCCGCGCTCGTCTGTCATGTGACGCTCCCCCACCAGTGGACCACGGGCCCGTGCGGGGATACAACGGGCGTGACGGACGACGAACGGGGGTCGCGGGTGTTCTACCGGTTGATGAAGCACGTGCTGCTCGGGCCGCTCCTCAAGCTGCTGTTCCGGCCGCGGATCGAGGGGCTCGAGCACGTCCCGGAGGAGGGGGCCGCGATCGTCGCGGGCAATCACCTCTCCTTCTCCGACCACTTCCTGATGCCGGCCGTCCTGGACCGGCGGATCACCTTCCTCGCGAAGCAGGAGTACTTCACGGGCCCCGGCCTCAAGGGCAGGCTGACGGCGGCCTTCTTCCGGGCCGCCGGGCAGATCCCGGTCGACCGGTCGGGGAAGGAGGCCGGCCGGGCGGCGATCCGGGAGGGCCTAGGCGTCCTCGGCCGGGGCGAGTTGCTCGGGATCTATCCGGAGGGGACGCGTTCGCACGACGGGCGGCTCTACAAGGGCAAGGTGGGGGTGGCGGTGATGGCGCTGACCGCCGGGGTCCCGGTGGTGCCGTGCGCGATGGTGGGGACCTTCGAGATCCAGCCGCCGGGGAAGGTCGTGCCGAGGATCCGCCGGGTCACCATCCGGTTCGGGGAGCCGTTGGACTTCTCCCGGTTCGCCGGGTCCGCGGACGAGAGGACCGCGGTCCGGACGGTGACGGACGAGATCATGCACGCGATCCTGCGCCTGTCGGGTCAGGAGTACGTGGACGAGTACGCGGCGGTGGTGAAGGCCGCCGGGCCGCGTGGTGACGCACCGTCGGAATAGTTCCCGTGCGGGGAACGCCGAGGGCGGATCCGCGCACGGCGCAATCCCCTGGGCCACGGCCCCGGGCGCCCGTAGCGTCCCCTGCATGACCAAGGGAAACGCGTTCGTGCTGGGTGCGACGGGACAGGTGGGGCGGGCGGCCGTGCGGGCGCTCGTCGCGGACGGCTGGGAGGTGACGGCCGCCTCCCGGGGCGGCGCCGGGGACGAAGGGTGGCCGGACGGGGTGCGGTCGGTGCGGCTCGACCGGGACGAGGAGGGCGCGCTGGCGTCGGCGCTCGGCGGGGGCGCCGACGTCCTGGTGGACGTGGTGGCGTACGGCTCGGGACACGCCGAGCAGTTGATCGGTCTCGCCGACAGGATCGGCTCGGCGGTGGTGATCTCCAGCGGGGCGGTGTACGAGGACGAGGAGGGGCGCAGTTTCGACACCCAGGACGAGGCGGACGGCTTCCCGTGCTATCCGGTGCCGATCCCGGAGTCCCTGGCGACGGTCGCGCCGGACGACAGCACGTACGGCACGCGGAAGATCGCGCTGGAGCGGGCGCTGACGGCGGCCGGGGAGCTGCTGCCGACGACGCTGCTGCGGGCGGGCGCGATCCACGGCCCGCACTGCCGGTCGCCGCGCGAGCTGTGGTTCGTGAAGCGGGCGCTCGACGGGCGACCGGTGCGGGTGCTGGCGTACGGCGGTTCGTCGCGGTTCCATCCGGCGCACGTGGACAACCTGGCCGAACTGATCCGGCTCGCGGCGGCGGCCCCCGGCAGCCGGGTGCTGAACGCCGCGGACCCGGAGGCGCCGACGGTGGCGGAGATCGGCGCGGCGATCGACGCCGTCCTGGGCGTGGAAAGCGAGACGGTGCTGGTCGAGGGGGCGCCGCCGGAAGGGGTCGTGGGGCTCACTCCGTGGACCGCGCCGCACTCCGTCGTCTACGACATGACGGCGGCGGGGCGGGAGTTGGGGTACCGACCGGTGGTGTCGTACGCGGAGTCGCTGCCGGAGACGGTCGAGTGGCTGGCCGGGCACCTGAAGGGGCGGGAGTGGCGGGAGGCCTTCCCCGGTCTCGCGAAGTACGGGGTGGACTTCTTCGCCTACGCGGCGGAGGACGCCTGGCTGGCGTCCCGGGCATGACGGGAGGGGCGGCCGTCCGACGGCCGCCCCTCCCTTCACACCGTGCGGGGTGCTACGGCTTGGGCGTGGCGTGCGGCTCGCACGTCACGTCCCGGCTGTCCACCTTGCCGGTGAGCAGGTACGTCTCGACCCTCGGGTTGATGCACGGGTTCACCAGACCGGTGACGCCGTGCGAACCCGCGTTCTTCTCGGTGATGAGACGCGAGCCCTTGAAGCGCTTGTGCAGCTCGACCGCGCCGACGTACGGCGTCGCCGCGTCGCGCTCGGACTGGACGATGAGCACCGGCGGCAGGCCCTTGCCGGTCTTGACCTCGGTCGGCTTCTGCCGCGGGGCGGACCAGGTGGCGCACGGCAGGTTCATCCAGGCGTTCGCCCAGGTCATGAACGGGTACTGCTCGTGGAGGCGGGAGTTGTCCCGGTCCCACTTGTTCCAGTTCGTCGGCCAGGGCGAGTCGGCGCACTCGACGGCGGTGTAGACGGCGTTGCCGTTCTCCGAGGAGATGTTGCCGGCGGTGTCGGTGAGGTCCGCGGCGGCTCCGTCGATGAGCGGCTGCGGGTCACCCGCGGCGTACGCGCTCCAGGCCTCCGCGACCGGGACCCACGAGGAGTCGTAGTACGGGGCGCTCTGGAAGAAGCCGATGAGCTCGGCCGGTCCGACCTTGCCGCCCAGGGGGTTCTTCTTGGCGGCGGCGCGCAGGGTCACCCACTGCTGCTGGACCTCCGCCAGGGTGTCGCCGAGGTGGTAGGTGGCGTCGTTCTGGGCGACCCAGGTCATCCAGTCCTTGAGGCGGCCCTCGAAGGCGATGTCCTGCTCCAGGTTGGCCTGGTACCAGATGTTGCTCTTCGCCGGGTTGACCACGCTGTCGACGATCATGCGACGCACGTGGTTCGGGTACAGCGTGCCGTAGACGGCGCCCAGGTAGGTGCCGTAGGAGACGCCGATGAAGTTGAGCTTCTTCTCGCCGAGCGCGGCCCGGATGACGTCGAGGTCACGGGCGGTGTTGCGCGTCGTCATGAAGGGCAGCATGGCGCCGCTCTTCTCGGCGCAGCCCTTGGCGTACTCGGCGGCCAGCTTGCGCTGGGCGAGCTTGTCCGCCTCGCTGTCCGGGACCGGGTCGAGCTTGGGGCCCTTGACGAACTCGGTCGGGTCGACGCAGGAGATGGGCGCCGAGTGGCCGACGCCGCGCGGGTCGAAGCCCACGAAGTCGTACGCCTTGGCGGTGTTCACCCAGAGCGGGCTGTTGGTGGTGACCCGGCGCGGGAAGCGCAGGCCGGAACCGCCGGGGCCGCCCGGGTTGTAGAGCAGCGCGCCCTGGCGCTCGGCGGCGGTGCCGGTGGACACCGTGCGGTCCACGGCGAGCTTGATCTTCTTGCCGTAGGGCTTGGCGTAGTCGACCGGGACGGTGACCCAGCCGCACTGGATGGGCTTGGCGAGGCCCCAGTCGGCCGGGCAGTCCTGCCAGTCGATGCCGGTCTTGGCGGCCTGGGCGGCGGCGATGACCGCGCCGCGCGCCTCGTCGTCACGGTCGTGGCCGGTGGCGGCACCGGCCGTCGGCGCGGCGAGCGCGGTCGCCATGAGCGTGCCCGCTATCAGAGTGCCGGCGGAGCCGAGCACTGCTGTGCGTCTCAATGGTCCTCCCCCTGAAGGAGTCTGTGTGTCCGGGGGATCCTTTCGTTCCTGGGGCTCGGGATGTAAGGGCGTACACGTGTTTCTTTGCCGAACCAATAACCGGTGAGTGGTGTACCGCTGAGCGGTACGGCTTCGGGAAGGGGTCAGAACGGGGCGAGTTCGGACAAGGCCGCATCGAGGAGCCGGCGCAGCGCGAGCGCGTCCGGGGCGACGGCGGTGACGAGGGCGGCGGGGCCGGCGAGCGGGCTGACCACGGCGTTCTCCCCGTACAACCGCGCCTCCACCGGTTTCTCGGCGAACGCCGGTTCGACGACGAGGAGTTGGCCGGTGGCGCGGTGGCCACCGAGGACCGCGCCGCCGTCCCAGCCGCCGGGCGCGCCGGGGCCGAAGGCCAGCTCCTGGTCGAACAGGGGGCGGCCGGCGCGGCGGACCGTGAGGCGGGTGACGAGGGTGCCGGGCGGTTCGCCGTGGCGGCCGAGTACCTGTTCCTCCCGGAGGACGAGCCGCGCCGTGGGCGCGAGGTCGACGGTGGTGCGCATCCGCAGGTGCGAGCCGGCGGCGGAGACGAGCTGCTCGGGCAGCCAGCGGAGCTCCGCCCCGTCGCCGACGGCGATCCGCACGTCGTACGCGGCGGGGTCGGTGCTCCGGCCGGGCAGGGCGAGGGTGGCGGCGGCCGAGTCGACCAGGAGCCTGGCCCCGTCCCGTACCTCGGTCTCGATCGCGAGCCGGTCACCGCCGAGCGGGGCGCTCATCGCGCCGACGACGGTGACCCTGGCGTGCGGTCCGGCGGCCCGGGTGCGGCGCAGCGCGAGGGGGCCGTCGCTCACCAGGAGCGGCAGTCCGCCGTCGGCGTCGGCGGTGATCCGGGCGGTGGCGCGCAGGCTCACGCGGTCCACGCCGCGAGCTGCGCCCGGACCCAGTCGGCGACGGGCGCGACGCCGTTCTCGCCGCGCAGGGAGGTGAGGGCGACGGGCAGGTCGCCGCGCTGCTCCTCGGCGTCGCGGGCCATCCGCTCCAGGTCGGATCCGACGTACGGGGCGAGGTCGGTCTTGTTGATCACGAGGAGGTCGGCGGTGGTGACGCCGGGCCCGCCCTTGCGGGGGATGTCGTCGCCGCCGGCCACGTCGATGACGAAGATCTGGGCGTCGACGAGGCCCTTGGAGAAGGTGGCGGTGAGGTTGTCGCCGCCGGACTCGACGAGGACGAGGTCGAGGGGGCCGACCCCCTTTGAGGAAAACGCGGCCTCCAGGTCCTCGACGGCTTCGAGGTTGGCGGAGATGTCGTCGCGGATGGCGGTGTGCGGGCAGGCGCCGGTCTCGACGGCGGCGATCCGCTCGGGCGGCAGCACGGCCTCGCGGAGCAGGAACTCGGCGTCCTCGCGGGTGTAGATGTCGTTGGTGACGACCGCGAGGGAGAGGGTGTCGCGCAGTTCCCGGCAGAGCGCGGCGACGGTGGCGGTCTTGCCGGAGCCGACCGGTCCGCCGAGTCCGATGCGCAGGGCGCGGCGGGTGCCGTCGGGGCGGTGGGCGTCGGCGGAGACGGCCCCGTGGTGGGTGTGGTCGTGGTCGAGGTGCATGGCGGGCTCCCGGGTGTTCGAGGTGCGTGCGAGGTGGTGCTCAGGACGCGAAGAGGCGGACGGGCCAGGCCGCGTGCTGTTCGGCGGTGAGGTCGAGCAGCGGCGCGGAGGCGGCGGGCAGGGCGTCGACGACGCCCTGCCGGGCGGCTTCGGCGGCGCGCTCGGCCACCCGGTCCATCTCGGGGGTGAGGCGGGCGAGGACGGCGGTGGCCTGGTAGGGGTCGAGGCTGAGGAGGCGGACGGCCGCGGTCGCCGGGCCGCCGACCGTCTCGTACGCGACGCAGTGCGCCGCCTCCTCGGGGCCGAGCCCGGCGGCCCGCGCGGCGGTGCCGAGGACGACGGGCTGGTGGGCGCCGCGCGGGAACGCGGCTGCCAGCGCGTCGAGTTCGGGGCTCGGCCAGGTGGCGCGGGCGGCCCGCATCAGCTGGCGGCCGAGTCTGCGGGCGGTGGCGCGCAGGGCCGGTGAGGGCGTGCGGGCGTCGGCCGCCGCGTCGAGCTCGTACGGGTCGAGTCCGTGCGCGGCCGCGGCGGCGAGCGCGGCCGCGGTGAGGCCCGTGGTGTGCAGGCGGCCCCGGCAGAAGGACTCCAGGTCGGCGGCGTCCTTGATGCGGCCCGCCTTGACCGCGGCCTCGGCGCCGCCGGAGTGGGCGTGCCCGCCGGCGGGGAAGCGCCCGTCGGCGAGCACGAGCAGAGCGGAGAGTGTCATCAGAAGAGGAAGTAGCGCTGGGCCATGGGCAGTTCGGCGGCCGGTTCGGGTTCGACCACCTCGCCGTCGATGCGTACGGTGAAGGTGTCGGCGTCGACCTCGACCCGGGGCAGGGCGTCGTTCTCGCGCATGTCGGCCTTGGTCACCCGTCGGGTGGAGCCGATCGCGGTGAACTCCTTGTGCAGCCCGAGCCTCCGGGGCAGGTCGTCCTCGATCGCCGCTTGGGCGACGAAGTTGACCGAACCGGCCGCGGCGGCCCGGCCGAGCGCGCCGAACATCGGGCGGGGCAGCACGGGCTGCGGCGTGGGGATGGAGGCGTTGGCGTCGCCCATCTGCGCGTACGCGACCTGGCCGCCCTTGACGACCATCAGCGGCTTGACGCCGAAGAAGGCGGGCTCCCAGAGGACGAGGTCGGCGAGCTTGCCGGGCTCGACGGAGCCGATGAGGTGGTCCATGCCCTGGGCGACGGCCGGGTTGATCGTGTACTTGGCGACGTAACGGCGGGCGCGGTGGTTGTCGGCGCGGCCGTCGCCGGGCAGGGCGCCGCGGCGCTTCTTCATGACGTGGGCGGTCTGCCAGGTCCGCATGATCACCTCGCCGATCCGCCCCATGGCCTGGGAGTCGGACGAGATGATCGAGATGGCCCCCAGGTCGTGGAGGACGTCCTCGGCGGCGATGGTGGAGGGCCGGATGCGGGACTCGGCGAAGGCGAGGTCCTCGGGGACGGCCGGGTTGAGGTGGTGGCAGACCATCAGCATGTCGAGGTGTTCCTCGATGGTGTTGACGGTGTGCGGCCGGGTCGGGTTGGTCGAGCTGGGCAGGACGTACGGCTCGGAGACGACGGTGATGATGTCGGGGGCGTGCCCGCCGCCCGCGCCCTCGGTGTGGTACGCGTGGATCGTGCGGCCTGCGATGGCGGCGAGGGTGTCGCCGACGAAGCCCGCCTCGTTCAGGGTGTCGGTGTGGATGGCGAGCTGGGCGCCGGTCTCCTCGCACACGCCCAGACAGGCGTCGATGACGGCGGGGGTGGCGCCCCAGTCCTCGTGGATCTTGAAGCCGAGGGCGCCGCCGCGCAGCTGGGAGTGCATCGCCTCCCGGGACATGGTGTTGCCCTTGCCGAGCAGGCCGATGTTGACGGGGAAGGTGTCCAGCGCCTCGAACATCCGGGCCATGTGCCAGGGGCCGGGCGTGATCGTGGTCGCCTTGGTGCCCTCGGCCGGGCCGGTGCCGCCGCCCACGAGGGTGGTGACGCCGGTGGCGAGGGCCTGCTCGACGACGGTCGGCGAGATGAAGTGGACGTGGGTGTCGACGGCGCCCGCGGTGACGATGCGGCCGTTGCCGACGATGATCTCGGTCTCGGGGCCGATGACGAGGTCGGGGTGGACGCCGTCCATGGTGTCGGGGTTGCCGGCCTTGCCGAGGGCGGTGATCCGGCCGTCCCGGATGCCGATGTCCGCCTTGACGACGCCCCAGTGGTCGATGACGACGGCGCCGGTGACGACGGTGTCGGGGGCGCCCTCGGCGCGGGTGGTGCGGGCCTGACCCATGGATTCGCGGACGACCTTGCCGCCGCCGAAGACGGCTTCCTCGCCGGCCCGGCCCGGGCCGCCGCAGCGGTCCTCCTCGATCTCGACGAGGAGGTCGGTGTCGGCGAGGCGCACGCGGTCGCCGGTGGTGGGGCCGAACAGGTCGGCGTAGACGGCGCGGTGGAGGTCAGGCACGGTCGCCGTCCTTGTCGTGTGCGGGGGCGTCGAGGGGGCCGGCGGTCTCGCCGCGCAGGCCGGGCACGATCCTGCGGCCGGCGATCGGGACCAGTTCGACCTCGACGGGGATGCCGGGTTCGAAGCGGACGGCGGTCCCGGCGGCGATGTGCAGCCGCCGCCCCCGGGCGGCGGCGCGGTCGAAGTCGAGGCCGGGGTTGACCTCGGCGAAGTGGTAGTGGGAGCCGACCTGGACGGGCCGGTCGGCGGCGTTGAGCACGGTGAGGCGGGTGACGGGACGCCCCTCGTTGAGGGCGACGGGTCCGTCCGCGTACAGGATCTCTCCGGGGATCATCGACGGCCGCCCTCAGATGATGGGGTCGTGGACGGTGACGAGCTTGGTGCCGTCCGGGAAGGTGGCCTCGACCTGGACGTCGTGGATCATCTCCGGGATGCCGTCCATGACCTCGTCGCGGGTGAGCACCTTGCGTCCGGAGGCCATCAGCTCGGCGACCGTCCGGCCGTCCCGGGCTCCTTCCAGGATGTGGGAGGTGATCAGCGCGACGGCCTCGGGGTGGTTGAGCCGTACGCCCCGGGCCCGACGCTTCTCGGCCACATCGGCCGCCACATGGATGAGCAGGCGTTCCTGCTCGTGCGGGCTCAGTTGCACTCTTCCACCTCACAGTCGTCGACCGGATCCGATCCGGACAGCTGCGGACCCTACCGACCGTCAACACTCTGTTGAACTGCGGAGATGCGGTGCGCGGCCAGACATTGCACATTAGGGCGGAAGTTTTTCCGGCTCGTTAACCCCGACTTTGCGTTTTTATGATCATCGAGTCGATTCGGGATTCCCGGGCACGGACATCGACATCAGGCCACGCAGCCCGTCCTCCAGGACCTCCACGTCCACGTCACCGAAGAGCGCCTGTTGGGCGATGAACCCCTGGGCGGTGGCGATGAGGGTGCGGGCCACGTGGTCGGCGGGGACGTCGGCATGCAGGAGGCCGCCCTCGCGGTAGGCGGCCACCAGCCCCGTCCAGGCGGTCCGCATCCCGCCGTAGCCCTCGGAGAGGGTCGCGGCCAGCTTCTCGTTGCGCAGGGTCTCGGTCCACACCTGGATGATCAGCCGCGCGAAGGCCTGCCGGTCCGCGCCTTCGACCCGCTCCTCCAGGAAGAGCCGGAGCACCGCGCCGAGGAGGACGTCGGGAGTGGGCGGCGGCGTGGTGCGGGACGCCTCCTCGAAGGCGCTCCTGATGCCGTCGAAGGCCTCGGTCGCGATGGCCCCGATCAGCTCCTCCTTGCCGCGGAAGTAGCGGTAGACCGCTCCTGCGGACAGGCCCACCTCGGCGAGCACGTCCTGCATGGACGTGGCGTGGAAGCCGTTGCGGGCGAAGCAGCGCGCGGCGCCGTCGAGGATCTGACGGCGGCGGGCGTCGAGGTGTTCCTGGGAGACGCGTGCCATGGGCCGAACCTAAAACGAATATTCGTTCTTGACAACTTCCGAACGGCGGCGCACGCTGGGCCCACGCAAAACGAACGATCCTTCGCTTTGAATCGAGACCGCCATGCCCGCCGCTCCCGCCCCGTCGGCCACCGGACGCAGAACCCTCGCCGTACTCGTGCTGATACCGGTCGTCGCCGCCCTCGCCCTCTCGGTCTTCGCCTGGCCCGCCGCGCGCATCGCCCCTCGCGACCTGCCCGTCGGGGTGGCGGGACCCGCCGCCGCGGCCGACGCGGTCGAGCGGGGGCTCGGACGGCACGAGGGGGCCTTCGAGGTCCACCGCTACGCGGACGCCGGCGCCGCGCGGGCCGCGATCGAGGACCGCGACGTGTACGGCGCGGTGGTCGTCACCCCGAGCGGTACGGAACTCCTCACCGCCTCGGCGGCGAGCCCCGTCGTGGCCGGACTGCTGCGCGAGGCCGTGACCGCGCAGGCCCCGGCGGGGGCGCACGTCCGGGTCACGGACGTGGTCGCCGCACCGGCGGGCGACCCGCGCGGTGCCGTGCTCGGCGCGAGCCTGCTGCCCCTCGCCCTCGTCGGGGCGGCCGCGGGGGCCGCCACCGTCCTGTTCGGGCTGCGCGGGGCCCGGGCGGTCGGGACCCTGGTGGGCGCGGCGGCGTTCGCCGGGCTCGTGGTCGCGGCGCTCGCCGACAGCTGGCTCGGCGCGCTGACCGGCGACTGGTGGGCCGAGGCCGGGGTCATCGGCCTGACCGTCCTGGCCATCGGCTCGGCCTTCGCGGGGCTCGCCACCCTGCTCGGCAAGCCGGGCTTCGGGCTCGGCGCCGCCCTGACGATCCTTCTCGGCAACGCCTTCTCGGGGATGTCGAGCGCGCCGGAGCTGCTGCCCACCGGGGTGGGCGCGCTCGGCCAGTGGCTGCCGCCGGGCGCCGGGGGCTCGGCCCTCCGGTCGGTCTCCGCCTTCGACGGCGCGGCGGCGGGCCGCCCGCTGCTCGTCCTCTCCCTCTGGGCCGTGGCCGGACTGGCCGTGGTCGCGTTCGGCGCGCGGCGCAGCCGGGCGGAAGCCGTTCCCGCGCCGACGCAGGCTCCGGTGCCGGTGGGCTGAGGCCCACCGCCGAAGACGGCCGCGCACCCCCGCCGTAGCGGACGGGGGTGCGCGGCTTTTCCGTGTGCGCGGGTCAGGGGGCTCCGGGCTCGCGGTGGTGGGCGGCGATGCCGAAGCGGTGCTGTTCGCCGGGAGCGGAGTCGACCGGGTGCAGTCCGGAGAGCGAGCTGACCACCTGCTCGTCGGCCGGTTTCTCCGCCGCTTCGAGTTCTTCCAGGTCAGCGGCGGAGACCAGGGCGACGAGCGGCTTCCCGTGGCGGGTGACGACCACGCGCTCCCCTCCGTAGACGACGCGGTTGATGAGGTCGGCCAGCTCGGCCCGCGCTTGCGTCACCGGGATCTCGTAGGTCATGCTCCCCATCTTACGACCTGTACGTCCTGTACATTTTTCACAGACAGCTGGAGGTGCTCAGCCATGGACGCCCGTCATGTCCTGCCCGAGTTCACGGAGCGGACGAGCTTCGGAACCCGGACCCTCGACCCGTACGCGAAGCTCCTCGAATCCCGGATCGTCTTCCTCGGCACGGCCGTCGACGAGATCTCCGCCAACGACGTCATCGCCCAGCTCCTGCACCTCGATCACGCGGCCCCCGGCCAGGACGTCGCGCTCTACATCAACTCCCCCGGCGGCTCGATCAGCGCCATGACCGCCATCCACGACACGATGCGGACGCTCCACTGCGACGTGGGGACCACCTGCCTGGGCCAGGCGGCGTCCACCGCCGCCGTCCTGCTCGCCGCCGGCACCCCCGGCAAGCGGCACGTCCTCCCCGGCGCGCGGATCACCCTCCGGCAGCCGGCCATGGACGAACCCCTCCGGGGGCAGCCGAGCGATCTCGACATCCACGCGCGCGAGCTGCTCCGGCTGCGCGCCCTGACGGCCGGGATGCTCACCGAGTACACCGGGCAGAGCCGGGAGCGGATCGACGCCGACCTCGACCGCCCCACCGTCCTGGACGCGCCCGCGGCCGTCGCGTACGGGCTGGTGGACCACGTGGTCACGAGCCGGCGCGACGCCGGCGCGACGCGGTGAGCCGGCCGTGGTGCCCGAGCTGCCGCCGCTTCCCGCACTGACGCGGGCCGAGGGCGAGTTGATCGACGCGTACCTCGAAGTCGTCGATCTCCTGGGGAGGATCAACCCGTCCAGGGGCACGCACACCTACGGGGCGCTACGGGCGGCGCAGGCCCTGGTGGGACGCGCGGAGGCGCTGCGCGAAGCCCTGACGGTCATGCACGCGCGGGGCGAGAGCGAGGTGCACGCGGACACCCTGGCGCGCGCCCTGCGGGTGTTGGACGGCGAGCGCCGCGCCGACCGCGTCACGGTCCCCCGCGCACGGGCGAGTTGACATTCCGGCATGTCGTGTCGAGGTCCGTACGGCCGACAGGGGGCGCAGGATCGCTCCCTCGTTCGGCGTAGTCGATGAGTCGACATATGTGCGGGGTGAGTTGCACAACAGGTGTACGCATCTGGCGGAATGGGACGTTCCGTCGCTGGTGCGGGGCCCGTGGGCCAAACCTCCGGCGATCACGAAAGCTGACTGTCCACCCGAATGGATCAGTCGTGAGGAGCCTCACATATGGCCGTTTCGACTCGGATTTCACCCCGGGTGTGGGTCAAGATCCCTGTCGACGACAAGCCCCCGCCATCCGAGGCGGGGCGGTCCGGGCGGACGCCGAGTCCTGCCGCCGTCCCGGACGTCTGGTCGACAGGAGTGGATCGGCAGGAGTGGAGGACCCGAGCAGTACGGGACGTACGCGCTGTCTCCGCAGCGGGGCCGTCCCTTGGGGTGAAGCCGCAGTAGCGGCCGGGCGTCTTCGCCGGTCCGAACCCGACAGGTCATCCTTCGCAGGCGGCTGACGAAGGGTTGCGCATGACTGCGCAGATGCACGTCCCGTCCCTGCTGTCCCGGGCCGGAGCCGTCTCGGCT
The DNA here is from genome assembly GCF_055582805.1 of Streptomyces sp. NPDC107498. NCBI lineage: Bacteria > Bacillati > Actinomycetota > Actinomycetes > Kitasatosporales > Streptomycetaceae > Streptomyces > Streptomyces sp. NPDC107498. Next base: position 106,875 of record NZ_JBVJPE010000009.1, on the reverse strand, counting down.
CTCACCCTCGCCGCCGTCGGCGGCACGATGCTCGCACCGGGTGCGGCACCCGAGGCCCAGGCGGCGACCACCTACGCGAACAAGGCACTGAGCGTCGCCGCGTCCAAGAAGGGAGCCCCCTACCGGTACGGGAGCGCCGGACCCAGCCGGTTCGACTGCTCCGGTCTGACGCTCTACGCGTACAAGAAGGCGGGCAAGTCGCTGCCCCGCACCGCGCAGCAGCAGTACAACAAGACCCGGCACGTCTCCGCGTCCAGCAGGCAGAAGGGGGACCTGGTCTTCTTCCACTCCGGCGGGAGGGTGTACCACGTGGGCATCTACGCCGGCAGCGGCAGGATCTGGCACTCGCCCAAGACGGGGTCCTGGGTGAAGCTCGACAAGATCTGGTCGTCGAAGGTCCTTTACGGCCGCGTCCGATGACGCCCGCCGGGCACTGACCCGGTCTCGGGCCCCGGCAGGCCCGTGAGGCCCCGGCAGGCCCGTGACCCCGCCCCGGGAGTGCGGTGGCGCCGCCGCACCCCCGCGCCGGGATCCCCGGGCCCGTCTTCGGGGCGACAGGGCACCCCTAGACGTACGAGGCGGCCTTCTGGGTCCACGGAAGGGTGATCCAGACGGTCTTGCCGCCCTCCTCGGTCGGCGTGACCGAGAGCCGGCCGCCCGCCTCCGCCGCCAGGGAGCGGATGATGACCATGCCCCGGCCGTTGTCCTGCTGGACCGCCGCCGGGAGGCGGCGCGGCCAGCGCGGGTGGCTGTCGGTGACGCCGATGTGGAGGCGCTCCTCGCGCTCCAGGCGGATGTCGACCGTGAAGACGGGCGACTGCCCGAAGGTGTGCAGGACGGCGTTGGTGGCCAGTTCCGAGACCATCAGGCGGATCGAGTCCGCCAGGTCGTCGGCACCGTCGAGGCCCCATCCGCCGAGGACCTCCGCGACGTACCGCCGGGCGGTGGGGACCGACGCGGGATCGCTCGGCAGCGTGACGGATGCTTCCTGGTGGTCTGCCATGGCGACGCTGTCCCTTTCCCGCCGGGGCTCCGGCCCCGGATCGCGCTCCGCGTCAGGGTCCCACCGATCGTGCCGCCCCGGCAGGCGTTCCACCAAGATATGTCCCCATCTGTCGCCCGAAGCGGTGAACTCTGCTGCCGGAGAACGCCCTTGGACCTCCCGACGGGACGTCAGGCCGACGGTGCGGTCCGCAGGACCGTCTCCACCGCGCGCCCGATCTCCGCGTCCGTCAGATCGGCCCGGGCCGTGAGGCGCAGCCGCGAGATGCCGTCGGGGACGGACGGGGGCCGGAAGCAGCCGACCGCGAGGCCCTGTCCGCGGCAGTCCGCCGCCCAGCGCAGCGCCGCCTCCGGGGAGGGCGCGTGGACCGAGACGACGGCCGCGTCGGGCCGGGCGGAGGTGAGCCCGGCCTCCGTGAGCAGCCGGTGCAGCGTGGCGGCGACGGAGCGGGCCCGCGCGGCGAGGCCCGGTTCGGCCGCGATCAGGCGCAGGCTCGCGAGCGCTCCGCCCGCGGCGGCCGGGGCGAGCCCGGTGTCGAAGATGAAGGTGCGGGCCGCGTTCACCAGGTGCTCGATCACCCGGGCCGGGCCGAGGACGGCGCCGCCCTGGCTGCCGAGGGACTTGGAGAGGGTGAGGGTGGCGACGACGTCCTCGTCGCCCGCGAGCCCGGCCTCGTGCAGGGCGCCCCGGCCGCCGTCGCCGAGGACGCCGAAGCCGTGGGCGTCGTCGACGACCAGTCCGGCGCCGTGCGCGCGGCAGGCCGCGGCGAGCCCGGACAGCGGGGCCTTGTCGCCGTCGACGGAGAAGACGGAGTCGCTGACGACCAGGGCCCGGCGGCCCGGGTGGGCGTCCAAAATCTTGGCGACGGCCTCGGCGTCGGCGTGCGGGACGACGGCGGTCTCGGCGCGCGCGAGGCGGCAGCCGTCCACGATCGAGGCGTGGTTGGAGGCGTCGGAGACGATCAGGGAGTCCCGGCCGCCGAGCGCGGTGAGCGCGGCGAGGTTCGCGGTGTAGCCGGAGGAGAAGACGAGGGCCGCCTCGAAGCCGCAGAAGTCGGCGAGTTCGCGCTCCAGGCGGGTGTGCAGCCGGGTGGTGCCGGTGACGAGCCGCGAGCCGGTGGAGCCGGCGCCCCAGCGCCTGGCCGCCTCGGCCGCCGCCCCGGTGACCTCGGCACGGCGGGTGAGGCCGAGGTAGTCGTTGCCCGCCAGGTCCAACAGGTCCGACTCGGCAGCCCGGGGCCGCAGCGTCCGGACGAGACCGGCCTCGGCCCGGCGGCGCGCCTCGGCGTCGGTCCAGTCGAAGGCGGTGCTGCGCGGGCCCGCGGCCCGTGCGTCGTCGGCGCCCGCGGCGCGTGCGTCCTCGTCCCGTGGCATGCGGCGATCCTTTTGTAGGCAGCGCACAGACCCTAACCGCAGGATGCCGAGGTCGGGATGTGGTCATCCACACACCTCGATCGGAGGCGTTTGTTCGGTTCCTCCTTGGCCCGGGGGCGGGCGGTAGGCAAGGATCTGCGGTTATGGACCTGCTGAACACGCTGGTGGAGAAGGGGCTGCGGCGCGAGCTGCCGACCCGTGAAGAAGCGCTCGCCGTGCTGGCGACCTCCGACGACGAACTGCTCGATGTGGTGGCGGCGGCCGGCAAGGTGCGCCGTCAGTGGTTCGGGCGCCGGGTGAAGCTGAACTACCTGGTCAACCTGAAGTCCGGTCTCTGTCCCGAGGACTGCTCGTACTGCTCGCAGCGGCTCGGCTCGAAGGCGGAGATCCTCAAGTACACCTGGCTGAAGCCGGACGAGGCCTCGCAGGCCGCCGCGGCGGGCGTCGCGGGCGGCGCCAAGCGGGTCTGCCTGGTGGCCAGCGGCCGCGGTCCGACGGACCGGGACGTGGAGCGCGTCGGGAAGACGATCGAGGCGATCAAGGAGCAGAACGAGGGCGTCGAGGTGTGCGCCTGCCTCGGCCTGCTCTCGGACGGCCAGGCGGAGCGGCTGCGGGAGGCCGGTGCCGACGCGTACAACCACAACCTGAACACGTCCGAGGCGACGTACGGGGACATCACCAAGACCCACACCTACGCGGACCGCGTGGACACCGTGCAGAAGGCGCACGCCGCCGGCCTGTCGGCCTGCTCGGGTCTGATCGCGGGCATGGGCGAGAGCGACGAGGACCTGGTCGACGTCGTCTACGCGCTGCGCGAGCTGGACTCGGACTCGGTGCCGGTCAACTTCCTGATCCCGTTCGAGGGCACCCCGCTCGCCAAGGAGTGGAACCTCACCCCGCAGCGCTGCCTGCGGATCCTCGCGATGGTCCGGTTCGTCTGCCCCGACGTCGAGGTGCGGATCGCCGGCGGCCGCGAGGTGCACCTGCGGTCGATGCAGCCGCTGGCGCTGAACATCGCGAACTCGATCTTCCTCGGCGACTACCTGACCAGCGAGGGCCAGGCCGGCCAGGCCGACCTGGACATGATCGCGGACGCGGGCTTCGAGGTGGAGGGCGCGGGCACGACCACCCTGCCGAAGCACCGCGCGGACGCGCTCGCGGCGGCGGGCGTGACGGGCGGCTGCGGCTCGAAGGCCCCGGCGGGCTGCGGCTCGGAGGCCTCCGCGGACGGCGCGGGCTGCGGCGGGCACGCGGAGGAGGGCGGCGGCTGCGGTCCCTGCGGCGGCCACGCGGCGCCCGCCCCGGCGGCGGCCCGCACCGCCGACGAGGCCCGCACCGACCTGGTGGCCGTGCGCCGCCGGGGCGCCGGCACGGACCTCGCGCCGAATGCGTGACGGCGAGCTCCTCGGCACCGACGAGCTCCTCGCCCTGGACCGGGCGCACGTCTGGCATCCGTACGGCCCCATGCCGGGCCGGGCGGAGCCGCTGGTCGTCGCGTCCGCGTCCGGCGTGCGGCTCCGGCTCGCCGAACCCGTCGAGGGGCGGGCCGAGTTGGTCGACGGCATGTCCTCGTGGTGGTCGGCGGTCCACGGCTACAACCACCCCGTGCTCAACGAGGCGGTGCGCGGCCAGCTGGAGAAGATGAGCCACGTCATGTTCGGCGGGCTCACCCACGAGCCGGCCGTCCGGCTGGCCGCCCGGCTCGTGGAGATCACCCCGGAGCCGCTGCGGCACGTCTTCCTCAGCGACTCCGGCTCGGTCTCCGTCGAGGTCGCGGTCAAGATGTGCCTGCAGTACTGGCGTTCCCTGGGCCGTCCCGAGAAGCAGCGGCTCCTCACCTGGCGCGGCGGCTACCACGGGGACACCTGGCAGCCGATGTCCGTGTGCGACCCGCAGGGCGGGATGCACGAGCTGTGGTCGGGGGTGCTCCAGCGGCAGGTGTTCACGGACGCGCCGCCGGCCGCGTACGAGGAGTCGTACGCGGAACTGCTGCGGACCCGGATCGCCGAGCACGCGCACGAGCTGGCCGCGGTGGTCGTGGAGCCGGTCGTGCAGGGCGCGGGCGGCATGCGCTTCCACGACCCGGCGTACCTGCGGGTGCTGCGCGAGGCCTGCGACGCGCACGACGTGCTGCTCGTCTTCGACGAGATCGCGACCGGGTTCGGGCGCACGGGCACGCTGTTCGCCGCCGACCGGGCCGGGGTCTCCCCCGATGTGATGTGCGTGGGCAAGGCGCTGACCGGCGGCTATCTGTCGATGGCGGCGACGCTCTGCACGAGCCGCGTCGCCGACGGGATCTCGCGCGGCGAGGTCCCGGTCCTGGCGCACGGGCCGACCTTCATGGGGAACCCCCTCGCCTCGGCGGTCGCCCTCGCCTCGATCGACCTGCTGCTCTCCCAGGACTGGCAGGTCGAGGTCAAGCGGATCGAGGCGGGCCTGCGGGACGGGCTCGCCCCGGCGGCCGGCCTCCCGGGCGTCCGCGACGTGCGGGTGCTCGGCGCGATCGGCGTCGTCCAGCTCGACCACGAGGTCGACATGGCGGCGGCGACGCGCGCGGCGGTCCGGGAGGGCGTGTGGCTGCGCCCGTTCCGCGACCTGATCTACACGATGCCGCCGTACGTGACGGGCGACGAGGACCTGGCCCGCATCTGCACGGCGGTGAGGGCGGCGGCGGCAGCAGGCTGATCCCCCGGCGCGGGCGCCGAAGGCGCCCGCGCCCGCACACCGGCAAGAAAGGACAGCCCCATGGGCATCATCGTCATCAGCGGCACCGGCACGGAGATCGGCAAGACCGTGGTCACCGCGGCGGTCGCCGCCGTCGCCACCGCCGCGGGAAGGTCCGTCGCCGTCCTGAAGCCCGCTCAGACCGGCGTCGGCCCGGACGAGCGGGGCGACGCGGACGAGGTCGTGCGGCTCTCGGGCGCACGTGCCTCCGCCGAGCTGGGCCGCTTCCCGGAGCCGCTGGCCCCCGGGACGGCCGCCCGGCGGGCCGGACTCGCCCCGATCGGGCCCCGGGAGGTCGCCGAGGCCGCCCGGAAGCTGGCCGAGGAGCACGACCTGGTGCTCGTGGAGGGCGCCGGCGGGCTCCTCGTCCGCTTCGACGAGGAGGGCGGCACGCTCGCCGACGCAGCCGCGCTGCTCGGCGCGCCGGTCCTGGTGGTGGTGCCGGCCGGTCTGGGGACGCTCAACTCGACGACCCTGACGGCCGAGGCGCTGCGGGCCCGCGGGATCGAGCAGCTCGGCGTGGTCGTCGGCAGCTGGCCGGCCGCGCCGGACCTCGCGGCGCGCTGCAACCTCGCGGACCTGCCGGAGGCCGCGGACGCTCCGCTGCTCGGGGCGGTGCCGGAGGGTTCGGGCGCGCTCGACCCGGCGGGGTTCCGGGCGGCCGCGGGCGGCTGGCTGGGGCCGGAGCTCGGCGGCGCGTGGGACGCGGAGGCGTTCGCGGAGGCGCACGCCGCCCCGCTCTCCGTACGCTGACCGCATGGACCGCATGCGCGCACACGTTCAGGAGATCGTCTTCGACTGCGCCGCTCCGGCGGCGCTGGTCCGCTTCTGGGCCGGGCTCCTCGGCGGCGAGCCCGTCGACCGGAGCGCCGACTGGTCGTACGTGGATCCGCCGGAGTTCGTACGGATCGCCTTCCAGCGGGTGCCGGAAGGCAAGGCCGTGAAGAACCGGGTCCACCTCGACCTGGAGGTGGCGGATCCGGCGCGGGCGGCCGGGGAGGCGGTGCCGCTCGGGGCGGTCGCGGTCGGCGGGATCGTCACCGACGAGCAGGGGTCCTTCCAGGTCATGCGGGACCCGGAGGGCAACGAGTTCTGCTTCGTGACGGGCTGAGGGCGGCTCAGGTGACTCCGCACCGCCCGGCGCCCCGGGCCCCTCGCGTCCGTCATCCGCTGTTCGCCCGCTTCTACGCCCGGTTCAGCGCGTCGGCCGACGCGCGGGGCGGGCTCGGCGCCCTGCGGACGGAGCTGCTCGCCGGGCTCTCCGGTCGGGTCGTCGAGATCGGGGCGGGCAACGGCCTGAACTTCGCGCACTACCCCGACGGGGTCACCGAGGTCGTCGCCGTCGAGCCGGAGCCGCATCTGCGCCGGCTCGCCGAGGAGGCCGCGCGCCGGGCGGCCGTCCCGGTGACCGTGCTGCCGGGAACGGCCGAGGCGGTGCCGGGGGCGGACGGCTCCTTCGACGCGGCGGTGGCCTCGCTGGTGCTGTGCACCGTACGGGACGTGCCGCGGGTCCTCGCCGAGCTGCGCCGGGTCCTGCGTCCCGGCGGCGAGCTGCGGTTCTTCGAGCACGGGGCGGCGGACACGCCCGGGCTCGCGCGGGTGCAGCGGGGCCTCGACCGGACGGTCTGGCCGCTGCTCTTCGGCGGCTGCCACACCTCCCGCACCCCGCTCGCGGCGATCGGGGCGGCCGGGTTCGACCTCGTCTCGTACCGCTCCTTCGACGTCCCGGAGCAGGGCCCGCGGCTGCCGTCCTCCCCCTGCGTCCTGGGCACGGCCCGGCGATGACGCCCGGCGGTGTCCTGTGGCGGACGGCCTGTGCCGGACGTCCTGGGGCGGTGTCCTGGGGCGGTGTCCGGTGGCGGACGTCCCGTGACGGTGTCCTGCGGCGCCGCCCGGGGGTAATGCCTGGCGGCGTCCCCGCCCCGCGTGATGGGATCCGGCCATGATCGATCTGCAGATACGTCCGGCCGCTCCCGACGACGTCGAGGCCGTCCTGGCCTTCTGGAAGGAGGCGGCCGAGGGCACGTCCGTCTCGGACGACGCGGACGGGGTGACCCGGCTGGTGGAGCGCGACCCCGACGCCCTGATCCTCGCCCTCGCCGACGGGGTGGTCGTCGGCTCCGTGATCGCCGGCTGGGACGGCTGGCGGGCCTCCCTCTACCGGCTCGCCGTCCTGCCCCCGTACCGCCGCCGCGGCATCTCCACCGCGCTGCTGCGCGCGGCCGAGGAGAGGTTCCGCGCGCTCGGCGGACGGCGTGCGGACGCCATGGTCCTGGAGGCGAACGAGACGGGCCGGGCCCTCTGGACGGCCGCCGGGTACCGGCGCGAAGAACGTTGGCGCCGCTGGGTGAAGCCGCTCGCGGTCCGGGGTACAAGGTGACCACCGGAGGGACACCGGGGTGATCACCACCCCGCTTTGCCGATCCTTTACCATGGTGTCCTCCCGTCCCCCGACCGAAAGGTGTGAGCGTCCGCCCATGGGCGAGCCCCCCAGTGGCACTGGTTCCGACAGCCGACATCGAGCGATCCCCCTTCCCCTGACTGATCATGGGACGGAGGTGAACCGATGACCGAAGTGCTTCTGCTCGTGGTGGCGCTCCTGCTCGCGCTCGCGTGCGGCGCGTTCGTCGCGGCCGAGTTCTCGCTGACCACGGTCGAGCGCGGCGAGCTCGAAAGCGCCGTGGAGCGCGGCGAGCGGGGGGCAGCGGGCGCGCTCAAGGCCGTCCGTTCCCTCACCTTCCAGCTCTCCGGCGCGCAACTGGGCATCACCGTGACCAACCTGGTCGTCGGCATGCTCTCCGAGCCCTCGATCGCCAAGCTGATCCGCGGTCCCGTCGAGGCGCTCGGCCTCTCGCCGTCCGTGGCCTCCTCGGTCGCCCTCGTCCTGGGCACCGCCCTGTCGACCGTCGTCCTGATGGTCGTCGGCGAGCTGGTCCCCAAGAACTGGGCGATCTCCTCGCCGCTCGCCGTCGCGAAGGTGGTGGCCACCCCGCAGCGCGTGTTCACGGCCGCCTTCAAGCCGCTGATCAGCCACCTCAACAACACCGCGAACCGGATCCTGCGCCGCCTCGGCATGGAGCCGACCGAGGAGCTTGCCTCCGCCCGCTCCCCGCAGGAGCTGGTGGCGCTCGCCCGGCACTCCGCGAAGCAGGGCGCCCTGGAGGCGGACACGGCCGAGCTGTTCGTCCGCACCCTCAACCTGGCGGAACTGACCGCGGAGAACGTGATGACGCCCCGCGTGCAGGTCACCGCCCTGGAGGTGCAGGCCACCGCCGAGGACGTCGCCAACGCGACCCGCGCGACCGGCCTGTCCCGCTTCCCCGTCTACCGGGGCAGCCTCGACGCGGTCGTCGGCATCGCCCACATCAAGGACGTCCTCGCGATACCGGCCGGGGAGCGGCCCCGCCGCGGGATCGGCGAGATGCTGCGCGAGCCGCTGCTCGTCCCCGAGACGCTCACCGTGGACCGGCTCCTGGACCGCCTGGCGGGCAGGCAGACGATGGCCGTCGTCATCGACGAGTACGGCGGCACGGCCGGGGTCGTCACCCTGGAGGACATCGTCGAGGAGGTCGTCGGCGAGGTGCGCGACGAGCACGACCCGCACGAGACGCCGGACCTGGTCCGGGCGGGCGAGGACGCGGACGGGCGCGAGCTGTGGTCGGCCGACGGCGCCGCCCGTACGGACCAGCTGGCCACGATCGGCCTGCGCGTGCCGGACGGCCCGTACGAGACGCTCGCGGGCGTCCTCGCGACGGAGCTGGGCCGCATCCCCGCCTCCGGCGACCGCGTGGAGCTGGCCGGCTGGCGCCTCGACGTCGTCGACGCCTCGGGCCGGCGCGCCGCGCGCGTGCTGCTGCACGCCCCCGCGCCCGCCGCCCCGCACGACGCGGACGAGTCCGGGGAGGCCGGCCGATGATCGCCATCCAGCTGCTGATCGGCCTGCTCACCCTGGTCGTCAACGCCTTCTTCGTCGGCGCCGAGTTCGCCCTGATCTCGGTCCGCCGCAGCCAGATCGAGCCCCTGGCCGACTCCGGGAACCGGCGGGCGCGCAGCGTCGTCTGGGGCCTGGAGCACGTCTCCGCGATGCTCGCGGCGGCGCAGCTCGGCATCACCCTCTGCACCCTGGTCCTCGGCATCGTCGCCGAGCCCGCCATCGAACACCTCCTCGAACCGGTCTTCGACGCGGTCGGCGTGCCGCACGGCGTGGCCGCCACGATCTCGTTCGCGATCGCGCTGGCCCTGGCGACGTACCTGCACATGCTGCTCGGCGAGATGGTGCCGAAGAACATCGCGCTCGCCGAACCGACGCGCTCCGCGCTGCTGCTCGGGCCGCCCCTGGTGACGCTCGCGCGGGCGCTGCGGCCGGTGATCTTCGCGATCAACGCCTTCGCCAACGCGCTGCTCAAGCTGCTGCGGGTGGACGCCAAGGACGAGGTCTCCGCGACCTTCTCGGACGACGAGCTGGCCCGGATGGTCACCGACGCGGGCGACGCGGGCCTCCTGGACGACCGGGCCGCCGAGCGGCTGCACGACGCCCTGGAGCTGGGCCGGCGTCCCGTGCGGGACGTCGTCATGCCGGCGGAGAAGGTGGTGTACGCACAGGTCGGCACCACTCCGGAGGAACTGGAGGCGCTGGCGGCGCGGACCGGGTACTCCCGCTTCCCGGTCCTCGACTCCGAGCGCAGCATCCTGGGCTACCTGCACGTCAAGGACGCCCTGGACGTCACCCCGCGCGACCTGCCGTTCCCGGTGACGGCGCTGCGGCCGATCGCCCGCGTCCGGGCGGCGACGCCGCTGGACGACGTCCTCACCGCGATGCGCCGCAGCCGGACGCACCTGGCGGCCGTGCTCGACGAGGACGGCAAGCCGGCCGGCCTGGTGACGATGGAGGACGTGCTGCGCGAGCTGGTGGGGCGCCCCGCGGCGCCGTGACCGGCCTCGGAGCCCGAGGGGCCCCGGGATTCGTTTCCCGGGGCCCCTCGGCGTGTCAGTACGCGGTGGCGGCGAGCCAGTCGTCGAGGAGGTCCCGGTCGCCGGTGTGGCCGAAGCGCGGGTCGTCGGCGCCGTAGCGGCGGTGGAGGAGGAGCAGCAGCTCCCCGGTGTCCGCCGCGACGGAGGCGGTCGGCTCCGCACCGCCGCCCTCCCGACCGGCCCGGTCCTCCCGGCTCGCCCGGCTCGCCCGGCTCCAGGTGAAGCCGCCTCCGCCGAGGACGAGGGTCCAGGCGTCGCCGGTGTCGCGGGCGGCGAGGCGGAGGACGGCGCCGTCCCGGTCGAGGTGGGCGAGCGGTTCGGCGATCCAGGGGATGTACGGAGCGTCGGCGAGGAAGTGGTCGATCGCCCGGGCGGCGGTGCGGGGGTCGATCGGCTCCGCGGCTCCGCCGAGGGCGAGCTCGGCGTCGGCGAGGTGGACGACCGCCTCGGAGAGCAGCCGGCGCGGGTAGTACCGGGCGTGCGGGTCCGCTCCGGGCGACCAGACCGGGAGGCCGGGCTCGGCCGTGCGCAGAGTCGTGAGCGCCCTGTCGGCCTCCTCGGTCAGCCAGTCGGCGTACGCGGCCGGGTCCGACGGCGGGTCGAGGGGCAGGTCCCTCACGCGGACGCGGACGGCGGCCCGGGTGCGCACCAGGTGACCGGCCCAGCGGTGGACCGCGCCGAGGTGCCGGGTCAGGTCCGCGAGGGTCCAGCCGGGGCACGAGGGGACCGGGACGGTGGGATCGGCCTCGCGCACGAGGGCGGCGAAGCGCAGCACGCGCTCGGCGACGGCGTCGCAGACGCCGGCCGGGTCATCGGCCGACGGAACGGCGGCGGGGGCGGCGGGCCGGGTCGGCGCGGGGATGCCGGCGGTCAGGGTCGACGAGACGGTCCCGGTCGGCGAGGCGGTCCCGGTCGGCCGGGCGGTCGCGACCGCCGACGACCGGGCGGCAGCGAGGGACCGGATCGGCGCGGTCGGCGCGGTCGGCGCGGTCGGCGTAGTCGGCCGGAGGCGCTCGTAGGCGCCGAGCTGCTCCGGGAGACGGAGCAGCGCCTCGCGGCGGGGTCCCTCCGGGCGCCGCAGCGCGGTCTCGCGGAACAGCCCCTCGAGGGTGCGGCGGTCGGCGGGGCCGAGCGCGCTCAGGGTGTGCCCCGTGTCCTCCAACCACTTCACGGCCGTGTCGGGGTCGAGGACCTCGTCGTCGGAGGTCCCGACCGCCGTCACCAGCTCGGCCAGGGACTCGGCCAGGGCGCTCAGCAGCGCGTCGCTCATCGGATTTCCCCTCCCGGGTTCTCCTCGGCGTCCCGCGCATACCGCGCGGTATGATCACTCCGCCATGGAGATCAATGCCACGTACAACAGTCTCGTCGCCGTCGGGGACAGCTTCACCGAGGGTATGTCGGACCTGAGCCCCGACGGCTCCTACCGGGGCTGGGCCGACGTCCTCGCGGGCCGTCTCGCCGACCGCTCCCCCGGCTTCCGCTACGCGAATCTCGCCGTGCGCGGCAAGCTCATCGGCCAGATCGTCGACGAGCAAGTCGGCCTGGCCGCAAGCATGAAGGCCGATGTGGTGACCCTGGTCGGCGGGCTCAACGACACCCTGCGCCCCAAGGTCGACATGGTCCGGGTGCGGGACCTGCTCACCGAGGCAGTGGAACGCCTCACACCCTCCTGCGGGCAGCTGGTCCTCATGCGCAGCCCCGGCCGCAACGGCCCGGTCATGGAGCGCTTCCGCCCCCGGATGGAGGAGCTGTTCGCCCACGTCGACGCGCTCGCCGCCGCGCACGGCGCCCTGGTCGTCGACCTGTACGGCGCCCCGTCGCTCGGCGACCCCCGCCTGTGGGACGTGGACCGGCTGCACCTGACGGCCGACGGGCACCGGCGGGTCGCCGAGGCCGTGTGGCAGGCGCTCGGCCTGGCGCCCGAGGAGGACTGGCGCACGCCGCTGCCCCCGTCCGCACGGCCCGGCTGGGCGAACCGCCGGATCGCGGACGCCCGCTTCGCCAGGGAGCACCTCGGCCCCTGGATCGGACGGCGTCTGACCGGCCGCTCCTCGGGGGACGGCCGGGCGCCCAAGCGTCCCGAGCTGCTGCCGTACGAGCCCCCGGCCGGCGCGTAGCGTGGGCGCCCACGCGCGCGCGTGACCTGCGTCTCGTAGCAAGCTCCACACCGGACCGTGGCGCTGGCCTGCAGAAACCACCAGTAAACTCTGTCCACGTGACTGCTGTGACTGCGAAGCCCCGCATCCCCAACGTTCTGGCCGGCCGCTACGCCTCCGCGGAGCTCGCCGTCCTCTGGTCCCCCGAGCAGAAGGTGAAGCTGGAGCGTCAGCTGTGGCTCGCCGTGCTGCGTGCGCAGAAGGACCTCGGGATCGAGGTTCCGGATGCCGCCCTCGCCGATTACGAGCGCGTCCTCGACCAGGTCGACCTCGGTTCCATCGCCGAGCGCGAGAAGGTCACCCGGCACGACGTGAAGGCCCGGATCGAGGAGTTCAACGCCCTCGCCGGTCACGAGCACGTCCACAAGGGCATGACCTCGCGCGACCTCACCGAGAACGTCGAGCAGCTGCAGGTCCGGCTCTCCCTGGAGCTGATGCGGGACCGCACGGTCGCCGTCCTCGCCCGCCTGGGCAAGCTCTCCGCCGAGTACGCGGAGCTGGTCATGGCCGGCCGCTCGCACAACGTCGCCGCCCAGGCGACCACCCTCGGCAAGCGTTTCGCGACGGCGGCGGACGAGCTGCTCGTCGCGTACGCCCGCCTGGAGGAGCTGCTCGGCCGCTACCCGCTGCGCGGCATCAAGGGCCCGGTCGGCACCGCGCAGGACATGCTGGACCTGCTCGGCGGCGACGCCGGCAAGCTGGCGGAGCTGGAGCAGCGGATCGCCGGTCACCTCGGCTTCGCGCACGCCTTCACCTCGGTCGGCCAGGTCTACCCGCGCTCGCTCGACTACGACGTGGTCACCTCGCTGGTACAGCTGGCCGCCGCCCCGTCCTCGATCGCCAAGACGATCCGCCTGATGGCGGGCCACGAGCTGGTCACCGAGGGCTTCAAGCCCGGCCAGGTCGGCTCCTCGGCGATGCCGCACAAGATGAACACCCGCTCCTGCGAGCGCGTCAACGGCCTCATGGTCATCCTGCGCGGCTACGCGTCGATGACCGGTGAGCTGGCGGGCGACCAGTGGAACGAGGGCGACGTGTCCTGCTCCGTGGTCCGCCGGGTCGCGCTGCCGGACGCCTTCTTCGCGCTCGACGGCCTCCTGGAGACCTTCCTCACCGTGCTCGACGAGTTCGGCGCCTTCCCGGCCGTCGTCGCCCGCGAGCTCGACCGCTACCTGCCCTTCCTGGCGACCACCAAGGTCCTCATGGGCGCCGTCCGCGCCGGCGTGGGCCGCGAGGTCGCCCACGAGGCCATCAAGGAGAACGCCGTCGCCTCCGCCCTCGCCATGCGCGAGCAGGGCGCCGAGCGCAACGAGCTCCTCGACAAGCTGGCCGCCGACGAGCGGATCCCGCTGGACCGGGCGCAGCTCGACGAGCTGATGGCGGACAAGCTGTCCTTCACGGGCGCCGCCGCCGACCAGGTCGCGTCCGTGGTCTCCCGCATCGAGGACGTCCTCAAGCAGCACCCGGAGGCCGCCGCCTACACCCCCGGGGCGATCCTCTGACCCGGGCCCCCCGGTTCACCCAGCAGGAGCTGGAGGCCGCTCGCGACCGCGTCCTTCCCGACGTGGTCGCGAGCGGCCTCTCCGTGCTTTTCTGCGGGATCAACCCGGGTCTCATGTCGGCGGCGACGGGCCACCACTTCGCCCGCCCGGGAAACCGCTTCTGGCCGGTGCTGCACCTCTCCGGGTTCACTCCGCGGCGACTGCGGCCGGACGAGCAGGAGGAACTCCTGACGTACGGGCTCGGGATCACGAACGTGGTGGCGCGGGCGACCGCGCGGGCCGACGAGCTGAGCCCCGAGGAGTACCACGAGGGCGGCCGACTGCTCGTGGAGAAGGTCGAACGGCTCGAGCCGCGCTGGCTCGCGGTCGTCGGCGTCACCGCGTACCGCACGGCCTTCGGGGAGCCGAAGGCGGTGATCGGACCGCAGGACCGCACGATCGGGTCCACCCGTGTCTGGGCGCTGCCCAACCCGAGCGGTCTCAACGCCCACTGGACGGCGGAGACGATGGCCGAGGAGTTCGCCCGGCTGCGGGAGGCGGCCGGCTGACGGTTCCGGGACGGACCGCGGCCCCGGCTCCTCCGGCGTTCCCGGCGGGCGGTGAGCGGGGCGGGTGTCCCGCTCCGTCCCGTACGGCGGCCGGTGTTCCGTCAGGTGCGGGGCGCGGTGCGCCCGGGTCCGTCGCGGGGGCGGCTCTCGCCGCGACCGGACCCATTGAGTACCATCCGCCGGAGAGGCGCACGAGCGGGGAGGACACACTGTGGGGCGGCTGACCGGCGGGGATCCGTCTCTGCTGCGGCGGATCAACTCCGCGGTGGTGCTCCATGCGCTGCGCGGCGCCGACGCGCCCACGCTCACGGATCTGACCCGGATCACGGGCCTGTCGCGGCCCACGGTCGAGGGGGTCGTCGAGGGCCTCATGGAGGGCGGTCTCGTCGTCGAGTCGGCGCCCGAGGAGGGCGAGGCCCGACGACAGGGACGCCCGGCACGGAGGTTCCGCTTCCGCGCGGAGGCCGGTCATCTGCTCGGCATCGAGATCGGCCCGCACCGCGTGGCCGCCCTGCTCTCCGGTCTGGACGGCCGCATCATCGGCGCCGGGTCCCGCGAGGTGTCGGAGACGGCGTCCGAGGACGAGCGCCTGGACCGGGTGCGCACGGTCGTCGCCGACGTGCTGCGCAGGGCCGGGGTCGCCCGGTCCAACCTGCGGGCCGTCGGCGTCGGCACGCCCGGCATCGTGGAGGCCGACGGCACCGTGCGGCTCGGCACGGCGCTGCCCGGCTGGACGGGCCTCGCGCTCGGCGAACGGCTGCGGCGCTCCTTCCGCTGCCCGGTGATCGTGGAGAACGACGCCAACGCGGCGGCCGTCGCCGAGCACTGGAAGGGTGCCGCGACCGACTCCGACGACATCGTCTTCGTCCTCGCCGGCCTCAGCCCCGGCGCCGGCTCGCTGATCGGCGGCCGGCTGCACCGGGGCTTCGGCGGGGCGGCCGGGGAGATCGGCGCCCTGCACCTGCTCGGCCAGGGCGTCACCCCCGAGCACCTCCTCTCCACCACGGACGAGCCGCTGCACCCGCTGGACGAGCAGGCGGTCGCCGAGGTCTTCGCACTGGCCCGCAAGGGCGACGCGCGCGCCGAGGCGGCGGTGGACCGCTTCATCCAGCGGCTCGTGCACGACGTGGCGGCCCTGGTCCTCGCCATCGATCCCGAGCTGGTGGTCGTCGGCGGCTGGGCGGCCGGCCTCGACGGGGTCCTCCAGCCGCTCCGCGAGGAGCTGGCGCGGTTCTGTCTGCGCCCGCCCCGGGTGGTGCTGTCCCTCCTGGGCGAGGCGGCGGTGGGCACGGGCGCCCTGCGGCTCGCCCTCGACCACGTCGAGGAGCAGCTCTTCGCCGTCGAGGGCACGGTGACGGCCCGCCGCTAGGGAGCCGTTCGGGTCGGTGCGGCGTGTCCGTGCGGGCCGGGTGCGCATGCCCCGTGGGCGCGGGTGCTCGCGGATCGCGCACGAGAGCGCGCCTCGTCGGCGAGGGCCGTGTCCGGGCGCGGACGGGGCCGTCCGCGCCCGTTCCTGACGGGCCGTTGGGCTACCCTCCTTCCTCGTGGACCAGTTGACCGCCGAAGACCCATCGCGCATAGGCCCCTACCGCCTCATCGCCCGCTTGGGCGCCGGCGGCATGGGCCGCGTCTACCTCGCCCGCTCCGAAGGCGGGCGCACCGTCGCGGTCAAGGTCGTACGGACCGAGTTCGCCCGACACGCCGAATTCCGCTCGCGGTTCGCACGCGAGGTCACCGCGGCGAAGCGGGTCGGCGGGGGCTGGACCGCAGCCGTGCTCGACGCGGACACGGACGCGGAGACGCCCTGGGTCGCGACGCAGTACGTTCCCGGACCCGATCTGCACGCCGTCGTGGCCGAGCAGTACGGACCGCTGCCCGAGCAGTCGGTGCGGGTCCTGGCCAACCGGCTCGCGCTCGCCCTGCGGGCCGTCCACGAGGCGGGCCTCGTCCACCGCGACCTCAAGCCGTCCAACGTCCTGGTCACCGTGGACGGGCCCCGGGTCATCGACTTCGGTATCGCCCGGGCGCTGGACAGCATCGGCGGGGACAGCCTGCAGACCCGCACGGGCATGGTGATCGGCTCGCCGGGCTTCATGTCGCCGGAGCAGGTGCGCGGGCTCCGGGTCACCGCCGCCTCCGACGTGTTCTGCCTGGGTTCGGTCCTCGCCTACGCCGCCACGGGGCGCCAGCCCTTCGGGGCGACCGGCAACGGTCTGCACGCCCAGCTGTTCCGGGTCGCCGAGGAGGAGCCGGACCTGGAGGGGCTGCCGGAGGCGCTCCTCGGACTCGTGCGGGAATGCCTGCGGAAGGACCCGGCACGCCGCCCCACGCCGGAAGAGGTCGCCGCCCGCACCGCCACGGAAGGCGCCGACGAATGGCTGCCCGGCGCGTTGCTCGGTCGACTGGGGCGCCACGCCGCGCAGTTGCTGGACTTCGACCCGCTGCGCCCGGCCACGGCCCTCGTGCCGGGCCAGGGCCCCACTCCCCCGGCGCCCGCCCGGCCCGAGCCCGCGCCCCGACCCGTGCAAGCGCCCGCCGCGCCCCGGCCCGTGCAGGCGTCCGCATCCCCTCGGTCCCTCCAAGCGCCCGAAGCGTCTCCGCAGGACGCGCTCGCGTACGCGCCCACGGTGGGAGCGGGACACGACGGACCGGCGGGCTCCTCGGGTCCGGCGCAGGCCCCGGACCGGCCGCGTCGCCCGGGCGTCCTGGCGGGGGTGGCGGCCGTCGTGGTGCTCGTCACCGTCGGCGGACTGCTCGCGCTCCGCCCGTGGCAGGGCGGCCTGCTCGGGACGGGGGAATCGCCGTCGCCGAGCGTTCCGAAGGAGTTGCAGGGGGACTGGGAGACGGCTCCCTACCTGAAGGACGGGAACGGCCTCCGCATAGAGGGGCTGACCGCACGCCTCTCCATCGACGCGAAGGGCGCCGCCGAGTACGCCCTGCTGAGCAGGGACCGGCTGTGCGTCTGGGAGAGCACCGTCACCGAATCCAGAAGCGACGCGATCAGACTCGGTTCGAGTCGGTTGAAGAGCGTCAGCCCCAAGTCCGAGGCGGATCGCTGCGAGGACAACACCGAGGACTACGGCTCCTCGACCCCGGACGGTACCGGGGCGTTCGTAGCCTCCTGGAACGGGACGTACCAGTGGGAGGACGACCCGGGCTACTACGACCACGGCAACGACGGGAAGACCTCCTACGAACCCGACAGCTTCATGAAGGCGTCGCCCGCCGAGGGCCCGCTGCCGGAGAGCTATCGGGGCTCGTGGGGCGGACGGGGGCAGGACGGCACCTACCGCTTCGAGGTGAGGATCGGCGAGGGGGCGACGAAGCGCGACATCCGGCTCGTGTCCATCAGCGTGATGGGGGAGAAGTGCGTGTACGAGGCGCAGGTGTTCTCCCGGGAGTCGGCCCGGCTCCGCACCGCACCCGCGGAGCTCGCCGACGGAAAGCAGCCGTCGGGCTGCGCCGAGAGCGCCCCCTCGTTGTCCCTCTGGGAGAGCGGCGACAAGGGAAGACGGAAGCTGTCCCACGAGCCCGTCGGCGGCGCCGACACACCCCTCTTCGAGGCCGGGCACTGGGTGGGACAGCTGACCCCCGCGGGAGCCCGGGCCGTTTCGTGATGCACGCGATGTGCGGTCCGGCCAGGTCCGGGGCCGCCCGAGCGGGGAACGCGGGGGCGGGCCCGGGCTGCCGGGCCGAAGACCAGGCCCGAGCCGCGCCCCCTGCGCGTCGGGAGGGGGGGCGGCTACGCGCCGGCCCGCGTCACCGGCCGGGCCGGGCCTGTCGGCGGCGGGGTACCGCCTTCTACGAGGCCATGACCAGGTCGGTCGAGTCGCCGAAGGTGAGGCGGCAGGTGTCGGCGCGGTAGGTGGCCACCGAGACGGCGGCGGTCCGGCCGCCCGAGAGGTAGCGGGTCGTCACGACGAGGACGGGCGCGCCGGGCAGCCGGTCGAGCTCCTTGGCGTCCTCGGCGCGGGCGGAGCCGAGCTCCACGGCGCGGTCCTGGCCGTCGAGGGCGAGGTGCTGGAGCTCCCGGAGCACCGCGCGGGCGCGGGCGGGGCCGGCGGGCGCGTCGATGGCGCTGAGGCCCGGAACGGAACCGGCCGGCACGTAGAGCAGCTCGGCCGCGACCGGCTGCCCCTGGCTGATGCGGAGGCGGCGGACGATGTGCACCTGCTCGTCGGCGCCGGTCTCCAGGACGCGCGCGACGGCGGCCGGGGCCACGTCGGCGGCGGAGTCCTGGGGCTCCCAGGCGTCGTCGCCGACACCGGGCCAGGCGTGCTGGGTGGTGGAGACGTCGACGCCGACGCGCGGCGGGGCGACGGTGGTGCCGACGCCGCGGCGGCGCTGCAGGCGCCCCTCCAGCTCCAGCTGCTCCAGGGCCTGGCGGAGCGTGGCACGGGCGACGCCGAAGCGTGCCGCGAGCTCGCGCTCGTTGGGCAGGATCTCCCCGACCGCGAAGTCCGAGTCGAGCGCTTCCCCGATCACTGTCTTGAGGTGCTGGTACTTCGGCTCCGGTACCGATGTCAGCTGCGTGGTCCCCACCCTGATCCTCCGCAATTCGCCGTGTCCCGCGGCGTTTTTCCGCGCCCTTGTTTATTAAAGGTTCCTGCACTAACTCTGCGACCATAAGGCGAGCCACCACCTTGGTCAAGACCAATGCTCCGTCGAACGTCCCTGAATGTGACCCTCTGACCTGGATCGTTCACAGGACGTTCGCGCCCTCGTGAGCCCCGCGCAGCAAAAAGCCCCACCTCCGGGGGGGGAAGCGGGGCGAGGTCCGGACGATCGGTGCGATCGCCGTCAGGCGTCGGCGAGGCCCTGGAGCTTGTCGGGGTTGCGGATGACGTGGACGCACTGGACCAGTCCGTCGCGCACCTCGATCTGGAAGACGGTCTCGGGCTTTCCGTCGGCGAGGACGAGGACGGCCGGGGCGCCGTTGAGCTCCGGGAAGCGCACCTCGTACCCGGCCCACGGGTCGCGGGCGACGGCCGCGAGGAAGCGGCCGACCTTGTCGGCGCTCTCGATGATCCGCAGCGGCGCCTTGGACTTGCCGCCGCTGTCGCCGACGAGGCGGACGTCCGGGGCGAGGAGCGCGAGGAGCTCGGCGAGGTCGCCGCCGGCCGCGGCGGCGAGGAAGCGCTCGGTGAGGTCACGGCGTTCGGCCGGGTCGACGTCGTAGCGCGGCCTGCCCTCGTCGACGTGGCGCCGGGCGCGCCCGGCGAGCTGGCGCACGGCCGCCTCGGAGCGGTCGAGGGCTGTGGCGATCTCCCCGAAGGGGAAGCCGAAGGCCTCGCGGAGCACGAAGACCGCCCGTTCCGGCGGGGAGAGGGATTCGAGCACCACGAGGACCGCGAGCGAGACGGAGTCGGCGAGCAGGGCGCGCTCGGCGGTGTCGGGGGCGGCGGGGCCGAAGTCGGTGACGAGGGGTTCGGGGAGCCAGGGGCCGACGTAGGACTCGCGGCGTGCCTGCGCCCGGCGGAGCCGGTCGATGGCGAGTCGCGTGGTGATCCGCACGAGGAAGGCGCGCGGCTCGCGGACGGCGGCCCGGTCCGCAGCGGTCCAGCGCAGCCATGCCTCCTGGACGACGTCCTCGGCGTCGGCGGTGCGGCCGAGCATCCGGTAGGCGACGCCGAGGAGCATCGGCCGGTGCTCCTCGAAGAGTTCGGTGAGGGTGTCGGTGTCGGTGGGCACGGGCCCATCCCAGCCCACGCCTCCGGCACTGTCCAGTTTCCGGCTCCCGTCTTGAACTCCGGGCTACCGAGCGGTAATCCTTACTGACGATACGTCCAAGGGGCGGCGACCGCCGTGCTCACGAGGTGGCCCCCCAGGGAGCGAGGAGCCCGCATGCCCGCACGGATCGCGTTCACGATCGAGACCCCGGCGGGTCCCCGCAGCACCTCCCTGGCGTACGAGCGGCGGGGCGCGGGCGAGCCCCTGCTGCTGCTCCACGGCATCGGGCACCACTGGCAGGCCTGGGAGCCCGTCCTCGACGTCCTCGCCGCCGAACGCGAGGTGATCGCCGTCGACCTGCCCGGGTTCGGCGCCTCCGACGGGCTGCCGGAGGGGGTCCCGTACGGCCTGTCCACCGTCGCCCCCGTGCTCGGCTCCTTCTGCGGGGCCGTCGGCTTCGAGCGGCCGCACGTGGCGGGGAACTCGCTGGGCGGACTGCTCGCCCTGGAGCTCGGCCGGGAAGGGCTGGTGCGCTCGGTCACCGCCCTCTCCCCCGCCGGCTTCTGGTCGGAGGCCGAGCGGCGGTACGCCTTCGGGACGCTGCGGGCCATGCGCGGCGCCGCCCTGTCGCTGCCCGTGCCGGTGATCGAGCGCCTCTCGCGCACGGCCGCCGGGCGCACCGCGCTCACCAGCACGATCTACGCCCGGCCCGGCCGCCGGTCACCCGCGGCCGTGGTCTCCGAGACGCTCGCGCTGCGGCAGGCCACCGGCTTCCACCAGACCTTGGCGGCGGGCCGGACCGCCCTCTTCCGCGACGACGTCCCGTCGGTACCCGTCACCGTCGCCTGGGGCACCCGCGACCGGCTGCTGCTGCGCCGACAGGGCGTCCGCGCCAAGCACGCCCTGCCCGGCGCGCGCCTGGTCCGGCTGCCCGGCTGCGGCCACGTGCCGATGAACGACGACCCCGCCCTGGTCGCGCGCGTGATCCTGGACGGCAGCCGCTGAGACCGGGCCGGGCGACCGGGTGAACAGCCCCGTGCCCAGGGCGGCCCCGGCACCGACGAGGAGGCTGCCGACCGCCTGGGGAAGGCCGAAGGCGGCGCCTCCGACCAGGACGGCGCTCAGAGCCGCGGCGATCGGGATGGCCCCGGTACAGAGAGTGGCCCTCTCCATGCCGACGCGCTGGACGCCCATGTAGAAGAGGACGAACCCGACGACCGTGGCGAGGACCGCCTGCCAGACCAGGGCCCCCGCCTCCACCGCCGTCGGCACCCGTACGAATCCGGCGCCGTCCACGACCAGGCCGACGAGCGCCGCCTCGACCGCGCCGACCCCGCACACGGCGGCCGTCAGCAGCTTCGGCCCGAGCAGCCTCAGCACCGGGACGGCCAGCACGGTGAACCCCACCTCACCCGCGAGCGCCGCCACGGACCAGCCGATCCCGACCAGGTCCGTCCGGCCCCAGCCCTGCACGGTGAAGGCGCCCGCGGCGACGAGCAACGCCCCGTACAGCACGACGGGGGCGGGCCTGCGGCCCTCGGTGAACGGGACCAGGACGGCGACGACGACGGGGGCGCAGCCGACCAGGACGCCGGGGACGGCGGGCTCGGCGGTCCGCTCGGCGGCCAGGACCGCGAGGTTGAAGCCGACCATGCCGACGGCCGCGAGGACGGCGAGCCGGACCCGGTGACGGGCGGTCAGGAGGCGCAGCGGGGCGATCCCGCCGCGGCCCAGCAGCGGGAGGAGCAGCAGACAGGTGGCGGCGTAGCGGAGGGCCTGCCCGCCCGCGTACGGGTAGGCGCCGAGCAGGCTGTTGGCGGTGAAGGAGGCACCGACGAGGGCGTAGGCGAGGGTCACCAGGAGGACCCCGCGCAGGGCGTTCGCGTTCATGCCTCCGACGCTAGGGAGCCGGGCGGCCCGGGTCGGGGTCCACTTCCGTCACGCCATCGGGGACCACTTCCGACGCGTCCGGGGCGGGGCCGGTCCGGGAGCGGAAGGTGCGGCGGTAGGTGTCCGGGGGCACGCCGACGGTGCGGTTGAAGTGGCGGCGGAGCGTGGTGGCGGTGCCCATGCCGGTGGCCTCCGCGAGGGCGTCGACGCCCTCGTCGGTGGCTTCGAGGAGCTCCTGGGCGCGGCGGATCCGCTGGGTGAGCAGCCATTGCAGCGGGGTGGTGCCGGTCGCGGCCCGGAAGTGGCGGCCCAGGTGGCGCGAGCTCATGCGCGCCCGGCGCGCCAGGTCCTCCACGGTCAGCGGATCGCCGAGCCGTTCGACCGCCCAGGGCAGCAGCTCGGTGAGCGGGTGGTCCTGCCGGTCGGGCACGGGCGCTGTCCGCCCACCTCTCCCTGGACGTGCGGAGCTGACTCCCACTCCCCGGACGCGCGGCACCGACTCCCGCCGGCCTCGGCATCATGGGGCACGACCGGGACGGGTCGGTGAACTCCCGGGCGGGGACGGCGGGAAGGGCCATGCGACATGAGGAGCCAGGGACAGGCGGCCTGGGAGCTGCTGCTGCCGGCCGTGGGCGCTCCGCCACGGCGGCGGGGGCGGGCGCTGCAGGAGGCGCTGCGGGAGGCGGTGCGTTCGGGCCGGCTGGCGGCCGGGACGCGGCTGCCGTCGACCCGTGCGCTCGCGACCGACCTCGGCGTCTCGCGGGGCCTCGTCACCGAGGCGTACGAACAGCTCGCGGCCGAGGGGTACTTGCGGAGCGACCGGGGTGCGGGGACCTGGGTGGGCGGCGCGGCCAGAGCGGCCGTGCGCGGGGCCCCCGACCCGGCCGCCGGAGCGCCCGGGGTCCGGGTGGACTTCCGCCCGGGGACCCCCGACCTGTCGCTGTTCCCCAGGAGCGCGTGGGCGGCGGCTCAGCGGTCCGTGCTCACGCGGCTCCCCCACCCGGCGCTCGGCTACCCGGATCCGCGCGGGCTCCCCGAGCTGCGCGAGGCGCTGGCCGCGATGCTGGCGCGGCGGCGGGGCGTGGTGGCCGATCCGGAGCGGCTCGTGGTCTGTTCGGGCGTGGCGCAGGCGTCGACCCTCCTCGGCTTCGTCCTGCACGCGCGTGGAATGCGCCGGGTCGGGATCGAGGACCCCGGCAGCCCGGAGCACGGGCGCCTGTTCGCCTCGACCGGCCTGGAGACGGTGTGGCTGCCGCTGGACGAGGAGGGGCTGCGGCCGGGACCGCTCGCCGACTCGGGGGTGCGGGCGGTCGTCGTGACGCCCTCGCACCAGTTCCCGTCCGGCATCAGCTGGTCGGCGGAGCGCCGGGCCGAACTCCTGGACTGGGCGCGGTCCGTGGACGGATACGTCCTGGAGGACGACTACGACGGCGACTTCCGCTACGACCGCGCCCCCGTCGGCGCGCTCCAGGGCCTCGACCCCGAGCGGGTCGTCTACGCGGGCTCGGTCAGCAAGTCGCTGGCCCCGGGGCTGCGGCTCGGCTGGATGCTCGTCCCGGAGGCGCTGCTCGACGAGATCGTCGAACGCAAGCGGACGATGGACCTCGGCAATCCCGTACTCGACCAGGCCGTCCTCGCGGAGCTCGTGACCCGCGGCGGGTACGACCGGCAGCTGCGCCGCTGCCAACGCGCCTACCGGGAGCGGCGGGACACCCTGCTCACCGCCCTCACCGCGCACCTGCCCGGCACCCGGGCGAGCGGCATCGCCGCCGGACTCCACGTCATCGCGCGCGTACCGGCACGGTTCGGACCTCCGGAGCGGTTCCGGACGCGGGCGGCGCGGGCGGGGGTGGCACTGCGGCACCTGGAGGAGTACGGCACCGCCCGGCCGACCGACGGGGACGTACGGCTCGTCATCGGCTACGCGCACCTGTCTCCTTCGGCCATCGACACCGGGGTCAGGCTGGTGGCGGAGGCGTGCGGGAGGGGGTGATGTGGAGGGGTTTGGATCTGGGGTTGGGGATCTGGGATCTGGGATCCAATGCCCCGGATCCGATGTCCGGGAACCGGGAGCCGGGATCCGGGGGCCAGAGCCGGGGAGCCGAAGCCGCCAGGAGGGCGATCTGTTCACGCGCGGTTCGTGTGACCGCCGCACCCGGCCGTTAGGCATGGTGCGGCGCGCCCGGCCGGCAGGCACGGACGCGTCGCACCGTCCGCGACCGGAACGACCGACCCCGGAGGCCCTTTCATGTCCCTTCCCCCGTCCGCCTCTTCCCCCTCTCCCGACCGGCGCAGCCTCCTGCGCGGCTCGCTGGCCGCCTCGGCGGCGCTCGCCCTCGGCGGCGCCGGTCTCGCCGCCCCCGCGTTCGCGCTCTCGGGCAGGCCCCGGGCCGAGTGGGGCGTACAGGCGGGTGACGTCACGTCCTCCTCCGGCCTGGTCTGGGTGCGCTCGGACCGGCCGGCGCGGATGCTCGTGGAGACGTCGGCGACCGAGTCCTTCCGGCACGCGCGCCGCCACCTCGGGCCGCTGGTCGGCGCGGGTACGGACTTCACCGGGACGACCGCGCTGCGCGGCCTGCCGGCGGGCGAGCAGATCCACTACCGGGTCACCCTCGTCGACCCGGACGACCCGCGCCGGGCGGGCGAGCCGGTCCTCGGCACCTTCCGCACGGCCCCGGACCGGCGCCGCGACGGGGTCCGCTTCCTGTGGTCCGGGGACGTCGCGGGACAGGGCTGGGGCATCAACCCGGACATCGGGGGCTTCCGGGCGTACGAGGAGATGCGTCGGCTCGACCCCGACTTCTTCCTGTGCAGCGGCGACACGATCTACGCCGACGGGGTCGTCCAGCCGAGCGTGACCCTGCCGGACGGGCGGGTCTGGCGGAACGTCACGACGCCGGAGAAGTCGAAGGTCGCCGAGACCCTCGACGAGTACCGGGGCAACTTCCGCTACAACCTCCTCGACCACAACGTCCGGGCCTTCAACGCGCAGGTGCCGTCGGTGGTGCAGTGGGACGACCACGAGGTGCGGAACAACTGGTACCCGGGGCAGATCCTGGACGACCCCCGCTACACGGAGAAGGACGTGGACGTCCTCGCGGCCCGGGCCTCGCGGGCGTTCGGCGAGTACTTCCCCGTCTCCACGCTCCACGCGCGCGGGGAGGGGCGCGAGCGGCGGGTGCACCGGGTGGTGCGGTACGGACCGCTGCTCGACGTGTTCGTGCTCGACATGCGCTCGTACCGGAACGCCAACTCGCCCGGTCGACAGGCCGACGACACCACCGGCATCCTCGGTGCCGAGCAGCTGGCCTGGCTCAAGCGGGAGCTGGCCGCGTCCCGGGCGGTGTGGAAGGTGCTCGCGGCGGACATGCCGATCGGCCTGGTCGTCCCGGACGGCGCGGCGAACTTCGAGGCGGTCGCGCAGGGCGACCCGGGTGCGCCGCTGGGCCGGGAGCTCCAGATCGCGGAGCTGCTGCGGTTCGTGAAGCACCGGCGGATCACCGGCACGGTGTGGCTGACGGCGGACGTCCATCACACCTCGGCTCAGCACTACGCGCCGGAGCGGGCGGCCTTCCGGGACTTCGCCCCCTTCTGGGAATTCGTGTCCGGGCCCCTGGCGGCGGGCGGCTTCCCGGCGAACGCCCTGGACGCCACCTTCGGCCCGGAGCGGGTGTTCGTGCGGGCGCCGGAGCGGGCGAACCTGTCGCCGATGGAGAGCCCGCAGTACTTCGGCGAGGTCGACATCGACGGCCACAGCGGGGAGCTGACCGTGCGGCTGCGGGCCGAGGGCGGCACGGTGCTGTTCAGCAAGGTGCTCCAGCCGGGTCGGGTCGGACAGTAACCCCAGGTCAGGGCCCTGCCGGAAGTCCGTCCGGGTGATTGTCAGTGCCGGGTCCTACCGTCGTACCCATGACGCGATTCGTACAGGCGCTCGCCGTCTCCGCCCGTCCGTGCCGGAGCCCACGGGCTCCGGCCGGCTGCTCGGCCCGGAGACGGCGGGGCCCGTGCCGGCACGTGCTCGCGGTCCGGACGGCACGGCGGACGGGGGCGGCCGTGGGCGGGGCGGCGTGACGACGGCGGTGCGGCGCGAGCGCGGAGCACCGGACACGGGGAGAACCACGGGGGACGGCATGGGGAGCGGGACGGGGAAGAGCATGGCGACCGGGACGGCTGACACGGCGGCGACCGACGGGAAGGACGGCGCGGCGGGTCACGCGGCCGACGCCGGAGCGGTCGACGCGGGTGGCGGCGCGGGTGGCGGCGCGGGCCCCGGTGTCGACGCCGGGGCCAGGGTCGGGGCCGGTGTCAGGGGCGGCGCGAAAGGTGGGACCGGGGTCGAGGAGCTGCTCGCCGCCGTGTGCGAGGGGCGGGCCGCCGCGGTGCCGGGGCTCCTCGAACCGCTGGACGCCGCCGCGCGCAAGGTCGCGCTCACCCGGCTCAAGGCGCTGCGCGCGGAGGTCCGCGCCGGAAAGCGGGCGACGCCTCCGCACCTGCCGAACCTCATCCGCAGCGCGCTGTACGTGGCGGGTGCCGGCTGTCTCCCGACGGCCTCGGCGGCCGCGGGCTGGCTCGGCGCGCGCGACCTGCCGGTCCGGGAGGAGGACGGCGCCCTCGCCCTCCGGGCGCTCGGCGACCGGGGCCCGGAGTGGGCGGCGGACCTGGCGGGACGTCTGGCCAGGCGCAGGGCGGTGGCGGAGGAGAGCTACACGCTGCTCCACGGCCTCGTGGTCCGCTCCGGGTACACGGTTCCGCCGACCGACGGCTACGTCACCGCCTGGACCCGGCACATCACCGACGACCGGCTCGTGGAGCGGCTCCGGGAGGACCCGCAGACGCCGGTCCTGGTCGCGCACGCCCTCGCGATGGCCGAGCCCCCCGAGCGGCTGACCCGTCCCCTCGGCCGCCGGCCGCAGAGGTACTGGCCCGCCGCTCTGCGGACGCTCGTCGAGGAGGGGGTCCTGGGCCGGGCCAGGGTCCTGGACGTGTGCGTGTCCCGGCTGCTGCACGGCGGCCCCGCCCGGAACCTGCGCCTCCCGCTGGAGGTGGTGCGGCTGCTCGAACCGGACGCGGAGGAGTTGCGGGAGCGGATCCCGGACTGGGTCGGGATCGCGTCCGACGCCCCCTCGCTCGTCGCCGGGTACGCACAGGACGTCCTGGCGGAGCTCGCCTCGGCGGGTTCGCTGCCGGTCGGGGCGCTGGCCGAGATGTCGACCGGTGTGCTCTTCCGTACCGAGAAGAAGTTGGTGCGGGCCCAGTTGGCGCTGGTCGGCAAGGTGCTGGCCGGGGAGCCGGGCGCGGCCGGGGAACTGCTGCCCGTCGTGACGGAGGCCTTCGGGAACGAGGACACCGGCGTGCAGGAGCGGGCCCTCAGACTGGTCGGCCGTCATCTGCCGGCCGTGGACGCCGAGGTGCGGCGCGAGCTCGCGGAGGCCGCCGGGCTGCTGAGCCCGATGCACCGACGGGCCGCGCAGGAGCTGTTCGGCAGGGACCTGGGGCGGGGGACGGCGCTTCCCTACGAGGAGATCCTGCCGCCCGCGCCGGAGGCGCAGCGGCTCGCGCCCCCGGCGACGACGGTCGAGGAGCTGATGGCGCAGCTGGTGGTGGAGCGACTCCCGGAGGAGCCCGCGGCGTTCGAGCGGGCGCTCGACGGCCTGGTGCGGCACGCGCACCGGGACCGGGCGGCCGTGGTGGAGGCGGTGCGGGAGGCCTTTCCCCGGCCCCGGTGGGAGCAGGAGATCCGCTGCTGCAGCCCTGAGGCCCATGAGACCCATGAGACCCATGAGACTCATGAGGCCCGCGGGATCCACGTGGTGCTCGCGGGGTTGCCGGGGCTGCTGGACCCGGGGTTCGTCGACCTCCGCCGGCCCCGGGGCCCCGGCCCGGACTCCTGTCTCCACCAGGCCCTGTCGGGGGTCCTCGACGCCCGGTTGCGGGAGGCCGCCGGCCTGGTCGGCACCGACGCGCTGCCGTTCCTCCTCGCCACGCCGACCTGGAGCACGGGGGCGATCGACCCGCGGGTCCTGGTGGAACGGCTGCGGGAGTACCGGGACGCCGGCGTCGAGCCCGCTCCGGTCGATCTCGCCCAGGCCCTGGTCCGGGTGCTGCGGGCCGGTCCGCGGGCCGGGCGGGCGGCCGAGGAGGCGGCGGCGCTCGGCACCCCGGCCGGCCGGCGGCTCGCCGCCTGGCTGCGCGAGGAGGTGGCCGTGGGGGCGACCGTGCGGTTCCTCCCCCGGGGCGAGGACGGGACGTCGGAGGGACGGCGGCTGATCGACCGGCTCGTGGTCGATCTCGGCGAGCACCGGGCGGTCGGGGCGGAGTTCCCGCCCGCCTTCCAGTGGCTCGGTGGCGCGCTGGGGGCGGCTCCCCGTCGCTGCCGTCACCGGGTGGAGGGCGGGGCGCAGTGGATGCCGGTGCTGCCGGCCGACCGTGAGCTGCTCGCGGCCTGTCTCCTGCCGAGCCTCGCGCACGGCGTCGAGGGGGACTCGCGCGGCGCGGCCGAACCGCTGACCGCACTGGCCGAGGCCGACGGTCCGGTCGGCCGTGCGGTGCTGCTGGCCCTCGCGCTGGGCCTCGGGCAGGTGGACGCGGACGACCGGCTGCGCGCGGTGGACGGCGTGCTCGTCCTGGCGGCGCGGGGCGAGCTGAACGCCCGGCGGCTCGGCGCGGAGCTGGCGTGGCTGGTGGCGGAGGGTTCGGTGAAGCCGAACCGACTGGCGGACGCGGCTCGGACGGCGGCCGTCACGGGTGCGTACCACACGGTCTGGACGGTGCTCGAGGCGGTGCTTCCGGAGGTGCTCGCCCCGGCACGGCCGGTGCGGGGGCTCGGGGAGGTCCTGGCGGTGGCCGCCGACTGCGTGGAGCGGTGCGGGGCCGCCGGTGAGGTCGCCGGGCTCGAAACGCTCGCCTCGGGACGGGGTTCCTCGCAGCTGGTGGTGCAGGCCGGACGGCTGCTGAGCGCACTCCGTCAGGGTGCCGATCAGCCTCTGACAGAAACGGTCCGAATCGACCTTTAAGTCGACAGATCGGCGCTTAACCCGTCAGTCACAAAGCGTTCGCGATCACGCAACACCGCTGGGTCACAGTGAAGTCATGACCGATGTGACGTCTTCGAAGAGCGCCCGCCGTCCGCACCACTGGCGGCACGACCTGATCGAGCTCGCCGCCCTGTTCACCGCCGTGGTGGTGGCCGACACGATCGCCAAGACCGTCGTCAAGGGCCCCGGGGGCCCCTCCCTCATGGTCTTCTCCGCGATCGCGCTGGCCGCCACCGCCGCGTTCCACACCTGGTGGGCGCGGAGGCGCAGTCATGCCGACCATGCC
Source organism: Streptomyces sp. NPDC107498 (assembly GCF_055582805.1). Taxonomy (NCBI): domain Bacteria; kingdom Bacillati; phylum Actinomycetota; class Actinomycetes; order Kitasatosporales; family Streptomycetaceae; genus Streptomyces; species Streptomyces sp. NPDC107498. The sequence goes on along the minus strand of NZ_JBVJPE010000009.1, from coordinate 77,718 downwards.
CCGCCCGCCGGTCGCACCGGCGGGCGCCCCTCCACGGACCTGCCGGCCCCGAGCGGATCCCCCGCCCCGGCGAACGAGCGGGAGACGGGGCGGGAGACGGAGGAGGGGAGCGGGTCCGGGGCACCGGCCGAGACGGCGCTGTGGCGGATGCGGACCACCGTCGCGGACACCCCGGGCAGCCTCGCCTCGCTGTGCACGGTCCTCGCCCGCCTGGGCGTGGACATCCTCACCCTCCAGACCCACCCGCTCGCCGACGGCACGGTCGACGAGTTCCTGCTGCGCGCCCCCACCGGCCTCTCCGCGCAGGACCTGGCCCGCGAGACGGCCGCGGCCGGCGGTCGTGACACCTGGACCGAGCGGGCCGACGCGCACGACCTGGTGGACACCCCCACCCGGCTCCTGGGCCTCGCCACCCGCACCGCGCTCGACGCGGCCGAACTGCCGCTCGCGCTGCGGCAGCTCCTCGGCCGCTGCACCCTCCACTCCGTGCCGGCGGTGTCGCTGACCGGTCGCCCCACCGGCGAACAGGCCCCGGTCGAAGGCGTCCTGGAGGAGACCGTGATGCGGCTGCGCGACCCGCACGGCGGCACGTTCATCGTCGAGCGGCCCCATCTGCCCTTCACCCCGACCGAGTTCGCCCGGGCCCGCGCCCTCGTCGAGCTCGACGCCCGGCTCGGCCCCCGCGTCCCGCGCAGCCAGGACGTGCTGACCCTGCCGGAGGGCAACGAGATCACGGTCCGCCGCGCCGACCAGCGCGACCTGGCCGCCGCGCGCGCCATGCACGACCGCTGCTCGGCCCGCACCCTGGGCCTGCGCTACCACGGTCCCGTCGGGGACGCCGACCGCTACCTCGACCACCTGCTCAGCCCCCGCTTCGGCCGCACCCTCGCCGTGCAGACGGCCTCCGGCCGTCTCGTCGCCCTCGGCCACCTGCTGTGGGACGGCGACGAGACGGAGGTCGCCCTCCTCGTCGAGGACGACTGGCAGCGGCGCGGCATCGGCTCCGAGCTCCTCGGCCGGCTGGTGGCGATGGCCGGGGAGACCGGTTGCGGCAGCGTGTACGCCGTGACGCAGTCCTCCAACACGGGGATGGTGGCCGCGATGCGGGCGCTGAACCTCCCCCTCGACTACCAGATCGAGGAGGGCACCCTGGTGATCACCGCCCGACTGTCCTCGGCACCGCGACCGGCCGCTCGGGCACGGCACGAGCAGCCGCGCGAGGTGTCTCGGCCGGCGGAGCGCTGAGCGCCTGGGTCAGGTCGCGCCACAGGTCCTCGACGTCCTCGAGGCCGACCGACATCCGCAGCAGCCGGTCGCTGACGCCCGCGGAGCGGCGGTCCCCCTCGGCCACGATCCGGTGGCTGATGGAGGCCGGGTGCTGGATGAGGGTGTCGACGCTGCCGAGACTGACCGCCGGGGTGATGAGCCGCACTCCGGCGATCACGTCGTGCGGGTCCCCGTACACCTCGAAGGCGATCATGGCACCCCCGATCCGCGGGTAGTGGACCCGGGCGATCCGCGGGTCGGTGACCAGCCGCCGCACCAGCTCCGCGGCCGTCGAGGACGCCGCCCTGACCCGTACCGGAAGGGTGGAGAGTCCGCGCAGCAGCAGGTACCCGGCGAGGGGGTGGAGCACCCCGCCGGTGGCGAAGCGGACCTGACGGAGGGTACGGGCGAACTCCTCGTCGCAGGCGACGACCCCGCCCATGACGTCGCCGTGGCCGCCCAGGTACTTGGTGGCGCTGTGCAGCACGATGCGCGCGCCCTGCTCGACGGGGCGCTGGAGCACCGGCGTGGCGAAGGTGTTGTCGACGAGCAGCGGGACGGAGCCGCAGGAGTGGGCGACGGCCCGGATGTCGGCCTCGGCGAGCGTCGGGTTGGCGGGCGACTCGACCATGACGAGGCCGGTGTCGGGCCGGATCGCGTCGGCGATGCCCGCCGGGTCGGTCCAGGTCACCTCGGTGCCGAGCAGCCCGGCGTCGAGGAGGTGGTCGCTGCAGCCGTACAGCGGGCGGACCGCGACGACGTGCCGCAGGCCCTGGCTCGCCCGGGCGAGGAGCACGGCCGTGAGGGCGGCCATGCCGCTGGCGAAGGCGACGGCGGCCTCGGCGCCCTCCAGGCGGGCGAGGGCCTCCTCGAAGCGGGCGACGGTCGGATTGTCGAGCCGGGCGTAGACGGGCGGGCCGTCGAGCCGGGCGCCGGTGGTGGCGAACTCGTCGATCCGGGCGGCCTCGGCCCGGGCGTCGTACGAGGGGTAGGTGGTGGACAGGTCGAGCGGCGGGGCGTGCAGTCCGAGTCCGGCGAGGTCTTCGCGGCCGGCGTGCACGGCTTCGGTGGCAAGGGCCCTCGGGATGGCCGAGAGGCCGTGATCCATGGCGTCCATGGCGGCACTGTGAACGGATACCGGGAAGTAGCGGGAAACCACCGTGCTACGTTCGCCAGATGGCCGATTCTGTCGTACTGGACACGGTCGATCTGCACATTCTTCGCCTCCTGCAGAACGACGCCCGGAGCACCTACCGCGAACTCGCCGCCGAGGTCGGAGTCGCGCCCTCCACCTGCCTCGACCGGGTGGCACGGCTGCGCCGCACAGGTGTGATCCTCGGACACCAGCTACGACTGGATCCGGCCAAACTCGGGCGTGGGCTCGAAGCGCTCCTTCTCGTCCAGGTCCGCCCCCACCGGCGTGAACTGATCGGTCCGTTCGTCGACCGGATCCGGGCCCTGCCCGAGTCCCGGGCGCTGTTCCACCTCACGGGGCCCGACGACTACCTGGTGCACGTGGCCGTGGCGGACCCCGCCGACCTGCAGCGTCTCGTCCTCGACGAGTTCACCTCGCGCCGCGAGGTGGCCCGCGTGGAGACCCGGCTGATCTTCCAGCAGTGGGAATGCGGCCCCCTGCTGCCGCCCTCCCCCGGCCCCTCCTTGTCAGCCGACTGAGGCCTGACGAGGGTGACGCGGGCCCGCCGGAGGCGCCAGGATGACTCCCATGCCAGACACTTCCAGCAGCGCGCTGCCCCGCCAGGTCGCCGACGACCACGTCGACGCACTCATCGCCCTCGACCCGATCACCGGTACGTACCTGGGAGTCAAGGAGAGCGCCGGACTGCTGCCGGACTTCTCGCCCGCCGGCCAGCGTGCGGTGGCCGACCTCGCCCGCCGCACGCTCGCCCGGCTCGACGGGGCCGAGCGGGCACCGGGCGCGGACAGCGACGCCGAGCGGCGCTGCGCCCGGCTGCTGCGGGAGCGGCTGACGGCGGAACTGGCCGTGCACGAGGCCGAGGAGAACCTCCGCACGGTCAGCAACATGCGCTCGCCCGCCCACAGCGTCCGCATCGTCTTCACCGTCATGCCGACGGAGACCGAGGAGGACTGGGAGGCGGTCGCCGCCCGGCTGCGCGCGGTCCCGGCCGCGCTCGACGGCTACCGCGCCTCCCTGGCGCTGGGCCTGGAGCGCAAGCTCTTCGGCGGACCGCGCCCCACCGCCACGTTCGTCGGGCAGCTCACCGAGTGGGCGGGCGGGAAGGACGGGAAGCCGGGCTGGTTCGAGGAGTTCGCCGCCGCCGGCCCCGCCACGCTCCCCGAGGAGCTGAGGGCCGCGCTCGCGACGGCCGCGAAGGAGGCCACCGCCGCCGTCGGGGCGCTGCGGGACTGGATGCGGGACGTGTACGCACCGGCCGTGGCGGACGCGCCGAACACGGTGGGCCGCGAGCGCTACCAGCGCTGGACCCGTTTCTTCAACGGCACCGACCTGGACCTCGACCAGGCGTACGCGTACGGCTGGAGCGAGTACCACCGGCTCCTCGGCGAGATGCGGACCGAGGCCGAGCGGATCCTGCCGGGCGCGGGCCCCTGGGAGGCTCTCGCCCACCTCGACGAGCACGGCACGCACATCGAGGGCGTGGAGGAGGTCCGGGTCTGGCTCCAGGAGCTGATGGACCAGGCCATCGAGGCGCTCGACGGCCACCACTTCGAACTCGCCGAGCGGGTACGGCGGGTGGAGTCCAGGATCGCCCCGCCCGGCGGCGCCGCCGCGCCGTACTACACCGGTCCGTCCGAGGACTTCTCGCGCCCGGGCCGCACCTGGCTGCCCGTGGACGGCACGACCCGCTTCCCGGTGTACGACCTGGTGTCGACCTGGTACCACGAGGGCGTCCCCGGCCACCACCTGCAGATCGCGCAGTGGGTGCACGTCGCCGACCGGCTCTCCCGCTACCAGGCGACCATCGGGAAGGTCAGCGCGAACTCGGAGGGCTGGGCGCTGTACGCCGAGCGCCTGATGGACGAACTGGGCTTCCTGCCCGACGCGGAGCGGCGCCTCGGCTACCTCGACGGCCAGATGATGCGCGCGTGTCGGGTGATCGTGGACATCGGCATGCACCTCGGTCTGGAGATCCCCGCGGAGTCGCCCTTCCACCCGGGCGAGCGGTGGACGCCGGAACTCGCCCAGGAGTTCTTCCAGCTGCACAGCAGCCGCCCGCCGTCCTTCGTGGAGAGCGAGATGACCCGCTATCTGTCGATGCCCGGCCAGGCGATCGGCTACAAGCTGGGCGAGCGCGCCTGGCTGCTCGGCCGGGCCAACGCGCGGGCCGCGCACGGCGAGGCGTTCGACGCGAAGGCCTGGCACATGGCGGCCCTCTCGCAGGGTCCGCTCGGCCTGGACGATCTGGTGGACGAGATCTCCCGCCTCTGATCCCTTCGCATCGCGAGAATCCCCGGTCGGTCCCTTGATCGACCGGGGATTCCCCTGCACGCTCTCCATCATGAGCACCGCATACACTCCGGACGCCACCGACTGGCGCATCCTCGAAGCGCTCCAGTCGGAGGGCCGCGCCAGCTTCGCCGAGCTCGCCCGCGCCGTGTCGATGTCGCCGTCCGCGGTGACCGAACGGGTGCGGCGCCTGGAGGACGTCGGGGTGATCACGGGGTACACGGCGATCGTCGACCAGGACCGCCTGGGCCTGTCCGTTCTCGCCTTCGTACGGCTGCGGTACCCGCACGGCAACTACAAGCCGTTCCACGACCTGCTCGACACCACGCCCGAGGTCCTGGAGGCCCACCACGTCACGGGCGACGACTGCTTCGTCCTCAAGGTCGCCGCCCGCTCCATGAAGCACCTGGAGGCGATCACCGGGAAGATCTCCACGCTCGGGGCGGTGACCACCAGCGTCGTCTACTCCTCGCCGCTGCCCCGGCGTTCCCTCAGCCGCTGAGCGCGTCCCCGCCGGTCCGCAGCCGCACCGCCGAGCCCTGTCGCGCCTTGACGACCTCCAGCTGGGCCGGGATCCGGCGGCGCAGGTCGCCGACGTGGCTGACGATGCCGACGCTGCGGTCCCGTTCGCGCAGCGAGTCGAGGACGTCGAGGACCTCGTCGAGCGTCTGCTCGTCGAGGCTGCCGAACCCCTCGTCGATGAAGAGGGTGTCGAGCCTGACGCCGCCGGCCTCGTCGGTGACGACGTCGGCGAGACCGAGGGCGAGGGCGAGGGAGGCGAAGAAGGTCTCGCCGCCGGAGAGCGTGGCCGTGTCGCGTTCGTTGCCGGTCCAGGCGTCGACGACGTGCAGTCCGAGACCGGACCGTTTGCCGCCGGAGCGCGCGTCGGAGTGGACGAGGGTGTAGCGGCCCGAGGACATGCGCTGGAGGCGGGCGCTCGCGGCCGCCGCGACCTGTTCCAGCCGGGCGGCGAGCACGTACGACTCCAGGCGCATCCGGCGCTCGTTCTCCGCGGAGGTGCCGGCGGTGAGGGCGGCGAGCCGGGCCACCCGGTCGTACTCCTCGCGCAGCGGCCCGAGGCGGCGGACCTCGGTGACGGCCTGCCGGGAGAGCCCGGCGAGTTCGGCGGCCCGCTCGCGGGCGGCGGCCAGGGCGGAGTCGGCCTCGCGGAAGGCGCGTTCGGCCGCCGTGTGCGCGGTCGCCGCGGTGGCGGGGTCGGCGGGCGGGCGGGCGGCGGCCTCGGCCGTTCCGGGTTCGGCGAGCCGGTCCGCGACGGCGGCGGCCTCGGCCTGCCAGGCGTCCAGGCGCTGCTGGAGGTCGCGTCGCGCGCCCTCGCCGAGGAGGGCGCCGGCGGCCTCGGCCGGGGTGGCGAAGCCCGCCCGGTAGGCGGCGTCGGCGAGCCGGTCGTCGGCCTCCTTGAGGCGCTGGGCGGCGAGTTCTGCGGTGCGCACGGCTCCGGCGGCATCGACCAGGAGGGCGATCCGCCGCTCCAGGCGGGTGGCGTGTTCGGCCACGCTGGCGAACGTGCCGCGTCCCCGGTCGAGTTCCTCGTCGAGTGCGGACTGCTCCCGCTCCAGCGCCTCCCGCCGCGAGGTGCGCGCGGCGGCCCGCCGCTCGGCCTCGCGCTGCGCGCCCACCCGCTCCTCGTGCTCCCGCTCGGCCCGCGCGAGCGCCTCGCGCGCGCCGTGCGACTGCCCGGCGAGGGCGTGCGCCTCGGCGTGCAGCCGGGCCAACTCCTGCGCTTCGTGCGCCAGCTCACGGACGGTGGGCTCGGCCCCGGGGTCGGCCGCCCCCGGTCCGGTCAGGACCTCCGCGCGCGCGGCGGACCAGGACTCGCGGGTGACGGCGAGTTCGCGTTCGGCGGCCGTGCGGGTCTCCTCGGCGCGGGTGTAGGCCGCGTAGGCGGCGTCCTCCGTGGCGCGGTCGACGTGGCCGGCGGTGGTGCGGGCGGGGGCCGGGTGGTCGGTGGAGCCGCAGACCTGGCAGGGGTCGCCCGGGGCGAGGGCGACCGCGAGTTCGGCGGCGATGCCCTCCAGGCGGCGGGACTTGACGTCGAGCCAGTTCTCGTGGGCCGCGTTGCGCCGCTCGCGGGCCTCCGCGAGGCGCGTCTCGGCCGCCCCGGCGTCCTGGGCGAGGGAGTCGCGGCGGCGGGCCGCGTCGAGCCTGCGGCGGGCGGGCTCCAGGCGGCCCGCGAGGTGTTCGGCGCGGGCGGCGGCGTCGCGGGCGGCCTCGACGCGTTCGGTGAGGGCCGCGCGGCGCGCTTCCCATCCGGCGAGCCAGTCGGCCGCGTCCCGGAGGGCGTCCTCGTCGGCGCGCGCCTCCCGGGCGAGCACGGCGCGTTCCTCGGCGACGGCGGTCGCGCGGCGCTCGGCGCGGCGGGCCGCGTCGAGCCCGCCGAGCTCCTCGCGCAGCCGGTGTTCGAGGGCGGAGAGGTGGTCGGCACCGGCGTCGGCGAGGTCGGGGGGCAGCAGGGCGCGGGCACGCTCCCGGGTGGTCTGCGCGGCGGCGTGTTCGCGCTCGGCGTCGCGGCGCAGTCCGAGGGCAGGGGCCACCCGGTCGGCCTTGAGGCCCCGGTCGAGGGCGACTCGGAGGCGGTCGCGCTCGGGGGTCTGCTCGGTGAGCCGCTCGCGGCGCCGGAGGGCGTCGGCGTGCCGGGCCTGCCGGGCGGCGAGGTCGTTCTCCGCGTCGAGGTCGGCGCGCGCGGTGTTCCGGGCGGCCTCGGCCGCGGTGAGGCGCACGCGCGCGATGTCGAGGGCTTCACGCGCCTCGGTGCGGGCGACGGCGGCCCAGGCGAGGACGGACTCGGCGAGCCCGGGGTCGCCGGGCCGGCCCTCGACGGGGGCGCGGGCGGCGTCGAGGCCGCCGGCGGCCTGGGCCGTGCGGTGGGCCAGGGCGAGCAGCCGCGCGTCCCCGTCCTCGACCTGCCGCTGGGCGGTGCGGCGCAGTTCGGCGAGGCGTTCCTCGACGGCGGCGAAGCGGCGGGTGTCGAAGAGGCGGCCGAGGAGCTTGCCCCGCTTCTCGGCGTCGGCGCGCAGGAAGCGGGCGAAGTCGCCCTGCGGGAGGAGGACGACCTGGCAGAACTGCTCGTGGCTCATGCCGAGGAGCTGGGTGATCTCCTCGCCGATCTCCTGGTGGGAGCGGCTGAGGCCGTTCCAGGCGCCGGTGGCGGAGTCGTACTCGCGCAGCCAGGTCTGGGCCTTCTCGGTGGTGAAGCCGCCGCCGCGCTTCTTGGGCCGCTGCTGGGCGGGGCGGCGGGTGATCTCCAGCCGCCGGTCCCCCACGGTCAGTTCGAGGAGGACCTCGGTGTACGTGCCGACGGGGGCGTGGTCGCTGCGCAGGGAGGTGCCGGGGGTCTGGCGGACGCCGGGCACGCTCCCGTACAGGGCGAAGCAGACGGCGTCGAGGACGGAGGTCTTGCCGGCGCCGGTCGGCCCGTGGAGGAGGAAGAGCCCGGCGGAGGACAGGGCGTCGAAGTCGATCCTCTGCGTGGTGCCGAACGGGCCGAAGGCGGTGACCTCCAGGCGGTGCAGCCTCACCGGCCCACCTCGCGCTCGGCCGTGTCGACGCGGACGTCGTCGAAGGCGCCGTACAGGACCGTCCGTTCGGCGCCGTCGAGGGTGGCGCCACCGCGCACGTGGGCCACGAAGTCCTCCGCGATCTGCTGGTCGGTGCGGTCCCGGAGCCGCTGGGCGTAGGAGGCGCCGGGGTCGTCCGGGGTCCGTTCGGGGTCGAAGACCAGGTTGAGGGTGTGCGGGAAGCGTTCGGCGAGCCGGGCCATGGGTTCGGGGGGCCGTACGGGGTCGGTGAGGGTGGCCTCGACCCAGGACCGCTCGTGCGGGGCGAGCGCGGGGTCGGCGAGGAGGTCGTCGAGCCGCCCCCGGATGCGGGCGAGGGGGCGCGGGACGGGGCAGTCGAGGCGTACGTCGCCGGTGATCGCCCCGTCGGGACCGCCGGGGCCCAGGTCGATCAGCCACATGGTCTTGCGGTGGTCGGCCTCGGAGAAGGAGTAGGCGAGGGGGGAGCCGGAGTAGCGGACGCGCGGGGTGAGGGTCTGGCTGCCGTGGAGGTGGCCGAGGGCGACGTAGTCGACGCCGTCGAAGATCCCGGCGGGGACGGCGGCGACGCCGCCGACCGTGATGTCCCGCTCGCTGTCGCTCGGCGTGCCGCCCGCGACGAAGGCGTGGGCGACGACGACGGAGCGGGTGCCGGCGGGTCGGCGGGCGAGGTCGGCGCGGACCCGGTCCATGGCGGCGGCGAGGACGGCTTCGTGGCCGCCCTTCTCGGCGCCGAGCCGCTCGCGGACGAGGACGGGTTCGAGGTAGGGCAGCCCGTAGAGGGCGACCTCGCCGTGGGCGTCGGAGAGGACGACGGGGGTGCCGATGCCGTCGGGGTCGGTACGGAGGTGGATGCCGGCCCGCTCGATGAGCCCGGCGCCGACGCCGAGCCGCCGGGCGGAGTCGTGGTTGCCCGAGATCATGACGGTGGGCACCCCGGCCTCGGCGAGGCGGTGCAGCGCGGTGTCGAAGAGCTCGACGGCGGGCAGCGGGGGCACGGCCCGGTCGTAGACGTCCCCGGCGACGAGGACGGCGTCCACCTCGTGCGCGTGGACGGTCGCCACGAGGTGGTCGAGGAAGGCGGCCTGGGCGTCGAGGAGACCGACGCGGTGGAAGGACCGGCCGAGGTGCCAGTCCGAGGTGTGCAGGAGCCTCACGATGCCGCCCCACCCCGCATGTGCCCCGCCCCTCGCCGCCCGTTCCGTTCGTGTGCGCGCCCCACGCTATCCCGAGCGGGCGGGTGGGTGCGGCCCGTCCACGGGCGCGCGTGCGGCCGGTCGCGCCCCGGGGCCCGGCCGCACCGCGTCGCGCGCGGGGCAGCACTGACGGGCCGTCACGTGAGGTGCGTCACGCGTGACGTCTCACGCGTCGCCGTACGCCTCGCCGCCGAGTTCGAGGGAGGCCGTGCCGGCCGTGGCGTCGGCGAGCCAGTCGCGGAAGGCGGGCACGTCCGCGTCCGGGAGGCCGATCTCGATCGTGACGGCGTCGGCGTACCGCACCTCGCGGACGGCGCGGCCGGTGGTCCGCAGGTCGTTCTCCAGCTTGCCCGCGCGCTGGTGGTCGACGGTGACGGCGGCGAGCCGGAAGCGCTGCCGGGTGACGGTGCCGAGGGCGTCGAGCGCCTCGCCGACCACCCCTCCGTAGGCGCGGATCAGGCCGCCCGCGCCCAGTTTCACACCGCCGTAGTAGCGGGTGACGACGGCGACGACGTACCGCATCTCGCGGCGCAGCAGCATCTGGAGCATGGGGACGCCGGCCGTGCCGCCGGGCTCGCCGTCGTCGCTCGCCTTCTGCACGGAGGCGTCGGCGCCGATGACGTACGCGAAGCAGTTGTGGCTGGCGGTCGGGTGCTCCCTGCGGACCCGCGCGACGAACTCCTGCGCCTCGTGCTCGTCGGCGACGGGCGCGAGCGCGCAGAGGAAGCGCGAGCGGTTGATCTCGGTCTCGTGCACGCCCTCGCGGGCCGGCGTGCGGTACTGCTCCTGCATCCGACCAGCGTACGGGCCGCCCGGGCCGGCCCCCTCCGGCACCCGACCCGATCGGCGGGGCGCCCCCCAGGGAGGATCCCGGGGCCGCCGGGGCGGGCGTGCGGGAATCACGGCCCGCCGCGGCTCGTTCCTCTCACAGACGGGCCGCACCGACGAGAGGCAGCAGAAGCGATGAGCGCAGACACCACGACCACGGGCCCCGCCGCCTACTCCGCGCCGGAGGCGGTGCGGCGGATCCTGACGGCCACGGGCGACACCTGGGCGGTGGTCGGCCTCTCGTCGAACCGGTCCCGTGCCGCGTACGGGGTGGCGGCCGTCCTCCAGCGCTTCGGCAAGCGGATCGTCCCGGTGCATCCGAAGGCGGAGACGGTCCACGGGGAGCAGGGCTACGCCTCGCTGGCCGACATACCGTTCCCGGTCGACGTCGTCGACGTCTTCGTGAACAGCGAGCTGGCGGGGGCCGTCGCCGACGAGGCCGTCGCGATCGGCGCCGAGGCGGTCTGGTTCCAGCTGGGCGTCGTCGACGACGAGGCGTTCGCCCGCACCCGCGCGGCGGGCCTCGACATGGTCATGGACCGCTGCCCCGCCATCGAGATACCGCGCCTGGGCTGAGCCCCGGCCGCGTCCTCGGCCGACGGGGACGCCGAGGTCCTCCAGGACGACGGCGCCGGGGAGGCGGGCGAAGGCCTTGCCGGGGACGATGAGCTTGCCCCGGCGGCGACCGCTGCCGACGAGGACCCACTCGGTGTCGACGACGGCGGCGTCCACGAGCAGCGGCCAGCCGGCCGGGACGGGGCCCGTCCAGGCACGGACGGCGGCGGCGACGGGGCCGGTCAGGAGGTCGAGGCGGTCGGGGGCGGGCCGGGCCTCGTCGAAGTCTCCGACGGGTGCGCGCGTGCGCCTCACGCCAACGACCGCCGTCCGGTCCCGGGACCTCCGTCTCGGCGTGCGGGCGGCGGGGTACGGGCCCTCCGCTCACGAGCGGCGGCGGGGGCCACGGGGGCGGGGCCGGGGCCGTCAGCGTACGGGCGGGATGGAGACGGCCATCGTCATCTCGGCCGGCTCGTCGCCGTCGTTGCGGTAGGCGTGCGCGACGTTGGCCTCGAAGACGGCGGAGGTGCCGGCGGGCAGCAGGTGGTCCTCGCCGTCCACGACCAGGGTGAGCGTGCCGGCGGTGACGTGCAGCAGCTCGGTCGTGCCCTCCGGGTGCGGGTCGGAGGCGGTGCCCTCGCCCGGCATGAGGGTCCAGGACCAGAGCTCCAGCGGGCCGCGGGCCTCCGTGCCGACCAGGAGGGTGGTGTGGCTGCCGGTGGAGGTGGACCACATCCGGACGGCCTGGCCGGGCGGGACGAGCCGGACCTGGGGGCCCTGCTCGTAGTCGAGGAGCGTCGTGATGGAGACGCCGAGGGCGTCGGCCAGCTTGACCGTGGTGCCGACGCTGGGGTTGGTCCGGGCCTGCTCGATCTGGATGATCATGCCGCGGCTGACGCCCGCGCGTGCGGCGAGCGCGTCCAGGGTGAATCCCCGCTCCTTGCGCCAGCGCTTCAGGTTCCGGGCGAGCGACTGCGTGAGCTGGTCGAGGTCCGACACATTCCGTCCAATATTCTGGATGACAGAGTTCAATGAACTGAACTACGGTGGGGTGCACCCGATTGTTCACTGCACTGTACTGCCGCACGCCCTTGCGAGGATCCATGACCGCCCTGTTCGCCCTGGCCACCAGCCTTCTGTGGGGCCTCGCCGACTTCGGGGGCGGACTCCTCACCCGCCGGATCCCCGCCCTCACCGTCGTGGTGGTCTCCCAGACCCTCGCGGTCCTCGTCCTGGGCACGGTCGTCCTCGCGACCGGCGCCTGGACGGAGGCGGGACCCCAGCTCTGGTACGCGGTCGGGGCGGGCGTCGTCGGCCCGGCAGCCATGCTCGCGTTCTACAAGGCGCTCGCGCTCGGCCCCATGGGCGTGGTCTCCCCGCTCGGCTCCCTCGGCGTCGTCGTCCCCGTCTCCGTCGGCCTGCTCGTCGGCGACCGGCCGGGGCTGCTCCAGTTCGCCGGGATCGGGGTGGCGGTCCTCGGCGTGGTGCTCGCGGGCGGGCCGGAGCTGCGCGGGGCGCCGGTCCAGCGCCAGGCGGTCCTGCTGACCCTGGTCGCCGCCTTCGGCTTCGGCTCGGTGATGGCGCTCATCGCCGAGGCGTCCACGACCGTCACGGGCCTGTTCCTCGCCCTGTTCGTCCAGCGCGTCACCAACGTTCTGGTCGGCGGCGGAGCCCTGTACGCCTCGGTGCGCCGCGGCGGCCGCGCGCTCCCCGAGGGCGGGGCCCGGGCCGTCGGCGCCGCGCTCCCGGCCCTCGCCTTCGTGGGCCTCGCGGACGTCGCCGCCAACGGCACGTACGCGATGGCCGCGCAGCAGGGCCCGGTCACCGTCGCCGCCGTCCTCGCCAGCCTCTACCCGGTCGTCACGGCCCTCGCGGCCCGCGGCGTCCTCAAGGAACGCCTCCGCGCCGTCCAGGCGGCGGGCGCGGGCCTCGCCCTGGTGGGCACGGTCCTCCTGGCGACGGGTTAGACGGGGCGGACGGTCAGGACGGCACGGACTCGGAGCTGCCCGCGCGCTGTGCCTCCCAGACCGCCAGCGCCGCGAGCTGCTCCGGGGTGACGTGCTCCGGTATCGGGGTCGGCGCGGGGGTGCGGAGCGGGGGCTGCCAGCCGTTCTCCGGGTCCCAGCCGCGGACGACCTTCGCCGGGGCGCCCGCCACGACCGAGTGGTCCGGGACCTCGCCGCGCACCACCGCGCCCGCCGCGACGACGACGTTGCGGCCGAGGCGCGCGCCGGGAAGGATCACCGCGCCCGTGCCGAGCCAGCAGCCGGGGCCGATGGAGACGGGTTCCGAGCGGGGCCACTGACGGCCGACGGGCTCGTCCGGGTCGTCGTAGCTGTGGTTCGTCGAGGTGATGTAGACGTACGGGCCGCAGTACGTGTCCGAGCCGATCGTCACCTTCGCGTCGGCGATGACGTGGCTGCCCCGCCCGAGGACGACCCCGTCCCCCAGGGTCAGGACCGTGTCGGTCCCGAGGTCGAGGTCCGGCAGCATCCCCGCCGTCAGGGTGACCTGTTCGGCGATGATGCAGCACTCGCCGATCTCGATCCACGGCTCGCCGAAGACCGTGCCCTGCGGGAAGGCGAGCCGGGTGCCGGCACCGAGGCGGCGGAACCGCAGCCTCCCGGGGTGTTCGGCGGTGACGGAGCCGGCCTGCTGCACCCAGCGCCAGCCGCCCTGCACGGCACGGGCGAGGACCCTGCGCCGCCAGACGGCGAGGGATGAGAACGTGTTTCTGTTCCTGGGCACCCGGCCACCGTAGTCGGAGCCGTCGTACCTGATCAGTGCGGTGCGCTGTGATGTCCGTCATGAGCACGGCATAGGCTGCGCCCGGGGGCACCCCCGGGCGTGACACGACGGCTGACGATCCCAGGATCCGACGATCAGGAGCGAACCATGACAGAGGCGTTGATCAAGGGAGTGGGCGGCAAGGAGCCGCGCATCGACCCGACCGCCTTCACCGCCCCGACCTCCGTGGTGCTCGGCGAGGTCACGCTCGGCGCCCGCGCCGGCATCTGGTACCACGCGGTGCTGCGGGCGGACTGCGGTCCGATCGCGATCGGCGAGGACTCCAACGTCCAGGACAACTGCACGGTCCACGTCGACCCCGGCTTCCCCGTCTCGATCGGGGACCGGGTGACCGTCGGCCACAACGCGACCGTGCACGGGTGCGTGATCGAGGACGACGTGCTCGTCGGCATGGGCGCGACCGTCCTCAACGGGGCCCGGATCGGCGCCGGCTCGCTCGTCGCCGCCCAGGCGCTCGTCCCGCAGGGGATGGAGGTCCCGCCGGGATCGCTGGTCGCGGGGGTCCCGGCGAAGGTGCGCCGCCCGCTGACCGACGAGGAGAAGGCGGGCATCCGGCTGAACGCCGAGATGTACCTGCACCTCGCCAAGGTCCACGCCGAGGCCTTCGAGGACTGAGGCCCGCCACGGCGGAGGGCGGCACCGCGCCCGGGAGCGGCACCCCCACGCGTACGGAGCGGAGGGCGGCACCCCGGACGGGTGCCGCCCTCCGCTCCGTACGCGTGCGGTCCGCGCTCAGTCCGTCGCGGGGACCGGCTCCGGCTCGGCGGCGTCGGTCCGCTGCGCCGCCGCCTTCCTCGCACGGTTCCTGACGACCAGCATCGAGGCGATGCCGATCAGCACGGCGAGGACGAGGCCCAGCCAGGAGAAGCGCTTGAGCCAGGCCTCGGCGACGACGCCGACCGAGTAGATGACGGCCGTGGTGCCGCCGGCCCACACGATGCCGCCGAGGACGTTGGCGACGAGGAACTTCCAGTACGGCATGTGCAGCACGCCCGCGAGCGGTCCCGCGAAGATGCGGAGGAGGGCGATGAAGCGGCCGAAGAAGACCGCCCACATGCCCCACTTCTGGAAGGACTGCTCGGCGAGTCCGATGTTGGCCTCGCCGAAGTGCTTGGGGAACTTCCCGCCCAGCCAGGCGAGCAGCGGCCGCCCGCCCTTGCGGCCGATCGCGTATCCGATCGAGTCGCCGACGATCGCGCCGGCGGTGGCGCAGGCGCCGAGGACGTACGGGTTGATGTCGCCGTGCTGCGAGGCGAGCAGTGCCGAGCTCACGAGCACGATCTCGCCGGGGAGCGGGATGCCCAGGCTCTCCAGCCCGATCACCACCGCCACAAGGACGTAGACGGCGACCGCGGGGATCGTCTCCAGCCACTCCTGGACGTGCAACGCGCTTCCTCCCGTATCGGCTGCTCGGCTGCTCGATGGCCCGGACACAGCTCGACGGGCACGCCGTCGAAGCCTACCCCGGGCCGATGGAACGCGGCCCTCGACGAGCGCCGCCCCTCATACGGACGCCCCCGCACCCCGGAGGGTTGCGAGGGCGGCGTACGGCGGCCGGAGGTCAGGCGTTCGGGCGCAGGGTCCAGACGACGGTCATCTCGCCGGTCACGGCGCCGTCCTCACGGGTGATGTCGATCCGCACCGGGAACTCCGGGCGCCGTCCGGCGTCGAGCTCGGCGACGACCTCGGCGGCGGGGCGGCCGAGGGTGGCGGTGGCCGTGACGACGCCCATGGCCAGCTTCTTGTAGCCGATCTCGGCGCTGACGGCGAGCGGGACCGCGCGGCCCAGCTGGTCGCCGAAGGCGGCGAGCACGATGGCGCCGCTGGCGGACTCGGCGAGGGTGAACATCGCCCCGGCGTGCGGGCCGCCGACGTGGTTGTGGTAGGCGGGCTGGTCCGGGAGGCGCACGACGGCGCGCTCGGCGGTGGTCTCCAGGAACTCCAGGTTCAGGGTTCCGGCCATGGGGACCGTGGCGGCGAGCATCTCGCCGACGGACATCTGGTCTGCGCTCATGGACCGTGATGTTACCCACGAGTAGCAGCCTTGACCATCCCCCGCCCGTGCCCGGTCCGGGGGCGGGCGTGGTCGAGCGGCCCCCGCACCTCTATGGTTACTGGCCATGTGGCCAGGACAGCAGCCGCCCGGGGGCGAGCAGAACCCGCAGGACCAGAGTCAGAACCCCTACCAGCAGTCGGGGTACCAGCAGCCGAACCCGTACCAGCAGCCGCCGGCCCAGCCCGGGCATCCGCAGCAGCCGCCGACGCAGCCCGGGTACCCGCAGCAGCCGCCCGCCCAGCCGGGGTATCCGCAGCAGCCGCCGGCTCAGCCCGGCTACCCGCAGCAGGGGTACGCCCAGCAGCCGGGTCACCCCAACCCGTACCAGCAGCCGACCGTGCCGCAGCAGTACGCGGTGCCCGGCCCCGGACAGCCCGGCGGGCCCGACGGCGGGAAGAAGAAGACGACGCTCGTGGCGATCGTCGCCGCCACCGCCGTGGTCGTCGCGGCCGGAGTCACCGGTTTCCTGGTGCTCGGCAAGGACGACGACCGGAAGGACACCGCCGGCGACTCCAAGCCGTCCGCCACCGCCTCCACCTCCACGGCCCCCTCGTCCGCCCCGGCGCCCGACCCGAGCACGTCGATCGCCAATCCGCGCGACGGCGCGGCGCAGCAGCCGACGATCCCCGGCTGGAAGGTCGTCTACAACCCGAAGTACGGCACCCTCTTCGACGTGCCCCCGGAGTGGGAGGTGTCCAAGCCGGGCTCGATCACCGCCTTCGAGGACGAGAAGAAGGGCGGCGGCCTTCCGCTGGTCACGATGTCCAGCCCCACGAGCCTCAAGAGCAAGTGGTGCACGTACGACACCGACAAGAACGGCACCGAGGAGAGCTGGAGCCTGTCCACCAGCGGCACCAAGGGCGGCCAGGGCGCCAAGGACACCGCGTCCGCCGCGCGCGGCGAGGCCGGCACCTGGGTGTGGGGCGGCTACGCGCAGCACATGCCGCAGAGCACCATCAAGATCACCAAGCCCGTGCCGTACACCACGAAGTCCGGTCTGACCGGCAGCCTGGCGACCGCCACGGCACCGGGCGTCAAGAAGCGGAACAAGTGCGAGACGGACGGCAAGTCCTACGCCTTCTCCTTCAAGAACGCCGCCGGCGACTTCTCGACCTGGGTGCTCTACGGGGCCGACGGCGTCAAGGACGAGCTGCCCGACGCGACGATCCGGCAGATCCTCTCCACGGTCCGGCTCGCCCCCTCCGGGTCCTGACCGCCTGGCCTCCGGGGCCTGGCCCCGGGACCTGACCGCCCGACCACTGGGATCGACCGCCGGGGCCGCCGCGGCGGCCCCGGCGGTCGATCCCGCGCGGCGAGGGGCCGTCCGATACCCGGTTGGCAGCACGGGCGGCGGCCAGGGATAGTCCCGGGGTGACCTCACCCGCCGCCTCCCCCCGCCGGACGCCGTCCCGCTCCCGCCGCCCCGAGTGGGCCGGCCGGAACTACCTCCTGCTCACCGCCGCCACCGTCGTGACCAACCTCGGCACGCACGGCGCGCTGATCGCCACGACCTGGGCGGTCTTCGACACCGGGGGCGACGCCGGCGACGTGGGCCTGGTGGCCATGGCGCGCTTCGCGCCGCTGGTCCTCTTCCTGCTCATCGGCGGCGCGGTGGCCGACCGGCTGCCCCGGCACCGGGTGATGGTCGCGGCCAACGCCCTCAACTGCGTCTCGCAGGCCGCTTTCGCCGCCCTCGTGCTCTCCGGCGAGGCCCGCGTCTGGCAGATGATGGTGCTCACCGCGCTCTGCGGCACCGGCCAGGCCTTCTTCAACCCGGCGGCCGAGGGCATGCTCATGTCCAGCGTCAGCGGGGAGCAGGCGAGTCGTGCCTTCGCCGTCTTCCGGATGGCGATGCACGGCGCCGCCATCGGCGGTGCGGCGCTCGGCGGCGCGCTCGTCGCCTTCGTCGGACCGGGCTGGGTCCTCGCGATCGACGCGGTCGCCTTCGCCGTCGCGGGCGGCCTGCGCGCCTTCCTCGACGTGAGCGGCGTCCCGGACCGCGCGCCCGGCGGCGGGCTCTTCGCGGATCTGCGGGAGGGCTGGCGGGAGTTCGTCGGCCGGGCCTGGCTGTGGTCGATCGTCGCGCAGTTCTCGGTGGTGGTGGGCCTGATCGGCGCGGTCGAGTCGGTGTACGGACCGCTGGTCGCCCGGGACGCGTTGGGCGGCTCGCGCCCCTGGGGCATCGCGCTCGCCGCGTACGGGGCGGGGACGGTCGCGGGTGCCGTCCTGATGACCCGGTGGAAACCGCGTCGGATGCTCTTCGTCGGGACCCTGTGCGTCTTCCCGATCGCGCTGCCCTCGGCCGCGCTCGCCGTGCCGCTGGACGCGGCGGGTCTGACGGCGGCGATGTTCGTCAGCGGGGTGGCGATCGAGGTCTTCGGCGTCTCGTGGATGACGACCATGCACCAGGAGATCCCGGAGGAGAAGCTGTCCCGGGTCTCGGCGTACGACTGGTTCGGCTCGACGGCCCTGCTGCCGCTGTCCACGGCCCTGGCGGGCCCGGCGGAGAGCGCGTTCGGCAGGAGCGAGGCGCTGTGGGGCGCGGCGGCGCTGATGGTGCTGGTCACCGCGCTGGTCCTGCTCGTGCCGGACGTACGGAACCTGACGCGCCGCCCGCACACGAAGGAGGTCGCGGGCGTCGCCGCGGCCCCCGGGCCCTCAGCCGATGCCGAAGGCGCCCTCCGGGGGAACGGGTGACGGGACGGCCCCGGCGTCGAGGACCGGCTGCGCGCCGCCGGTGAAGCGGTCGAGCGTCTCCCCGTGCTCCACGCGCGCGGGGAAGGCGTCGGCCGCCGCGCGCCGCGCGAGGCGGGCGGTGTCGATCTCCCGTCCGGAGGCGACGAGCACCGCGTTCCCGAAGCGGCGGCCGCGCAGCACGGAGGGCTCCGCGACGAGCGCCAGCTCGGGGAAGACGACGGCGAAGGTGGCGAGCTGGGAGCGGAGGAAGGGGAAGGGCGCGCCGTCGGCCAGGTTGGCGGCGTAGAGACCGCCGGGCCGCAGGACGCGCCGGACCTCGCGCGCGTACTCGACGGAGGTGAGGTGCGCGGGCACGCGCGAGCCGCCGAAGACGTCGCCCACGATCAGATCGGCCGAGGCGTCCGGGGCCGCCTCCAGCCAGGCGCGGGCGTCCGCCGCGTGCACGGCGGTCCCCGAACCCTCGGGCAGCGGCAGGTGCTCCTCCACCAGGGCGAGCAGCCCCCGGTCGGCCTCGACGACGTCCTGGCGCGAGCCGGGCCGGGTGACGGCGACGTACCGGGGCAGCGAGAGCGCCCCGCCGCCCAGGTGGAGGACGTCGAGGGGCGCGTCGGGCTCGGCGGCGCCGTCGACGACATGGGCGAGGCGCCGCGCGTACTCGAACTCCAGGTACGCCGGATCGTCCAGGTCGACGTACGACTGGGGCGCGCCGTCGACCGTCAGGAGCCAGGCCCGCTCCCGGTCCACGTCGGGCATGAGGCGTGCGGTGCCCTGGTCGACCTCGCGGACGACGGGGATGTGCTCGTTCACGCCCTCATTGTCGCCCCCGTCGTCACCCGTCCGGACGACGGCCCGCTCGTCACCAGGCCCGTCACCCGTCCCGGGCGGCGGCCGGCCCGTCACCCGGACCAGACGGCGGCGACGGCCTCGGCGCGGGAGGCGGCCTGGGCCCGGCCGGCGCGGGCCGCTGCGGCCCGGTGGGCGGGGTCCAGCGCGTTGCGCCCGATGGCCCTGCGGGAGGCGTCGTCGGGGGTGATCACCTCGACGCGCGCCCCGGCGGCGGCGAGGTCGGCGCCCTGCCGCGCCGGGGAGAGCACGACCTTGCCGCCCCGGGCGCCGGGGGCGACGACGACGATCCGGTCGTAGCCGGCGGCGAGGTGGGCGTTGGCCGTGGAGTGGATGCCGCCGTCGATCCAGCGGCGCCCGCCGATCGTCGCCGGCGGCCAGACGCCGGGGACGGCGCAGCTCGCGGTGACGGCGTCGGCCAGCGGGACGCCGCTGTCCTCGTCGTAGGCGGTGAGTTCGCCGGTCACGGCGTCGACCGCGGTGATCAGCAGGGGCCGCGCGGGCCAGTCGGCGTCCCGGCCGAGCCGCCGGGCGACGGTCGCGCGGCGGTCCGCCTCGGCCACCGTGGGAGCGGCGAGGGCGAGCCGGCCGAGCCTGCGCCCGTACTCCTCGGGGGTCCGGGAGCGGAGGACGGCGACGGCGTACCGGAGGATCGTCGGGACCCCGAGCCGTGCGGCGGGCTCGGTGGCCCGCCCGTCGAGCTGCTCCTCGTACAGGGCGTCGATCCCGCCCCGCCCGGAGGCGATCCGCGCCCCGACGACGGCCCCCGCGGAGCTGCCGACGATCAGATCGGCGGTGGTCAGATCGATCCCGGCGTCGAGGAGCCCGCGCAGCACCCCGGCCTCCCATCCCGCCCCGACGAGCCCTCCGGCACCCAGGACCAACGCCGTCCGCTCCCCCGCCCGCTTCTCCGTCTTCGTCATGTACCGAGTCTGGCGCAGGAGTTGGCCCGGCCGGCGACCGGGGTGGGGTCAGAGGTTCTTGAGGGCCTCGCGGACGGAGAGGGGGGAGAGACGGGAGCCGTGGGCCGTGACGAAGGCGCGGACCTCGGCGGGAGCCGTCCTGCCGTATGCGCGCAGGCTCCAGCCGATGGCCTTGCGGATGAAGAAGTCGGGGTGGGCCGAGCGGCGCAGGCAGTGGGCGAAGAGCCGGTCCGCGTCGGTGGCGTCCTTGAAGCGCAGCTGGTGGAGGAGGGCGGTACGGGCGACCCACAGGTCCTCGTCGTCGATCCACGCGTCCATCTCGGCGCCGAGGGCGGGGTCGTCCGCGACCAGGCCGCCGACGACGTGGGCGGCGAGGTGGTCGACCGTGTCCCACCAGGAGACGGTGGTGACGAGCCGCCGGGCGACCGGCAGGAAGCCCGAGGAGCAGCGCTTCACGTACCGGCGCAGGTAGTCGACGGCGAAGTAGTGGTACTCGCGCTCCGGGAGGGCGAAGCAGCGCAGGGCGATGGCGGCGCAGTCGGTCTCGTCGGGACGCGGGGTGCCGTCGAGGACCGTGCGGGACAGGGCGCGGCGCTCGGGCGTGCGGATGCCGAGGAAGGGGGCCGCGCCCTTCATGTACGCGACCATCTCCTGGGCCCGGAAGGGGTTCCCCGCGGTGGGGTAGACGGCGGTGAGCCGTTCCAGGACGGTGTCGGCGAGTCCGCTCGCGGGCGGCGGGACGGCGGTCACCGGGCACCCGCCGACGGTACGGCGCCGGTCACGGGGGCACTCTCCGGTGACACGACCCCGGTCACGGGGGCACTCGGCCGCGGCACGATGTCGTTCACGGGCCACTCTCCGGTGACACGACCCCGGTCACGGGGGCGCCCCCCGATGGCACGCTGTCGTTCACGGGGCCCTCTCGGTCGCGGTGTGCTCCGGGAGCGCACCCGGACGGACATGACGCACATTACGGCGCTCCTACGGACGCGTCCGTTACTCTCCCCGAATGCTCGCTCCCGTGCCCCGGCCGCCGGGCTCCCTCGCCGTCCGCTGTTCCCGGGCCCTGCTCTCCCCCCGCTCGCGGCTCTCGCTGCTCGCCCTGTTGCTGCTCACGGCCGCCACCCTCGTGGTGCTGTACGAGCCGCAGCGGATGCTCGCCTCGGGCTGGCCGCCGCAGACGAGCGGCGCCGGGGCGGTGCTGCTCTTCGGCCTCGCGTACGGGGTGTGCGCGGCGGCGTTCGTCCCGCGTCCGGTGCTCAACCTGGCGGCGGGCGCGCTCTTCGGCGCCGCGGCCGGTCTGACGGGGGCGCTCGCGGGGACGGTGCTCGGCGCGGGGATCGCCTTCACCCTCGGCCGGTTCCTGGGGCAGGACGCGCTGCGGCCGCTGGTGCGGGGCCGCTGGCTGACGGCGGCGGACGGGCAGCTGAGCCGGCACGGGTTCCGTTCGATGCTGGCGATCCGGCTGTTCCCCGGGGTGCCGTTCGCCGCGGCCAACTACTGCGCGGCCGTCTCCCGGATGCGGTACGTGCCGTTCCTCGTCGCGACGGCGCTCGGCTCCCTGCCGAACACCGCGGCGTACGTGGTGGCAGGCGCCCGGGCGGGTTCGCCCGGCTCGCCCGCGTTCCTCTTCTCGGCGGGGTTCATCGTCCTGTCGGGCCTCGGCGCGGCGGTGGTGGCCTGGCGCAAGCGGCACGGCCTGCGGGCCGCCGTTCCGGCTCCGTCCCGGGAGCCCGAGCCGGAGCGGGAGCCCGTGCTCCCGTAGGGGACGTCCCGCGACCGGCCTCGCCACGGGCCCGTCATCTTGGGCATGTACGCTGCGCACGACCTTCTGACCGCACACGTACATAACGGGACGGCCCTAGCCCCATGAGTTGGTTCGAATCGTTCATCCTCGGACTCGTCCAGGGGCTTACGGAGTTCCTTCCCGTCTCGTCCAGTGCGCACCTCCGCCTCACGGCGGCCTTCGCCGGCTGGGAGGACCCGGGGGCGGCCTTCACCGCGATCACCCAGATAGGCACGGAGACGGCGGTCCTGATCTACTTCCGCAAGGACATCGCCCGGATCGTCTCGGCCTGGTTCCGCTCCCTCACGAACAAGGCGATGCGTTCCGACCACGACGCCCAGATGGGCTGGCTGGTGATCGTCGGCTCGATCCCGATCGGTGTCCTCGGCGTCACGCTCAAGGACCAGATCGAGGGCCCCTTCCGTGATCTGCGGATCACGGCGGCCACCCTCATCGTGATGGGCGTCGTCCTCGGCGTCGCCGACCGGCTCGCCGCCCGGGACGAGATCGGCGGCCGGCACCGCGCGATGCGCGAGCGCAAGACGCTCGAGGACCTCGGCGTGAAGGACGGCCTGATCTACGGCCTCTGCCAGGCGATGGCCCTGATCCCGGGCGTCTCCCGCTCGGGCGCGACGATCTCCGGCGGTCTGCTCATGGGCTACACCCGTGAGTCCGCCGCCCGCTACTCCTTCCTCCTCGCCATCCCGGCGGTGCTGGCCTCCGGTGTGTTCGAGCTCAAGGACGCGGGCGAGAGCGGTCACGTCTCCTGGGGTCCGACGATCTTCGCCACGGTCATCGCCTTCGCCGTCGGCTACGCGGTGATCGCGTGGTTCATGCGCTTCATCACCACCAAGAGCTTCATGCCCTTCGTGATCTACCGGATCCTGCTCGGCATCCTGCTGATCGTGCTGGTCTCGGCCGGCGTGCTGAGCCCGCACGCCGGCGAGTCCGCGGGCTGAAGCCCCCGGCCCCGGGCCGGCGGGCGCACCGGGGTCGTCGCGGGGTGGCCGTCGGCCGTGGCGGACCCGTCGACCGCCGCACACCCCTTGGCCCCCGGCGTCCGCTGCCCGACACTGAGCCGATGACGCAGCGCGTGGACCTCGCGACCGTGATGGACCGATTCGCCCTCGACGACCTGGTGACCGGCTACGCGGCGGCCGTGGACGAGGGCGACTGGAGCGCCTACCGGGATCTGTTCGCCCCGGACGGCAGGGCCGACTACCGCGGCTCGGGCGGGATCGAGGGGCCGGCCGCGGAGGTCGCGGACTGGCTCGCCGCGACGCTCCCCCTCTTTCCCGTGCGCCAGCACCTCATCGTGAACCGGCGGGTGCGGTTCCGGGAGCCGGGCGGGTACCCGGAGACCGGGGACCGGGCGGACATCGGCGCCGACTACGTCAACCCGATGCGGTTCGCCACCGGCGAGGAATTCGTCTGCGGTGGGCGCTACGCCTTCGCGGCGCGCCGCACCGCCGACGGCTGGCGGCTCGTCTCGGTCGTCGTCGACGAGCGCTGGCGCCGCGCCTGACGCACGGTCAGGACGCCTGGGCCAGGGACTCGCGGACGACGCGCTCGCACAGCTCGTGGGTGAGCAGGGCGTCCCGGGCGCTGAGCACCCGGCCCGCGCGCACCGAGTCGAGGAAGGCGAGGACCGCCTGCTCGATGCCGCGCTGCCGGGCCACGGGCACCCAGTCGCCGCGGCGCCGCACGGTCGGCTGCCCCTTGTGGTCGACGACCTCGGCGAGGTTGAGGACCTGGCGCTTGGTGTCCTGCCCCGAGACCTCCAGGACCTCCTCGGTGGAGCCGTTCATCCGGTTCATCATGCCGATGGCGGTGAACCCGTCGCCGGAGAGCTGGAGCACCACGTGGTGCATGAGCCCCTCGCGGATCCGGGCGCGCACGTCGACGTGCTCGATCTCGCCGGGGAGCAGGAAGCGCAGGGTGTCGACGACGTGGATGAAGTCGTCGAGGACGAGGGTGCGGGGGTCCTCGGGCAGGCCGACACGGTTCTTCTGGAGGAGGATCAGCTCGCGCGGGTGGTCGAGGCACTGGGCGTAGCCGGGGGCGAGGCGCCGGTTGAAGCCGACGGCGAGGCTGACGGAGCGCTTCTCGGCGAGCTCCACGATCCGCTCGGAGTCGGCGTACTCGTACGCGAGGGGCTTGTCGACGTACGTGGGGACGCCGGCTTCGAGGAGCCGGGCGGCGATCTCGGCGTGGGCGGCGGTGGAGGCGTGGACGAAGGCCGCGTCGAGCCCGGCGGAGAGCAGCGAGTCGAGGTCGCGGTGGCGCCGGTCGGCGGGCAGGTGCAGGGTGTCGGCCACCCGCTTCAAGGTCGCCGGGGTGCGGGTCTGGAGGTGGAGTTCGACCCCGGGAAGGGTGCCGAGGACGGGAAGGTAGGCCTTCTGCGCGATGTCGCCGAGTCCGATGCAGCCAACCTTCACGGGGTCTCCCTTGTCGTCGTTCGCCGGCCCTGGCCGTACGGGCCGTTCGCGCCGGTCAGCTTACGCGGGACGGATCACGTCCTCGGCGGAAGGGACGGCGTCGACGGGCGGGTGCCAGTCGCAGACGCCGTCGAAGCCGCGCAGGGCGAGGCCGGGGCCGAGGCGGGAGACGGCGCCGACGGCCGCGGTCCGGAGGGCGACGGCGGGGCGGGCGGAGAGCATGGTGATCGCGCCGGTGCGGGCGGCCTTGCGGACGAGGGCGGTGGTGCGCGGCAGCCGGTCGGCGGTGTACGCGGCGAGCGCGCGGCCCGGGACGAAGCCGGGGGCGGTGCGGGCGTGGTGGGCGAGGACGACGGCGTCCTCGACGGCCTGGTTCCCGCCCTGGCCGAGGCTCGGCATCATCGCGTGCGCGGCGTCGCCGAGGAGGGCGACCCTGCCCCGGTGGAAGGCGGGCAGCGGGTCGGGCAGGTGGTGGACGTCGTGCCGCAGGATCCGGTCGGGGGTGACTCCGGCGAGGATCTCGGGGACGGGATGGTGCCAGTTCCCGAAGAGCCGGAGCAGTTCGGCCCTCTCGTCGTCGGGCGCGTGGGCGCCGGCGGGGGCCACGGCCATGGCGTACGCGTAGACCCGGCCGTCCTTGAGGGGCTGGCTGCCCCACAGCCGGCCGGCGCCCCAGGTCTCGTGCGGGGCGAAGGGCCGCGCGGGCGCGGGGACGACGACGCGCCAGCTGGTGCTGCCGGAGTAGCGGGGGCCGGGGTGGTCGGGGAAGAGCGTCCGGCGGGTCGCCGAGTGGATGCCGTCGGCGGCGACGACGAGCTCGGCCTCGATCTCGCGGCGGTCCGCGGTCCCGGTGTCCGAGACGGCGAGCCGGGCGGGGCGGCCGTCGTCACCGGGGTCGACGAGGGCGGCGGTCACGCCGGTGCGGACGACGCCCTCGGGGAGCGCGGCGCCGAGGAGGTCGACGAGGGTGGCGCGGTGGAGGAGGACGAGGGGCCCGCCGAAGCGGGCGGCGGCGGCCTTGGCGTCGGTGCGGGAGAGCCAGCGGCCGCCGGGGGTGCGCAGGCCGCCGTCGCCCTGCCAGGCGGAGAGCTCGCGGACGCGGTGGCCGAGGCCGATGACGTCGAGGGCGCGCTGGGCGTTGGGGGCGAGGGCGATGCCGGCGCCGACGGGGGCGAGGTCGGCGGCGCGTTCGAGGAGGGTGACCCGCCAGCCGCGCCGGTCCAGGGCGACGGCGGCGGTGAGCCCGCCGATGCCGGCTCCGACGACGACGGCACGGGGCTGCTGTTCCATGGCTGCTCCTCGGTTCGGGACGGTCGGTGCGGTCGGGAACGCCGGGGACCACGGGTGCGGTGCCCCGTCGTGCGGTCGGGACCAGGGGACTACGGGCGACCACGGGGGACTACACCTGTAGTAACCCCTGCCCTCGTGACGGTACTACAGGTGTAGTCGGGCCGGTAGTAGGTTGTCCCCATGACTCGAGCCACCGCCGGGCCCCCCGCCCCGGAGCCCCCCGCCTCCCGCGCCGAACGGATCGGTGACGCCGCGCTCGCCCTCCTCGTGGAGCGCGGGATGCGGGGCCTGACCCACCGCGCCGTGGACGAGCGGGCCGGCCTGCCGCAGGGCTCGACGTCCAACCACGCCCGCACCCGCCAGGCCCTCCTGGAAACGGCCGTGCGGCGCCAGGTCCAGCGGGAGGCCGAGGTCCTCACCCCGCACGCGCTGCCCGGCCCGGAGAACGGCGACGCGCTGGTCGACGCGCTCGCCCTCGCCCTGCACCGCTACCTCACCGACCACCGCTCCCTGCTGGTCTCCCGCTACGAGCTGGCCCTGGAGGCCACCCGCCGGCCCGAACTGCGCACCTTCTTCGACTCGGCCGGCTCGACGTTCCACACCCCGCTGATCGCGACGATGGCCGCGGCCGGTTCCGCGGAGCCCGAACGGCACGCGCTCTCGCTGATCGCCTGGAGCGAAGGGCTGATGTTCTCCTGCGCGGTGGGCTCCTTCCACGCGGCCGTGCCGAGCCGCGCCGAACTGCGCACCGGTCTGGACGAGTTGCTGCGCGGCTTCCTCGGAGGCACGGCCTGACGCCCGTGGCCGACGGAGGCTCCGACGGGCCGTGAAACCGCTGGCGCCTCCCGCGATCATGGGAGACGATGCCGCCCATGACCACCGAACGCACCGACACCACCCCGCGCGTCGATCCGGGCACCACCACGGGCGAGCGCGAGGCCCTGGAACAGTGGCTCGAATTCCACCGCGCGACCCTCGCGATGAAGTGCGAGGGTCTCGACGACGCCCAGCTGCGCACCCCCTCCGCCCCGCCCTCGGACCTCAACCTGCTGGGTCTGGTCCGGCACATGGCCGAGGTCGAGCGCGGCTGGTTTCGCCGCGTCCTGGCCGGTGAGAAGGCGGAGTGGATCTACTCGACGGAGGAGGACCACGACCGGGACATCCACGTCACGGACGAGGACACCTACGAGGAGGCCCACGCCACCTGGCAGGCCGAGATCGCCCACGCGCGCACCCTGGCCGCCGGCCGTGGCCTCGACGACCTGGGCCTGGGCGAGCACCGCACCGGCGAGACCTTCAACCTCCGGTGGATCTACCTCCACATGATCGAGGAGTACGCCCGCCACAACGGCCACGCCGACCTCATCCGCGAGCGCATCGACGGCGCCACCGGCGACTGACCCCGCCCGGGGCGACACCGCCCCGCACGGCCGGGCCCCGCACGGCCGGACTCGTCAAGACCGGGCCCGGCGCGGCTCACCCGTGCGGGGCATTCCCCACCGGTAGGGGCGCGAAGATCGCGCACGGAGCAGCAGAGTTGCGCGGGTGCATGGAACCCGAACAACAGCGAAGATCCTGGTCGGGGCGGCGGTCGCCGCCCTGGCCGGCTGCGTCTCGGTGGACGCCCCGCCGACGGCGCCCACCCCCGCCCCCGTCCCCGCGCCCGACACCTTAGGCACCGCCCAGGACGTGGCACCGCAGATCGTCGAGGGCCCGGCCCGCGAGGCCCTCGAAGCGGCGCTCCCCGCTCCCCCGCCGTCCGCCGCGCCCCGCGCGACCCCTCCGGCGGGGCGGCACCGGCGGGCGGTGACGCCTCCCCTCCCGGAGGGGCCGCACCCCGCCCCCGTACCGCGGCAGCACGAGCGTCCGCGCCCGGCGGCCCGGCCCGGCCCCTTCGGGCTGCCGGAGTCCACGGAGCCGCCGAGGAACCCACCGGTCTCCCGGGCGGACGTCTGCGCCCTGGGCGAGCGGTACGGCGGCTGGGACCCCGACAGCGCCCGGGCCAGGATCTGCCACGGGGCGTACGGCCCCTGAGGCTCCCTCCGGGGCCGGTCACGCGTCCCGGAGCCGCAGCTCCAGGCGCTCGATCGCGGCCCGCACCCCGTTCCCGTAGCCGTCGTCGTCGAGATGGTCCGAAGCGGCGCGGGCCCGGTCCAGGTGGACCCGCGCGGCGTCGGGCCGCCGGAGCTTGGCGTAGTCGGCGGCCAGGTTCAGATGGAGCGAGGGGTACAGCGCCCTGAGGGCGGCCGTCGAGTCGTGCGCGGCGAGCCGCTCCTCGGCGAACCCCTCGGCCGCGCTCAGCGCCCGCAGGTCCCAGGCCAGCTCGGTGTCGGGGTCGTCCTGGGCGTCCGCCATGTAGTGCGCGAGGGTGCAGCGGTGCAGGGGGTCGCCGTCCGGGCCGATCTGCTGCCACAGCAGCCCGAAGCGGTTGCGGGCCTCCTCGCGGTCGCCGCCGTGGAGCAGCATCATGGCCTGCCCGATCCTGGTCATGACCCCGTCGTCCGACACCTGCTGCTGCTCGGTCACCGCGACCTCCACCCGCTCACCCACTGGGAGTGACGACGCTAGCCGCACCCGGCCCGGATCGGGCCGAGGCTCAGCCGAGGTCCGGGATGCGCCAGTCGATCGGCTCGTGTCCCTGGGCCGCGACGGCCGCGTCGATTTGGGTGAAGGGCCGCGAGCCGAAGAACTTCTTCGCCGACAGCGGCGAGGGGTGCGCGCCCTTCACCACGACGTGCCGCTCCTCGTCGATGAGCGGCAGCTTCTTCTGCGCGTAGTTGCCCCACAGGACGAAGACGGCGGGGTCGGGGCGGGAGGCCACGGCGGTGATCACCGCGTCCGTGAACTTCTCCCAGCCCTTGTTCTTGTGCGAGTTCGCCTCGCCGGACCGGACCGTCAGAACGGCGTTGAGCAGGAGGACGCCCTGCTCGGCCCACGGCATCAGATAGCCGTTGTCCGGGATCGGGTGGCCGAGCTCCTCGTGCATCTCCTTGTAGATGTTCCGCAGGGAGGGAGGGGTCTTCACGCCGGGGCGGACGGAGAAGCAGAGGCCGTGGCCCTGCCCCTCGCCGTGGTAGGGGTCCTGGCCGAGGATCAGGACCTTCACCTCGTCGTACGGGGTGGCGTCGAGGGCGGCGAAGACCTCGTCCTTCGGGGGGAAGACCGGCCCCTTGGCGCGCTCCTCCTCGACGAACTGGGTGAGCTGGGCGAAGTACGGCTTCTGCAGCTCCTCGCCGAGGACACCCCGCCAGGACTCGGGCAGCATGCTGGTGTCGGTCACGGTCAACAACCTCCGGTGGACGTTCCTGTTACTCCGTCCGAAAACCTACCGGGGGCCACTGACAGCGGCCCCCGGCAGGCCCGTCACCAACTGGCGCGTCGGCTCAGCTCCCACATCTGCATGACCGTCTGCGGGTCGAGGGCGCGCTCGCCGCCGCCGATGTCCTCGCCGGCCGCGATGTACAGCTTGCCCTGCCACAGGGGCAGCAGCCGGACGTCCTGGACCATGATCTCCTGGGCCTCCACGAAGTCGTCCGTGACGGTCCCGCGGTCGCTCTCGCGACGGGACTTCGGCAGCAGTTCGCCGGTGATCCGGGAGCTCTCGTAGGGCGTGCCGAGGACGTTCTCCTTGCCCACGAAGGGGGCGACGAAGTTGTCCGGGTCCGGGAAGTCGGGGAACCAGCCGCGGCCGAAGACCGGGTACTCGCCCTTCTGGTAACCCGCCTGGAACTCCTTCCAGGGCTTGCCGTGCAGGGTGACCTTGAAGAGGCCGGACTCCTCCAGCTGCCGCTTGAGCTCGGTGAACTCGGCGGCCGTCGAGGAGCCGTACCGGTCGGTGGTGTACCAGAAGTCCAGCTCGACGGGGTCGTTGATGCCGGCCTTGCGGAGGATCCTCTTCGCCTTCTCCTCGCTGGGCGAGCCGAAGCGGTCGAAGAACTTGGTGGTGTGGGCGGCGATGCCCTTGGGCACCATCGAGTACAGGGGCTCGGCGGTGCCCTGGTAGACCTTGTTGACCAGTTCGTCGCGGTCGACGAGCTGGGCGATGGCCTTGCGGACGGGCAGCTTGGCGACGGACTCGTCCTGGGTGTTGAAGACCAGGTAGCGGATGTCGGCGCCGGTCGACTCGATGAGCTGGAGGCCCTTGTTCTCCGGCTTGTCCTCCTGGAGGGCGACGACCTCCTCGGCGGTGAGGCCGCGGTAGGTGGCGTCGATCTCCTTCTTCCGGAGGGCGGCGACCATGGCGTCGGAGGAGTCGAAGTACCGGATCGTGACGCCGCCGTTCTTGCGGTCGGCGAAGCCCTTGTAGGTGGGGTTCTTCGTCAGCTCCGCCGTCTCGCGCTCGGTGTACGAGTCGAGGACGTACGGGCCGGAGCCCATGATCTTGCCGTCCTTGCGGAGCTGGTCGGCCGGGTACTCGGCGGGGTCCACCAGCGACATCGCGGGGGTGGCGAGGACGAACGGGAAGGTGGCGTCCGGCTTGTTGAGCCGGAAGACGACGGTGCGGTCGCCGACGGTGTCGATCTTGTCGAGCGAGCCGAGCATGCCGTTCGGGCCGCCCTTGTGGTTGATCGTGCGGATGCGCTCGATCGAGTACTGGACGGCCTTGGCGTCCAGCTTGTGCCCGTTGGAGAAGGTCAGGCCCTCCACGAGCTTGCACTCGAAGACCCGACTGGAGGTGTCCGTGAACTTGCAGTCGGCGGCGTCCGACTGCGGGGTGGTGGTGCCCGTCGGGAAACTCACCAAGGTCTGGAAGACATTCCGGAAGAGCTCCCAGGAATTGTCCCAGGCGGCGGCCGGATCAAGCGTGGTGGGAGAGCTCGTCGTGCCGACGACGATTCTCTGATCCCCGGCGGATTCGCTGTCCGAGAAGACACCGCATCCGGTTACCAGGGATATGGACACAAGGGCTGCAGCGGCCTGCAGACTGGTCCGGTTGAACACGTGCACGCTCCTCGTTCAGCCATGGGTCGGCCGACGATACCGCAGCACCCCGTCAGGTCAATGTTCGAGCCTGCCGGGGCACTTGAGGCATTCAGCGCGCAACCGGGCGCAATCCGGACAGAGGAATCCGGAAAGTGTCCGGTTATCGGTCACCCGACTCCGGCGTTCAGGAAAATGCCGCCGTCGACGACCAGCGTCTGGCCGGTGATCCACTCCGACTGGGACGAGGTGAGGAAGGCCGCCGCGCCGCCGATGTCCTCGGGCTCGCCGAGCCGGCCGAGCGGATAGGAGGCGGCCGCCTCCGCCTCGCGACCCTCATAAAGCGCCTGTGCGAATTTCGTCTTCACGACGGCCGGAGCGATCGCGTTGACCCGCACGACCGGCGCGAATTCGTGCGCCAGCTGAAGGGTCAGATTGACCATCGCGGCCTTGCTCATTCCGTACGCGCCGATGAAGGGCGAGGCGGAGACGCCGGCGATCGAGGCGATGTTCACGATCGCCCCGCCGTGCTCCTTCTGCCAGGCGTGCCAGCTCCGCTGCGCGAAACCGAGCGCGGAGATCACGTTCGTCTCGAACACCTTGCGGGCCACCCCGAGGTCCAGGTCGGCCATGGGCCCGAAGACGGGGTTCGTGCCGGCGTTGTTGACCAGGAAGTCCAGACGGCCGAAGCCGTCCATGGCCGCCTCGACGGCGACGGCCTGGTGGGCCTCGTCGTGCGCCTTGCCGGCGACGCCGATGACCCGGTCGGCCCCGAGCCGCTCGACGGCCTCCTTGAGGGCCTCCTCGCCGCGCCCGGTGATGACGACCCGGTCGCCGCGGGCCACGAGGGCCTCGGCGACGCCGTAGCCGATGCCCCGGCTGGCGCCGGTGACGAGGGCGACCTTGCCGGAGGGCTCCGGCCGTTCCTGTGCGCTCATGCGTGCCTCCTCCTCTTGCTGTCGGTCGTCAGTTGAGCGGGCCGCCGGCCACGTACATGACCTGGCCGGAGACGAAGCCGGCGTCGTCGCCGGTGAAGAACGCGATCGCGTGGGCGACGTCCTCGGGACGGCCGACCCGCTGCACCGGGATCATGGAGGCGGCGGCCGCCTGGAACTCCTCGAAGCCCATGCCGACGCGCTCGGCGGTCTGCGCGGTCATCTCGGTGACGATGAAGCCCGGGGCGACCGCGTTGGCGGTGACGCCGAACTTGCCGAGCTCCTTGGCGAGGGTCTTGGTGAAGCCCTGCAGACCCGCCTTGACGGCCGAGTAGTTGGCCTGGCCGCGGTTGCCGAGCGCCGAGGAGGACGAGAGGGAGACGATCCGGCCGAAGCCCGCGTCCACCATGTGCTTCTGGACGGCCTTCGCCATCAGGAAGGCGCCCTTGAGGTGGACGTTCATGACGAGGTCCCAGTCGGACTCGGACATCTTGAAGAGCAGGTTGTCGCGGAGCACGCCCGCGTTGTTGACGAGGATCGTCGGCGCGCCGAGCTCGGCGGCGACCCGCGCGACGGCGGCCTCCACCTGCGCGCCGTCGGAGACGTCGCAGCCGACCGCGAGGGCGGTGCCGCCCGCGGCGGTGATCTTCTCGACGGTGTCCTTGCAGGCCGCCTCGTCGAGGTCGAGCACGGCGACGGCGCGGCCCTCGGCCGCCAGGCGGAGCGCGGTGGCCGCGCCGATGCCCCGTGCGGCACCCGTGACAATGGCTACGCGCTGCTCGGTGGTGGACATGCTTGGTTCTCCTCGCCCTTGGGATCGTCCCTGGTCGCGGCCGAACCGTCCGTCCGCTCCTGCGTCCCGCACATGAGCGACCGCTTAGTATCGTCCGCAGGACGAGACGCTAGAAGCCCTGGCACCCGGTGTCAACGGCCCACCGGGTGCACCCGGTCACTCCCCGCCCCTACCGGACGAGGAGGTCGAGCAACCGTTCCACCTCGGCCTCGGGGTCGGCGGTCAGACCCGTGTGGACGGGGCCCGGCTGGACGACCGTGGAGCGCGGCGCGATCAGCCAGCGGAAGCGTCGTCCCGCGTCGTCGCGCGCGGCCTGGCCCGCCGCGTCGCCGCCCAGGCAGACCCCCTCGACGGCGCGCAGCGCGGCCCGGACGCCGGTCACGTCGGCCGCCGGGTCGAGCACCGTCAGCTTGGCCTCGTCGAGATGCGTACGGGCGGCCACGAAGGACCGGGCGCGGCAGTAGACGACCACTCCCGCGTTGAAGCACTCGCCCCGCTCCACCCGGGGCACCACGCGCAGCAGGGCGTACTCGAAGACATCGCGGTCGGTCACGTCGTGCTGTCCTTCTCGGTGGTGTGCTTGCGGGGCGCGAGGCGTTCGGCGAGCCAGCCGGGCGGCTGCTGCGGCCGGCTCTCGGTGCGCGGCCCGAGCGTGATCCGCTCGTGGATGCCGGCGGCGCGCGGCAGCAGCGCCGAGACGTACGCGGCGCGCACCTCGTCCGTGCCGTCGAAGCCGGGCTCGTCGACGAGCCACTCGTCGGGGACGTCGGCGGCGACCTCCTCCAGGAGCTCGCGGGTGACGAGCGGCGCGAGCTCGGCGGCCGCGGCGGCGACGTCCGGGGCGAAGGGGGCGAGCGCGTGGTCGGAGGCGTCGTACGGCTTCGCGGCGGAGGCCCGGGCGCCCGGCCAGTTGTGGTGCCAGATCATGGTGGCGCCGTGGTCGATGAGCCAGAGGTCGCCGTGCCAGACGAGCATGTTCGGGTTGCGCCAGGAGCGGTCGACGTTGTTGATCAGCGCGTCGAACCAGACGATCCGGCCGGCCTCCCGGGGGTCGACCTCGTACGCGAGCGGGTCGAAGCCCAGCGAGCCCGGCAGGAAGTCCATGCCCAGGTTGAGGCCGCCGCTCGCCTTGAGCAGCTCCTGCACCTCCTGGTCGGGTTCGGAGAGCCCGATGACCGGGTCGAGCTGGATGGTGACGAGCTCCGGCACCCGCAGGCCGAGCCTGCGGGCCAGCTGCCCGCAGACGACCTCGGCGACCAGGGTCTTGCGCCCCTGGCCGGCGCCGGTGAATTTCATGACGTACGTGCCGAGGTCGTCGGCCTCGACGATCCCGGGGAGCGAGCCGCCCTCGCGCAAGGGCGTGACGTAGCGGGTCGCTACGACCTCTTCCAACATTTTCCCAGGCCACCCATCTCTTCAGCCGTGCGGTCCGCGGAAGGCCTTCCAGGGGGCGGGAACCGGAGCCGCCGGTCGACGAGCCGCGTCCCTCGCTGCCGGCCTCCGGCATGAAGTGTGCATCGTAACCGCGCGTGATCGTGACGAGAGGTGCCCGAGCCGTCGCGCCGGTCCGCCCCGATGCGCGGGGGCGGACGGGGCTGCGGGACCATGAGGCCATGAACGCGGAAGAGATCGCTGCCCTCGTCGCCCGAACCGGTGCCGACGACCCCCACGTGCGTGCCGAGGTGGCGAGCGAGCTGGCCGCCGCCCTGTCCGGGCGGGCGGACGATCCCGTGCTGGTGGCCCTGGTCCGGCTGACCTCCGACGACGAGGCGCGCGTGCGCGAGCAGGCCGTCTTCGCGCTGGGACAGCTCGCCGAGGTGGACGGCCCGGACGTCAGGGCGGCCCTGTGGCGGCGCGTCGACGACGAGGACGCGGAGACGCACGAGGAGGCCGTGCGCGGTCTGGCGGTGCGCCGGGATCCGGGCGCCGTCCCCCTGCTCGCGGCGCTGCTCGAGGAGGAGACGGCGTACGTGCAGACGTTCGCCGCGGCGGCGGTGCTGGGCGATCCCGGGCTGCTGCCCGCGCTGCGGAAGTACGACCCGGAGGATCCGGGGGTCGGCGAGGCCCTCCGGGCCTGCGACCCGGCCGCCCGGGAGCGCCGCGATGCCGCGGCGTGCGCCCTGCTGGACGCGGTCTACGCCCTGCTGCCCTCGGTGGACGCGGCCCTCTACGCCTCGCGCTTCGAGGCGAACCTGACGCTGCTGCTCGTCACCGCCGGCCGGAGCGAGGTGACGTGGGACGCGGATGCCCTCCTCGTCCGCGCCGACGGGGACCCGCGGCGGGCGGCGGCGCTGGTCGCCGAAGACGTCTGAGGAGAGGGCCGGAAGGCCCCGTGCCCCCGTCCGGCGCGTTCGCCGGACGGGGGCACGGGGTGGTGCGGGGCGGGTGTCAGTTGCTGCGGCGCTTCTGCGCGTTGCGGTCGCCCGAGAGCTTCTCGTTGAACTTCTGCTTCTGCTTGGCCGACTTCAGCACCTTCGGGTCGAGACAGGGCAGGCCCTTGGCGGCCCTGTCCAGCGCCTCCTGTTCGGCGGCGGACAAGGTCTTGCCGCTGGACTGCTTGCCGCCCTTCGACTGGGCGACGCCCGAACTGGTGTCCCATGAGGTGCTGTCGTCGCTGGTCGAGTCGTAGGTGGTGCCGTAACTCTGCGAGTCGCGCCAGCTGTTGATGCCCTCGCTGATGGCATAGGCCACCGCGATGACCGCGACCACGACGACGACGGCCACCACGAAGACGACCAGTGCCTCGGGCGCCGCGAGCACGGCCGCGACGCCGCCCAGGAGCGCTCCGAAGAACCTTCCGCTGGGGTCGGCGTGATTGAGCGGGTTGTCGTCGACGTACCCGTAGGCGCTGAGCGTGCTGCGCACCTCGGGGTCGACGGTGAGGAACTGCGCGGTCGCGGGGTCGTAGTACCTGGCACGGAGGTAGGTCAGACCCGTTTCGGCGTCCGCGTACTGGCCCGAGTACTGCAGCGGGGACGACGCTCCGGTGTGCGCGCCGACCGTGCCGTACGGCGTGTAGCCGTACGCACCGGCGACCGCGCCGGCGGCGTCGGTCAGTGCGCGGGTGGAGCCGAGCTGGTCGTGGAAGTACCACTGGCTTCCGGCCGCCGCGATCTGCTCGACCGGGGTGCCGCCGGGGCCGTAGAGGTAGCTCGTGGTCCCGTCGTACAGCAGGTTCGCGTCCTGGTCCGCGTCCCAGGAGAAGGCGGTGGTCGTGGACCCCACCGTCTTGGAGGCGCGCAGGCCGTTGCCGTCGTAGGCGTAGGTCGACGTGGTGCCGCCGACGACGGCCTTGGTGAGGTGCCCGGCCTGGTCGTAGGTGTACGAACTGACCGCGCCGGACCCCGTGGTGGCCCGGGTCCGGTTGCCCTGGGGGTCGAAGGCGTACGTGGTGGCGCCGGCCGCGGGGGTGCCGCAGTCCGGGTTGACCGGTGCGGTGCCGGTGGTGGACCAGCACAGCTGGCCGGCCGCGTCGAAGACCTGGTGGGCGGTGCCGACCTTGGTCGGGTTGCCCGCGGCGTCGTAGCCGAAGCTCGTGGTCACGGCACCGGCCGTGGAGGTCTGCAGCTGGTCGCGCGGGGTGTAGCCGAAGGTCTGGGCGCCGCCCGGCAGGCCCGTGGGCGTCTCGCCGGTGAGCTGGCCCGCGGGGTCACGGGTGTAGGTCAGGGAGGCGAGGGTGGTGGTGCCCTTCTTGAGGGTGTCCGTCAGCCGCTGGCCGGCGTCGTCGAAGCCGGTGGTGGAGACGGTGCCGTTGGGGTAGGTGGTGGAGTTCCAGTGGCTGTCGGCGTCGTAGCCGAAGGTGGTGGACCTGGCGTTCCAGTCCAGCAGCCCGGTCAGTCGGTCGGCCTTGTCGAAGGTGCGGGTCACGGTGCGGCCGGTGCCGCCGGGGTAGACGACGGAGGTCTCGTTGCCGTCGGCGTCGTAGCCGAACGTGGTGGTCGCGCCCGCGCCGTTGGTCTGGGAGGCCAGCTGGCCGAAGGCGTTGTAGGACCGGGTGGTGGTGCCGGTGCCGTCGGTCATCGCCGTCTGGCGGCCCGCCGGGTCGTAGCCGATGGTGACGTTCGGCGTCGTGCCGTCGGAGTACGTGACCGTGATCGGCTTGCCGGCCGGATCGTAGGTGTACGTGGTCACGCGGCCCTGCGGGTCGGTGGACGTCAGCATGTTGCCCGCGGTGTCGTAGGCGACCGTCGTGACCCGGTTGTCCGGGTCCTTCCTGGTGGTCTGCCGCCCCTGGGCGTTGTAGCCGTAGACGGTGGGCGCGCCCGCCGCGTCGACGGTCCTGGCCACGGTCCCGTCGCCGTTGTAGACGGTGGTGAGCTTGCTGTTGTCCGGGAGGGTGACGCCGGTCTTCTGGTCGAAGGCGTCGAACCCGTTGACGGTCTTGTGGTTGTTGGCGTCGGTGGACGAGGTCATGTTGCCGTTGGCGTCGAAGGTCGCCGACACCGCACGGCCCAGCGGGTCCACCGTCCTGATGTGGTGGCCCCGGGCGTCGTAGCTGAACCTGGTGCAGCCCTTGGCGGGCGGCGTGCAGCCGGTCGCGGTGCCGGCCGCGACGCCCGCCGGGCTGACCGTGGAGGTCATCAGGCCCCGGGCGGCGTCGTACCCGTAGAGGGTCTTGTTGCCCTCGGCGTCGGTGGCGCCGGTGATGTTGCCGGCCGCGTCGAAGGTGTTCGTGCTGGTGTTGCCGCGCGCGTTCACCGTACGGGTGGCGTCCGCGGGGTGCGCGGCGTCCTCGTAGTAGATGTTCACCTGGCGGGCGGCGGCGGTGCCGCTCACCGGCTGCTGGGTGACGCTGGTGAGCAGTCCGAAGCCGCTGCCCGAAGCGGTGACGTGCCCGGCTTCGTCGTAGGCGTAGGTGGTCTGCAGACCGGTCGGGTCGATCTTGGTGATCAGACGGTCCGTGGCGTCGTACGCCTGGCTCGTGGTGAAGCCGCGGGCGTCGCTCGCCGAGATCTGGTTGCCGTGGTCGTCGTAGGCGAAGGTCTGCAGGTTCCCCTTGGGGTCACTCGCCGACGTCATGCCCATGCTGATCGGGTCGTAGGTGTACGTCCACGTCCCGGCGTCGGCGGTGCCGACCCCTCGGGTCTCGGACGTCAGCATCCCGCTCTGGTAGGTGTAGAGCGTCTTGTGGCCCGCCGGGTCGGTGACCCGGGTCTGCCCGGCGGTCAGTCCCGCCGCGGCGTCCGGACCGTACTCGAAGACGGTGACGGCGCCCAGCGGGTCGGTCTGCTTCGTGACCCGCTCGGAGGCGTCGTACACGTTCGTCGTGTCCGGGGCGGGGGTCGCCGTGGAGCCGTACTGCGCGGCGGAGCGCATCGAGGTCATCAGGTGCGCCGCGTTGTAGCCGAACGTGGCGTGGTCGTCGTCCTTGAGCGACGGGGTCCGGGTGGTCCCGGCACCGTAGACGTCGGTGAGGTTGCCGGCGCCGTCGTAGCCGTAGGTGACCTTGCGGCCCGCCGAGTCGGACAGGCCCGTGACGTGGCTGCCGGTCCAGGTCAGGGTGTAGACGCGGCCGCCCGGGTCCGTGATGGTGCTCAGCCGGCCGGAGCCGTCGTACGCCATGGTGGTGGCGTACGGCGGGGTGGCCTTGCTGCCCGCCAGGTCGGTCGCCGAGAGCAGGTGCCCGGTGGCGGTGTCGAAGGTGAAGACGTCCTTCGACTTCCGCGTGAAGGTGTACGTCGTGCCCGACTTGGTCAGGGACGCGTTGTAGCGCGGCGCGCTCGGGGCGTAGGTGCCCGCGTTGGCGACGAAGGTGACCTGGGAGCCGTCCTCCTGGCTCACCGTGACGTTGCCGCTGGTGCCGTCGGTGGTGGCGGAGAGGTTGTAGGAGTACGTCCAGCCCCAGCCGAAGGCGCCGTCGACGGCCAGGGCCGCGTTCGGGCCGGCCGGGCTGGACAGGGCGGAGGCGTAGGTGCGCGAGAAGTTCAGCGGCGCGCCGCGGCCGGGAGTGCTCAGGTCGGTGACGGTCTCGCCGAAGTATCCGGTGCTGGTGTCCACCGGGTCACCGGCGGTGCGTCGCACGCAGCCGCACTGGGTCCAGGCCGGGTTGCTGCCCTTGGGCGCGTCCTTGATGCCGGGCGGTCCGCCGATCGGCTGGCCCGGCGTGCCTCCCATGGGGATGAAGGCCACGGCGTCGTAGGCGACGTCGTAGTCCGCGTAGTTGATGTTGCCGGAGCCGGTGATCTCACTCTGGTTGGTGAGTTTGACGTTTCCGCCGTTCTGCATGGCGAAGGTGCCGATGGTGACCCATTCCTCGGATCCCCAGTCCTGGTTCACCCGGATCTTCCACGGGCTCACGCCGCCGCCCGGGTTGATCGCGTAGACCACGTTGGTGGCCGAGGCCGCGGTCGACGGGAAGTGCAGCTTGATCTTGTAGTACTGCAGCTTGGGCAGGTTGGGCGTCCACGTACCGGTGTTGATCAGGTCCGGGTTGGAGCCGTCCTCGGTGTGCGTGAACAGCACGTGTCCGCCGAAGCCCGCGCCCAGTTGGTGGGTGTCCAGGGCGCCGATCGGGTCGCCGGCGGCGTTGCTGCCGTAGGAGTACGTGAAGGTGCCGCCCTGCGACCAGTTCGACGAACCGCAGCCCACCCGGTTCAGCGGTGGCTGGCTCTGGGACTCGTCGACGATGATCGGCGCCCCGTACCCGGCGTTCGGGACCTTGGAGGTGTCCAGGGTGCAGGTCGGCGGATGCGGGTGGGGCTTGACCATGGCCGGTTCGGTCGATCCGGCCGCCGCACCGTACGCGCTGGTCGCACACGTGGTGGCGCAGTCCGGGATGAACGTCACGGGCGAGTGCCACCAGCACTGGAGGCTGGCCAGGGTGCAGTTCTTGGGGTTCTGCGCGCCCGTCGGGTCGCACTTGTTGTCGGCCGTGCAGAACGAGCCGACCGGCGGGATCTGCAGCCAGGTCTTGCCGCCGTGGTAGTCGGGCTTGGCGTACGCCGGCTGGTTGAAGCGCAGGATGGGCTGGCCCATCCACCCCATGATGCGCTCCTGGTACGGCCAGCTCGCGGGGTGCGAGGCGTCACCGTAGGAGGAGCGCAGATAGGGGGCGCGGGTCGGCGGGTAGTCGGGGTTGGCCGGGTTGTTGGCCCAGCCCAGGCCCCAGGTTCCGTCCGCTCCGACGCAGGTGGGGCTCGGGACGCAGCCGGTGGTGTTGCCGAAGGCCGCGGTGGGCTGGACGCCGGAGTTGTACGCCCAGGCGGCCAGGTACCAGTTCTCCAGGTAGCGCGGGTTGCCGCCGTTGACGGTGATGCCCGCGTCGTAGAGCTGGTTCCAGGTCTTCTCCAGGATCTGCAGGCCCGCGGACACGTTCTCCTGGTAGTCGACGGCGATCTTCGTCTGGCCGTTCACCGAGTAGGTGGTGTCGCCCTTGGACATGCCGCTGGTGACCTGGCCCAGGCCGTAGCCGCAGTCGCCCTTGGCGTAGTCCATGTGGCTGATCGAACCGCCGGCGCCGTAGTAGTCGCCCACCAGTGCGCCGCCCGCGATGCCGGGCAGGGCGTGCCAGGAAGCCTGGCTGAAGTTGCTCTCCTGCGCGACGATCGCCTGGTAGACGGAGCGGGGCACCGAGTCGAAGGTGTCGTTCGCCGGGTGCTTGAGCGCCACGCGGCCGAAGTCGCCGTTGGGGGCGTACGCCGCCAGGCCCAGGTTCGCGTATCCGGCCGGGCGGGTGTAGGCCGAGCCCGTCAGCAGGCCCTGCTCCGCCATCTGGATGGCCCAGGAGACCTGCTCCGTACCGGGCTGCAGGACCTGCCGGTTCTCGGCCAGACGGTCCACCGCGCACTTGGGCGTCGTCTGCGCCGCCACCGCCAGGGGGGTGGCCGACTGCGACGACTTCGTCGACCGGCTGCCGGAGACGGAACTCGGCGCGGTGTTCAGGGACTTGCCGGCAGGTGAGGGCGCGACGACGGGCTTCGCCACGGGGGTCGGCAGCGTGGTGACCGCGGACTTGGCCGACTTCGCCGCCGGGCGGTTCAACAGCCCGCCGGTCCTGGTGGCCAGCACCAGGGGCGCGGCCGAGGTGGTCCTGGCGCCGTCGCCCATCAGGGCACCGCCGTCGAGGGAGACGGCGGTGACGCCGTTCGGGAGGCCCTTGGCCTGTGCCCTGGTGATCCCGGAGCCGGGGGCGACCTCGCTGGCACCCACAGCGATGGCGTGGCCGGAGCGGCCCTGCATCAGGCGCAGCGACTCCTTGGGGCCCCGCCCCAGGGTGGAGAGCTTTCCGGAGCGCAGCCGCATCAGCCGGGACGGTTCGGAGCGCTCGGGCTGGACCGCGAAGTCCACCGTTCCCTCCGCCGTCGGGCGCAGGTCGTACGCGTCACCGTCGACCTTCGCGAGCACCTTCGGCGCTGCGGAGCCCGCCACGGGCGAGGGGATCCGCACGAGCGCGGCACCCATCACGCCGACCGGGCCCTCGGAGGTGGGGACCACGGAGGTCACCTGCCCCTGCACGGTGACCGCGCTGCGGATCCTGCCCGTGGGCAGGTCCACCGAGAGGACCTGCGTACTGCGCTGGTTCTCACCGGGGTTGACGACGAACGTCGCCTCTCCGGCGAGGCCGCAGCCCGGCGAGTGGTACTTCATCGCCACACCGCCGGCCACCGGCTTGACGGCGCCGCTGCGCAGGTCGACCGAGTACGCGAACGCGCCGTGGTCCCGGGCTTCCGCCCGGTTGACGGCGGACGCCGGCAGTATCGCCACCGCCGCGTAGCGCCCGTCGCCCGAGACGCACTGGTAGCCCGTCCAGGAGGCGTCGTCGATGCCTCCCGGACGCATGACCGCCAGCTCACGCCAGGTGTAGCCGCCGGCGCCGGTGCCCACCGCCAGGTGGTAACCCGCGTTGTCGCCCCACCCGTTGACGAGGACGTCTGCCGCCGGACCCGTCGATTCGGCGGGTCCGGCGGGCGTCTTCGCGGCCGCCGGAGCGGACGCCGAGGACGCGTGGGCCGGTGGACCGGAGGCCGCGGACGCGGGGGCCGGCGGAGCCGCCAGCACGGACATGGCCAGGAGCAGGGTCCCTGGTATGCCCAGCGTGGGCCATCTATATCGCGACACAGAAAACTCCCCAAGAAGGGGGTGCGCACAGTGCGCACTCCGCAGGCCGCACTGGATCCACCAGTACGGCTAAAGCCTTTTGACAGGCTCTTTTCGGAAAGCAGGGGTAGTCGAAATGCCCCTCCCCCCGTCGAACATGATCATTAGATCATCCTTAAATCCAGACAATCGACGCATATGTCGAGCGGAACGGTAAAGATTTGCCATGGGGCCCGGACGGCACCCGAATACGCCTCGACCTCGCCGTAAGCAGCCTCAATCCGGAGGAAGCCGACCAAAAGCGCGGGGAGGACCATGGGCGTGCGGTGAATGATTGACGCCGGTTTCGCCGTGGAGTTCGAAATTCAGAAGGAGGCGGATCGGAACGCGGGGAATCTCCCCACCACGGCGGGGCGAAGAAGAGGAAAACACCGGAAAAGCGGAACGAAATCCCGGGCCGGCGCGCCGGAAGAGCCGGGCGCCGCCGGGAGGGACGCCCGGAACGATCCGGAGTGACCACCGGGGCCGGGCGGCCGGACGACCCGGTCAGGACGCGCCTGGGTGCCGAAGCGGTGCTGCGGGCTGTCGAGCGGGTCGACGACAGCGGCGCCGTACTGCGTGCGCAGGGGGCCGGGGAGGGCGGTCCGGCGGGGGCACGGAGTGGCCCCGAGCGGCACGGCCCGTACGTGACGAACACTGACCGACGGGTTCACCGGAGCCGGACGCTTTCATCGAAGGACGTCCGGTTTCCGACGCTCCGCTCGGAACCGTGAGGCTCTCGAAGTGCGGATCCCGTGAACGGGACACGGCTCACAGCCGTACCGTCGACCCCGGCACACCAGTGCACCGAGTACGGCGAGCACGGCGAGCGAAATGGGGCAGCACATGAGCGGAGTGGCACGTCGGACGGTGGTCGCGGCGGCGGGCAGCGCGGGCCTGGCGGCGGCGCTCGCCGCCTGCGGGGACGGCGCGGACGACAAGAGCACGGCACCGGAGGGTGCGGCGCCGGAGGGCACGGCGCTGGCGCGGACCGGGGACATCCCGGTGGGCGGCGGAAAGATCCTCGCCGACAAGGGCCTGGTGATCACCCAGCCGAAGGCGGGCGAGTTCAAGGCCTTCTCCTCGAAGTGCACCCATCAGGGCTGCGCCGTGAGCAGCGTCGAGGACGGCGTCATCGTCTGCCCCTGCCACCGGAGCCGCTTCGACATCTCCGACGGCAGCGTGAAGTCCGGCCCGGCGCCCTCGCCGCTGCCGCCGGAGCCCATCCAGGTGGTGGGCGAGGAGATCAGCCCCGGCTGACGGCACCGCCGTCGCCCCGGGGGGCCTTCCAGCACTCCAGCACCTCGTCGGTCGTGGTGATCGTGGCGACGAGGGCGAGGGTGTGACGGATCATCGCGGGGGTGTAGTCGGCCGGCA
Organism: Streptomyces sp. NPDC107498; assembly: GCF_055582805.1. Taxonomy (NCBI): domain Bacteria; kingdom Bacillati; phylum Actinomycetota; class Actinomycetes; order Kitasatosporales; family Streptomycetaceae; genus Streptomyces; species Streptomyces sp. NPDC107498. The sequence goes on along the minus strand of NZ_JBVJPE010000009.1, from coordinate 34,933 downwards.
CCCCCGCGACGGCGTCCCCGGGCACGACGACCGTGTAGCCGAGGTTCACGGCGTCGAAGACGGCGTTGGGCACGGCCACGTTGGCGGAGACCCCGGTGACGATCAGCGTCCGGCAGCCGAGGTTGCGGAGCAGCGCGTCGACGTCGGTGCCGGCGAGCGGCGAGAGCCCGTGCAGGCGCCGGACCACCAGGTCCTCGTCGGCGACCTCGATCGGTTCGGCGATCCGGACGGCCCCGCTGCCGCTGTGCTGCTGCACGGGCAGTCGGGCGGCGGCCCTGAACAGCCGGGCGTTGGTGTTGGCGCCCCGTCCGTCGGGGCGCCGCTCGGCGACGGCGTGGACGACCTGGACGTCCGCCGCGTGCGCGGCGGCGACGAGCCGGGCGACGTTCCGCAGGGCGCCCGACGCACGCGCGGCGGCGGCCAGTTCGGGCAGGGCGCTGTCGGGGCCGACGACGCCCCGCTGGCACTCGACGGTGAGCAGGACGGTTCCGCCGTCCGGACGGATCCGCTCCCCGAGCCGTTCTCCCGGATTCCGTGTCATGGCCCTCCCGACCTCCCCTTGCACGCGCGCGACCGACCCCCCATGCTTTCTGACGTCTCATCAGAAATCCAGAAGGGTGCGGACGATGACCGTCGCACAGCGCCGTGGACGCCGGATCATGATGACCCCGGCCGAGCTCGACTCCTTCCTCGCCGAACAGCGCACCTGCCGGGTCGCGACGGTCTCCGCCGACGGCCGCCCGCACGTCAGCGCCCTCTGGTTCGTCTGGGACGGCTCCTCGCTGTGGCTGTACTCGATCACCCGCAGCCGACGCTGGGCGGAGCTGCGCGCCGACCCGAGGATCGCGGTCGTGGTGGACGACGGCGAGGAGTACGGAGAGCTGCGCGGCGTCGAACTGTCCGGCACCGCCGTCTTCGTCGGCGAGGCGCCGCGCACCGGCGAGCCCTGCCCCGAACTCGACGTGCCCGAGCAGCTCTTCGCCGCCAAGAACTTCGGCCTGGACTCCATGCCGCACGACGGTCGGCACGCCTGGCTCCGGCTGACCCCGGACGCCGTCGCCTCCTGGGACTTCCGCAAGATCGCCGCCCTCTGACGGACGATCAGCCGTTCGGCGGCTCCGCCGCTTCCCGGAGCGCCGCGACGACCGCCCGCACGGAGGGCCGGCGGCCGGCGTCGGCGCGCCAGGTGGCGTAGATGTGGCGGCGCACCTTCTGCCGTACGGGGACGAAGGCGACCCCGTCCGGGACCGGACGTCCGAGCCGGGGGGTGATGCACACGCCGAGGCCCGCCGCGACCAGGGCCAGCTGGGTGTGGTGCTCCCCCGCGAAGTGTCCGATCCGCGGCTCGACGCCCTGCGAGCGCAGCGTGAACATCAGCCAGTCGTGGCAGAACTCGCCCTCGGGCCAGGACACCCACTCCTCGTCGGCGAAGTCCTCCAGGTCCACCGCCTCCCGTCCGGCCAGCGGGTGATCCGCGGGCAGGGCCACGTCGGCGGAGTCGTCGAGGAGGTGGGCGCGCTCCAGACCGCCGGGGACGGGCGCCCTCTTGTTGCTCCAGTCCAGGACGATCGCCAGGTCCGCGTCACCGCGCAGGACCGCCCGCACCCCCGGCTCCGGCTCCAGTTCCGTCGTACGGACGCGGAGCTCGGGGTGGCCCGCACGCAGGGCGGCGAGGGCGGCCGGGAAGAGACCGCGCGCCGCCGTCGGGAAGCCCGCGAGCCGCACCTCGCCCACCACCCTCCCCCGCTGGGCCTCGATGTCGACCTGCGCCCTCTGGACCTGGGACAGGATCCGGGCGGCGTGCTCGGCGAGCAGCAGTCCGGCGTCGGTGAGCCGCACGCCCCGGCCGTTCTTGGCGAGCAGCTGCTGCCCGACCTCGCGCTCCAGCTTGGACAGCTGCTGGGAGACGGCCGAGGTGGTGACGTGCAGGCCGTCGGCCGCGCCGCTGACCGAACCGTGCCGGGCGACGGCGTCGAGGGTGCGGAGGCGCTCCAGATTCAACATGTAAGCGATACTAAGGGGAGGGGTCGAGGAATTCTCGCTTGTCCTAAGACGTCCTTCCGGTCACCCTGAGCGCATGAGCCCCGCAGCCCCGCCCTCCCCGTCCCCCGCGCCCGCCCCCGCCTCCGCGCCCGCCCCCGCCTCCCGTCTGCTCGACTGGCGCGTCCGTTTCGGCGCCCTGGCCCTCATCTGGGGCTTCAGCTTCGTCTTCATCAAGGTCGGCACGGAGGGGTTCGCGCCCTTCCAGGTCACCTTCGGACGGCTCCTGTTCGGTACGGCGGTGCTCGCCGTCGCGATCGTCGTCAAGCGCGACCGGCTGCCGCGCGGCGCCCGCGTCTGGGGCCACCTGGCGGTCGCGGCCCTCCTCCTCAACGCGCTGCCGTTCTCCCTCTTCGCGTACGCGGAGCTGACGATCCCCTCGACCCTGGCGGGCATCTGCAACGCGACGACGCCGCTCTGGGGCATGGCGCTCTCGCTGGTGGCGCTCTCCGAGGACCGCCCGACCCGGGTCCGCGCGGCCGGCCTCGGCATCGGCTTCGTCGGCGTGCTCACCGTGCTCGGCGCCTGGCAGGGCTTCTCCGGTCTCGACGTGACCGGCACGGCCCTGGCCCTGCTCGCCTCCTTCAGCTACGCGGTCGGCTGGATCTACGTCCGCAGGACCCTGAGCGGCACGGGCGCCTCGAACCTCTCGCTGGCCGGCTCCCAGGTGGGCCTGGCGACGCTGCAACTGGCGGTGGTCACCCCCCTGTTCACCTCGGTCCCGGAGTCCGTGGAACTCCTGCCGCTCCTCTCCGTGATCGCGCTCGGCGCGCTCGGGACGGGGTACGCGATGCTGCTCCAGTACGGCGTCGTCGCGGAGGTCGGCCCGACGACGGCCTCGATGGTCACGTACTTCATCCCGGTGATCGCCACGACGGCGGGCGTCGCCCTCCTGGACGAGCACCTCACCTGGAACACCCCGGTGGGCGCCCTGGTGGTCCTGGCCGGCGCGGCCCTCACCCAGACCCGCGCCTCCCGTCGCGCGATGCCGCCGACGACGGTCCCGCAGCCGGTCCCCGCGCCCGTCGAGGCACCCGTCGAGACGCCCGCCGGAGCGGCGAGCCGCGCCTGAGGCCCCGCCCGTGCGGCGGGGCGCGCGGGCGGTGGCCGGGCGCCTCTCCCTCTCCCGCGTCACTCTCCGCCACCGGCCGGCCCGCGGGACCGTCGACCGGGCATGAACCCCACCACCACCCGAACCCTGTTCGCCGCCCTCGCCGTGACCGGCGCCCTCCTCGGCTCCGCCGCCACGGCCCACGCCTCGGGCGCCGTCCCCGCGTCCGCCACCGCGGGCACGGTCTCCGCCGTCGCCCCGACGGACGGGCCGGAGCCGATCGAGCTCGACGAGCTGGGCCGCCCCGACCTCCTGGAGGACTGACCGCCCGCGACAGCGGGGCACGGGAACGGCCGGGCACCACGAGGGCGGTGTCCGGCCGTTCCGTTCCGCCCGGGACGTCAGTCGGCGTCCCGGCGCGCACCGCCGAACAGGACCTCCAGGGCTTCGACGGCACTGCCGTCGTGATCGCTGCCCGCCGTGCCGCCGCTGCCGTACTGGACGTTGGCCGCCCGGTCGACCTCCACGACGGAGTCGGCGTGGGAGTTGTCGATGACGGTGACCAGGCTGCCGCCGGCCGCGGCCGGCGCGGCGCCGGCCGCCAGCAGGGCGGCGGCCAGACCGAGCGCCTTCAGCGGGGTCCTGAGCGGGCCGCCGACCACCGCCTTCGACGAGGGCCCGGGCCTCCCCTCCCTCCGCTGCCCCGGGATCACGGAGCTCACGCGCCGACCCGCTCGGGCACCGCGTGGTGGCGGGTGATGTTGCGCTCCAGGAGGCGCGTCGAGGCGGCGACGCCGACGCCGGACTCGGGGTCGAAGGACGGCAGCCGGCCGTCGTCCCGCTTCAGCTCGGAGAGCGCCGAGTCCATCGCCTCGTGCGCCGCGAAGAGACAGGGCGTGCTGTAGATCGCCACGTCCACACCGAGGTCGGAGAGTTCGCCGAGCGAGAGCCGCGGGGACTTGCCCCCGGCGATCTGGTTGAAGAGCAGCGGCTTGCCGTCGACCACCTCGCGGATCCGGTGGATCCACTCGACGCTCCGCACGCCGTCCACGAGGACCACGTCGGCGTCGGTGGCGGCCAGGCACTTGGCCCGGTGGAGGATGTCCGCCTCGTCGGTGGCGTCGGTGCGGGCCACCACGACCATGTCCCTGCGGGTGGCCAGGACCATCTCCAGCTTGGCCAGGTACTCGTCGAGCGGCAGCACCTGCTTGCCGTCCGCGTGGCCGCACCGGCGGGGGCGCTTCTGGTCCTCCAGGATCACGCCCGAGGCGCCGATGCGCTCCAGGCCCTCCACCACGTGGCAGGCCACCTCGGGGTCGACGTAACCGTCGTCGATGTCCACGAGCAGGTGGTGGCGGGGGAACGCGCCGCGCAGCCGCTGCACGAACGCCACCATGTCCGGCCAGGCGATGAAGCCGATGTCCGGCAGCCCGTAGTACGAGGCGGCGAAGCCGAATCCGGAGACGAACATCCCGTCGTAGTGGTCGGCGGCGACGGAGGCCGAGTACATGTCGTACACGCCGATCAGCGGGGTCGTTCCCGGCGCCGCGACGGCCTCGCGCAACTTGTTTCCGTAGCTCAAGGTCTGACTCCTGGTCATCTCGGGGAAACACGGAAAAGGTGCAGAACCGCCTTGACGCGGCGGAGCTTTACCAAAACCTGATGATTTCCTGAGACAGAGTGGAACTTCCGCATACGAGCCCTTTACTCACTCTCCAGGCGTAGCGCATTCACCGGAGAAACGTCACTTTCACGAGGAACGGCCTTGCTCCGCACGCCGGATGGGCCCCGCACGGACCTCGCCGCCGCCCGGTGGCCCTCCGTTCCCGGAACCGCCGCCCCTATCCGTAGCTCCGCGCCGGCGCCGGCCCCACCGCTCCCGCCACCGCGTCCGCCAGCGCCTCGACCTCCGCGACCGCGAGCCCGGAGACGGTGAGCCGGACGGCGGGCCCCGCGTCCGTCCGGAAGCGCGCGCCCGGCGCGACGGCCCACCCCGCGGCGAGGAGCCGGGCGACCGCACCGGTCTCGTCGGAGACCGGCACCCAGACGTTCATGCCGCTCCGTCCGTGCGCCTCGACGCCGCGCCGCGCGAGGGCCCGCACGAGCCCGTCGCGCCGCTTCCCGTACGCGCGCGCGACGACGTCGGGGTCCACCGCCTCCGCGGCCCACAGATGCGCGACGGTCCGCTGGAGCAGCTTGCTGACCCAGCCGGGACCGAGGCGCTGGCGCCCGAGCACCCGGTCGACGGTCTCGGCGTCGCCGGTGAAGGCGGCGATCCGCAGGTCGGGCCCGTACGCCTTGGCGACCGAGCGCACGAGCACCCAGTGCGCGGTGACGCCGGCCAGCGGGTGGAGGGGCTGCGCGACGATGCCGTGCCCGTGGTCGTCCTCGACGAGGAGCACGCCGGGGTGCGCGCCGAGGACCTGCCGCAACTCCCGGGCGCGCTCCTCGGTGACGCAGGCCCCGGTGGGGTTCTGCGCGCGGTCGGTCACGATCACGGCCCGTGCCTCGTCCTGCCGGATCGCGCGTGCGACGGCCTCCGGGAGGGGGCCGTCGTCGTCGACGGCGACCGGCACCGGACGCAGTCCGAGCGCGGGCACGAGGTCGAGGAGGCTGCCCCACCCCGGATCCTCGACGGCGACGGCGTCACCGGGCCTGAGGCGGGCGACGAGCACCCGCTCGATGGCGTCGAGGGAACCCGAGGCGACGCCGACGGGCCCGGCGGGCACGCCGTCCGCGTCGAGGGCGGCGCGCGCGAGGCGACCGAACTCCTCGTCGACGGGGTCCTCTCCGTACGCGCCGGGCCGCTCGGCGTACCGCCGGGCGACCTCCGCGAAGGCCTCGCCGAGGGGCGGGAGCAGGGCGGGGTCGGGGCTGCCGTTGCTCACGTCCCGGACCCCGGCGGGCGCGTCCACGCGGAGGGAGCCGCGCGCGGTCGTGGCGGGGCGCGGCCGCACCCGGCTGCCGCGCCGGCCGTCCGTCTCGATGACCCCGCGCTCGCGCAGGATGCGGTAGGCGGCGGCGACGGTGTTGGGGTTCACGCCGAGGGTGAGCGCCAGTTCCCGCATGGGCGGCAGCAGTTGGCCGGGCTGAAGCGCACCCGTGCCCACTCCCCGCTCGACGCTGGCGGCGATGTCCGATGCGCGGCGGCCTTCGATCCGATACTCTCCTAGCACAAAAATGATTATGCACTAGTGCAATGGAGACGGCAATGAGCACCACCACGGAGACGTACGAGGCGACCGACCGGACCGTGCCCACCCGCTCGCGTGACCGTGCCTCGTACGACAAGGACCTCGTCCACTCGATACTCGACGAGGCCTACGTCTGCCACCTCGGCTTCGTCCGCGACGGCGCGCCGGTCGTCCTCCCGACGCTCTTCGGCCGGGTCGGCGAGCGCCTCTACGTCCACGGCTCCACCGGCTCGCGGCCGCTGCGCGCGGCCGGCGACGGCGTGACCGCCCCCGGTCTGCCCGTCTGCCTGACCGTGACGCACGTCGACGGCCTCGTGCTCGCCCGCTCCGCGTTCCACCACTCGCTCAACTACCGCTCGGTCGTCGTCCACGGAACCGCCCACCAGGTGACCGACCCCGAGGAGCTGCGGACGGCCCTGGACGCCCTCGTCGACCACGTCGTCCCCGGTCGCTCCGCCGACTCGCGCCCCGGGAACGCCAAGGAGCTCGCCGCGACCGCCGTGATCCGGCTCGACCTGGACGAGGTCTCGGCGAAGGTCCGCACCGGCGGCCCCAACGACGACCCCGAGGACCTCGGCCTCCCGTACTGGTCCGGCGTCGTCCCCGTACGGGGCGGTCACGGCACGCCCGTCCCGGCCGACGACCTCGACCCGTCCGTCGCCCTTCCCGGCTACCTCGCCGCGCTCTGACCCGGAGAGGAGGGACCGGCGATGCTGATCCATCCCTGGGACGCCGCCCACGACGAGGGCGAGTGGCGCGACTGGCTCTCCCGGCACGACTTCGGCCAGCTCGCCGTCAACGGCCTGCCCGGCGAAGCGCCGTGGGTGCAGCCCACCCACTTCCGGTACGACGCCGAGCCCGGCCCGTACGGCCGGGCCCTGGCCCACCTGGCCCGGCCCAACCCCCTCTGGCGCGCCCTGGAGGCGAACCCGACGGTGCTCCTGAGCGTGGTCGACGACCACGTCTACGTACCGGGGCACTGGACGGCCCCCGAGGGCGCCCCGGCCGAACACGGCACCCCGACCTCGTACTACGCGGCCGTCCAACTGCGCTGCACCGCGCGCGTGGTCGACGATCCGGAGGAGAAGGCGGCGCTCCTCAACCGCCAGGTCGCCCACTTCCAGCCGGAGGGCGGCACCGCGACCGTCGCGCCGGGCGAGGCCCCCTTCGGCCGCATGCTGTCGGGGATCCGGGTGCTGAGCCTGGAGGTGACCGACGTACGGGCGAAGTTCAAGTACGCGGGCAACAAGCCGCGGGAGGTCCAGGAGCGCGTCTCGGAGCGGCTCGCCGAGCGGGCCGGCCCCGGCGACCTGAACGCCCGCGCCCACCAGTTGCGCCGTCGCGCGAACGGATGACCGTGCCGGTGCCGGGGCCCGGCGGGCCCCGGCCCGGATCACCGCGCGGGGGCGGGGCCGTACCCGCCCCGCCCCCGTGGCGGTCTCCTACACCGCCAAGGGCTCCCGCCTGCGCGCCTCCACCGCCGTCCTCGCCTCCGCGAGGGCGAGGCCCGTCACGGCGGCGAGCAGCAGCAGGGTGCCGAGCACGATCGCGGCGGTGAGCCGCTCGCCGAGCAGCGAGACCGCGATCAGGGCGGCGCTCACCGGCTCCAGGAGCATGATCACGGAGACGGTGGCGGCCCGGACGACGGCCGCCCCGGCGAAGTACAGCGCGTAGGCGAGCGCGGTCGGCACCGCCGCCACGTACACGAGCAGCAGCAGCACGTTCACCGGCGCGCCGGTGTGCGGGACGAGCCCCTCCGCGAGCGCCGCGGGCAGCAGCCCGACCGCCCCGATCGCGAAGGCCCACGTGGTCGTCGCCAGGGCGTCCGCACCCCCGCCGTCACGGCCGAGCCACCGGGTGAGCAGGGTGGTCGCCGCGTATCCGGCCGCCGAGACCACCGCGAGGAGGACGCCGAGCGGCCGCACCTCCGCGGCCCCGCCGCCCAGGACGAGGACGAAGAGCCCGGCGAGCGCTCCGCCGACGGCGGCGACCCCGCCGCGACCGAGGCGCTCCCCCATGGTGAGCCGGGCGCCGATCGCGATGAGGACGGGGCCCGCGCCCAGGCTGACGACGGTGCCGACCGCGAGGCCGGTCGCCTCGACGGCGGCGAAGTAGGCGCTCTGGAAGACGGCGAGGCCGATGCCCGTGCCGAGGACGCGGGCCGTCCTGCGGCCGCGCGATGCGGTGCCCGTGCGGGCGGAGGGGCGCCGGGGCCGCAGCGCCAGCGCGCCCAGGAGCAGGGCGAGGCCGCCGGCGCAGCGCCAGAAGGAGAGGGCCAGCGGGCCCATGTCGCTGACGCGGAAGATCAGCGAGGCGGCGGCGCCGGCCGTGCCCCAGGCGATTCCGGCGACGACAAGACAGAGGAGGCTCCGCCCGACGGACAGGGCGGATCCCGAGGAGTTCGACACGTGGGTTCTCCGGGGAAGACGGGAGGGGAGGGTGGTCGCTGGACTCCGCGCGCGGGCAGCGACGAACCGCCCGGCGGCGAGGGGTCGCCGCCCGGGCCCGGTCTTCGTCGAGGAGGGTCTCTCCCGCGCGCTAGGCGGCGGGAGGCGGAAGCACGGTCGAATGCATGGTCCGCACCCTACGGGGCGGTTCGCCCGGCCGACAACCGCGCGTCCCGCCCGGCCTCCGCCGCGTCGGAACCGGAACCGGAACCGGCTCCGGACGCGACCCCCGTCCCGGCATCGGCCACGGATCCGGTGACCGGACCCGGCGCCGGTGCCTTCGGCGTCGAGGACTGGGCGATGAAGGCCCCGACCAGGACCACCGCGCCGCCGACGATCTGCGGCACGCCCAGGTGCTCGCCGAGCAGGATCCAGGCCAGGACGGTCGCGATGACCGCCTCCAGGCAGGCCACGACGCCCGCCACCTGCGGGGAGAGCCGGCGCACCGAGATGACGCCGGTGACGTACGCGAGGACGGTGGCGATCAGCACGATCCAGCCGAGCAGCAGCCACGCGGGCACGCTCGTCCCGTCCATGTCGGCGCGCCCGGCGAGGACGCCCCAGTCCATGCCCCAGGGCCGGGCCACGGCCGTGAGGACGAGCGCGCCGACGAGCAGTCCGTACGCGATGACACCGACCGGATCGGCCCGCTCGGCCTGCTCGGCCCCGTCGGCGCCCTGGTCGGAGAGGACGAAGTACCCGACCTGGCAGCAGGCGGCGGCGAGGGCCAGGAGCAGTCCGACGAGGTCGAAGGTCAGCCCGGACCAGACCTGCACGACGCACGCGAGGCCGCCGGCGGCGAGGACGACGCCGAGGGCGGCGGCGCGGGTGACGGGTCGGCGCTGGACGAAGCGGACCCAGCCGAGGACGAGGGCGGGGGCGAGGTACTCGACGAGCAGGGCGACGCCGACGGGGATGCGGGATATCGAGGCGAAGTAGAAGGCCTGGACCCCGGCGACGGCGAGCAGGCCGAAGCCCACGAGGAGGGCGGGTTTGCGGCGCAGGAGGTCCCGGTGGCGCCAGGCCACCGGCAGCATGACGAGCGCGGCGCCGGCCACCCGGAGCCACACGACGTGGAGCGGGTCGAGTCCCGCCTCGATGAGCGGCTTGGCCGCCACTCCTGAACCACCGAATGCGAAGGCCGAGGCCAGGGCGAGTCCCAGGCCGGCGCTTCTCCCCTGAGACGCGTGCATCGGGCCATCATGACAGGACGCCGTCAGGGGCGTAACCCCCGTTACACCTGTTGAGACGGCTCCTCGTCGCGGGCGGCCGGGAGGCCGGTGACGCGGGCGGTCAGCGCGGCCGGATCGATCCCCGCGCGGCGCAGCACCTCCGCGGCGCGGCTCTCGGGATCGGCGGCGACGGTCACGAGCAGGTCGACGCCGCGGGCCTGCTGCTCGCCGCGCCCGGCGGCCCGCAGGAAGGCGCCCTCCAGGGCGACGGCCGCGGCCGGGGACCACGGGGAGGGGCGGGCGCCCGGGGCTTCCGTCCCCCGTGCGGCGGGCAGCAGGCGCCGGGCCGCCGATCCCTCCTCCGTCCGCTGCCAGCGCAGGCCGTAGCCGATGGAGCGCTGGGCGAGATAGCCGAGGACGCGGGCGAGCCGATGGCCGCCCTCGAAGGCCGCGCCGACCTCGGGGTCGGACTCGACGAGCGAGTGCAGGAGGTGGGCGGTGTCGATCTGACGGTCGCCGTCCCGGAGCGCCCTGCGCCGCGCGCCCGACACGACCGCGGCGAGCGGGGGCGTCAGGAAGGGCGCGACCGCGGCGAGCGAGGGTGTCGGGAGGGACACGAGCTCCGCGCGCGGGGCGACGGACGGCGGGAGGGGCTGGGGGCGCGGGACGGGATGGTGCACCCTCCCACCTCATCAGGCCGGAACGGCCGGAGCATCACCGGGGAGAAGCATGTCCGCATCCCACCGGGGTTGGGCACGGGCGCACGGTTCCTCCTCCTTGCGGATGAGATCGCGCGCGTCGCCCCCGAGAGGCGCGCGCCGCCTTGCTTCGCGCCCCCTTCGCAACCACGGCCCCCTTCCCGCGCGTCCTCCGGTCGTGTTCTGGACGGTGGGCCTGCTCGCACGCGACGGGCGGCAGTACGTGTACCGGGTGTACGCACCCCGGGAGTCGCTGCCGGCCGATCTGTTCTGGGCGGCCTTCCACTGCCACGAGGAGGACGGGGCACCCCGGGCCTCCGACAGCTTCGACGCGGCGGAGATCCGGTGGGTCGGCGGCGGAACGGGCCCGGCGACCGCGGAACTGACGGTTCATCAGTATTGAATGTTCACGGCCGCCCCGCTACGTTCCGCGACACCGGAACCCAGTTGGCACGCGTGAAGGGGTGGTCTGATGGCCGAAGTCAGCGCGGAGGCACGGATCGAGGCGCCGGCCGGAAAGGTCTGGGCGCGGCTCACGGACTTCTCCTCGTACGGCGAGTGGAACGCCACCCACACCGGCTTCCCGAACGGCGGGCCGACCGCCCTGGAGACGGGCGCGACCTTCACGGAGAACATGAAGCTGATGGGCTTCCCCGCCGAGGTCCTGTGGACGGTCGAGGAACTGGAGGCCGAGCGGGCGCTCGCCGTCCGGGGCAAGGGCCCGATGGGGGTCGTCGTCGCCACCCGTTACTCACTGGCGGCGGAGGGGGACGCCACGACGGTACGGATCGACGGAGAGTTCACCGGCGCGGCGGTCTCCCTGATGGCGGGCAGGCTCAAGGACTCGGCGACGGCGGCGCTGACCGAGTCCCTGCGCAGGCTCTCGGGCCTGGTGACCTGAGCCGTGCGCACGGGGAACGCCGGAGGGGCCCCGCGACGGTCGTCGCGGGGCCCCTCCGGTGGCGCGCGCCGACTCAGTGCTCGTCGGCGAGGATCAGGTACAGCTTCTTGCGCGCCTCGTTGATCACGGTGATCGCCTTCTGCCGCTGCTCGGCGCTGCCGGTCTTCCAGACCTGCCCGAACGCCTCCATCAGGCCGGAGCCGGCCTGCCGGATCTCGTTCAGGGCGTCCCAGTCGATCCCGCGCCCGGCCGCCTCCCACGGCGCCTCGGGGCCTTCCTCGGCCTCGGCGCGCCCGGCCTCGGTGAGCGTGAACAGCTTCTTGCCGCCCTCGGTCGCACTGGTGATCAGCCCCTCGTCCTCCAGCATCTGGAGGGTCGGGTAGACCGAGCCCGGACTGGGCTTCCACGCCCCGTCGCTGCGCTCGCCGATCTCCCGGATCATCTCGTAGCCGTGCATCGGACGGTCCTTCAGGAGCGCCAGGATCGAGGCGCGCACGTCACCGCGCCGCGCCCGTCCCGGGCCGCCCCCGCGCCCCCGCCCGCCGAAGGGACCGCCACCGAAGGGGCCCCCGCCGAACCCGGGCCCGAACGGCCCGAACGCGGCGCGCCGCCCCTCGAAGTCGCCCCGGGGCCCGGGGCCGCAGCCTCCACGACCGTGTCCGTTTCCGTACTCGTGTCCGTGTGAACGCATCGCAACGCTCCTTCCGTCGAGATTCCATCGTCGAACTGTCGCGATGCCTCAACGATATATCGGAACTGTTCGGCGAGCAAGACCCGACAGGTCGGTCGCGAAGAGGGAAGCGCTAACGCCGCGGGACGTCCCTGACGAAGACCAGGCCGTCGCAGTCCGCCAGGTGCGCCGGGTCGAGCGGGGCGTAGCCGAACCAGGGGGACACGCGCGGCGCGGGCCGCTCGGCGCCGAGGACGGCGGCCAGCCGCCGGGCGTCCACGACACAGCGGTCCTCCGGAAGCCCGTACAGCAGCCCCTCCAGGGTGTCCGCCGGCGGCGCGTCCACGCCCCGGTGCCGGATCGTGCCGAGGGCCGTGGCCACGAAGGCGTACTCGTCGCCGAGCTCGGCGCCGACCAGCGCGCCCGCGCTCCACCACTCCAGCGGCTGCCCGCCCATCCGCATCGAGCTCTTCTCCCGCTGGAGGTGGGAGTTGTGGGCGTGGGCGAAGACCGGGCCCCGGTCGGCGAGCGCGAGGAGGTTCCGGGACATCATCCGGTCCCGCACGCCCGCCAGCCGGGCCAGGCGGGTCGGCGAGGCGTCGGCCATCCAGTGGTGGTAGCGCAGCAGACCGAGCGCCGTGCGCCCGTACAGGCGCGCCCGGTCCCCTTCGTCCGCCGAACTCACCGTGACGAGGTGCGGCCGCTGCTCGTCGAGCAGCGCCACCAGCTCGTCGGCGAGCAGCCGCAGCCGGCCCGCCTCGGCCGACCGCCCCACGGAGCGGTCCGGCTCCCACATCGCGGCGGGGTCGGTCCACCGGTCGTCGGCGCCGATCAGGTCGTCGAGCGCGTCCGCGGTACAGGGGAGCAGGTCCGCGTCCACCCGGGCCGAGAGGTATCCGTGGAGTGCGACGAGGGCCCGCCGGGGGCTCGCGGCGGCGGTGATCTCCAGCGGACCGTCGAATCCGGCGAAGCGGACCTGCTCGGACGCGGGTCGGCCCTCGTTGTGGGCGCGCATCCAGCGGACGAGTTCGCGGTTGGCCGCGAAGGCACCCCAGTCGTGGCTGAAGCCGTGCTCCACGGCCTCGTCGAGGGTGCCGGTGCCCGACGTGACGTGGTCGTCCACGACCAGGCCGTTCAGACAGTCGGTCTCGAGCGCGATCGTCCGGTATCCCTCCTGCTCGACGAGCTGCCGGAAGAGCTCGTTGCGCAGGTCGAGCAGAGCCTCCTCGCCGTGGGTGGGCTCGCCCAGGGCGAGCAGCCTGGGCCGGCCCCGGAGCGGCCCCATGAGGGCAGCAGCGTCGACGGCACGGGCGGTGTCCTTGATGTCAGTCGCCATGCCTTCCACGCTATCGTTGAAGTTCCGGTGGAAACTTGTGCGCGGAAGACCCGCGATATCGTCGGCTTCATGGGGAAGAACCTTCAAAGCGGGGGTCGGCTGAGGCCGGTCGATCTGGCCCGCGCGCACGGTCTGTCCACGCAGGCGGTCAGGAACTACGAGGAGGCCGGCATCCTCCCCGCGGCCGATCGCACCCCCGCCGGCCACCGCGCCTACACCCCGCTGCACGCCGGCGCCCTGCGCGCCTTCCTGGCCCTGCTGCCCGGCCACGGACACCCGACGGCGGCGTCGATCATGCGGGCCGTGAACCGGGACGCGGTCGACGAGGCGTTCCGCCTGATCGACGAGAGCCACGCCCAGCTCCTCGACGACCGGCGAACCCTCCGGGCCGTGGAGAGCGCCCTCCGCGACCTGGACCCCGCCACGACGACGGACCCGGCCCCCGCCGCGACACCCGGGCCGGTCGCGCCGCCCGGCCCCGGCGCCACGTTCATCGGACCGCTGGCCCGGCAGCTCGGCATCCGTCCCGCGACGCTCCGCACATGGGAGCACGCCGGCCTCGTGCGCCCGCGCCGCGACCCCCGGACCGGGTACCGCGTCTACGAAGGATCCGCCGTGCGGGACGCCCGGCTGGCCCACCAACTCAGGAGGGGCGGCTACCTGTTGGAGCAGATAGCGCCGTTGCTCGACCAGGTGCGGGCGGCCGGGGGCGTCGAGCCGCTGGAGGCGGCGCTCGACGATTGGCACCGTCGCCTGTCGGCCCGCGGGCGCGCGATGCTGACCGGGGCCGCCGAACTGGAGGCGTATCTCCGCGCCCAGGAATGAGATCGCCCCGAGCCGGCGGGGAGTGGCAGGATCGACGCCGTGCCGACGCGTTCGCTCCTGCTCGAAGCCCGTGGCCTGTGGGAGCGACTGGCCGGGGAACCGGGGTCGTTCCCGCCCACGGGCGGCAGGAACGTGATCGTGTCACCGGCATCCGGGCTGTGCCCGCCCGGCTGGATCGGTGTGGTCGCCCTCGGCGGGTCGGCGCTCGTGACCGCGCCGGACGGGAGCACCGCCGCGACCGTGCGCACCGCCCTGGCCGACCTGCCGGTGGAGGCCCTGGTGGACGCGGCCGCCGTCCGCGAGGTGCTGCCCGTGGCCGGGGTGCTCGGCCCCGCGACCCTGGCGTACGTGACCCCGGCGGGGTTCCGCCCGGCCGCCGGCCCGTCGGCGGTGGAGCGGCTGCCCGGCGGCCATCCGGCGCTGCGCGCCCTGGAGCAGGCCGCCGGCGAGGAGGATTCCGCGGAGGCCGCCCTGGACGGGATCACCTCGCGCGCGTTCGTGGTGCGCGAGCACGGCCGGGTGGTGGCCGCCGCCGGATACCGGGCCTGGCCCCGACGGACCGCGCACGTCGGCGTGTTGACGGCTCCCGGGGCGCGAGGCCGTGGACTGGCGCGGACGACGGCCTCGGCGGCGGTCGCCGAGGCCCTCGCGGCCGGTCTCCTTCCGCAGTGGCGCGCGCGTCCCCCGGCCTCCCGGCGGGTCGCCGCCGCGCTGGGCTTCGAGGAACTGGGCGCGCAGCTCTCCCTGGAACCGGCCCCGGGCGGACCGGCACCGCGACCGCTTGCGACACTCCTGTCGTGATCGACGAGGACGACGCCCCGCTCCACACCCAGTTCACCGCCCCCGGATCGCTGCCCGCCGGGCTCGTGGCGGCCCTCGTCGCATGCTGGACCGAGGTGAGCGACGCGGGCGGCGCGGCCGGGTTCCCCTTCGCGCCGGTCGACCCGGCCGAGGTCGCCGCCGCGGTCGACCGCATCGTCGCGGGACTCGACCCGGCGAGCAGCCGTCTCGTCGTCGCCACGGTCGACGGCGTCCTCGCGGGCTGGCTGTGCCTCCGTCGCGACACCCACCCGCTGGTCGCGCACTGGGGCACCCTGCACCACGTCCAGACCCGTCTCGGGGTGCGCGGGCGGGGCATCGGCGCGGGTCTCGTGCGACGCGCCCGCGCGATCGCCCGGGAGGAGATGGGTCTGGAGCAGCTGCGGCTCGCGGCACGCGGCGGCGTCGGGCTCGAGGAGTTCTACGGCAGGCTCGGCTGGCGGGAGATCGGCCGCTGGCCCGGAGCGCTGCGCCTGGCCCCCGACGACGACCGCGACGAGATCCTCATGGTCCTGACGCCCCTGTGACCCCGCACCCCGCGGGGGGGCCGGGGCGGCACCGGCACCGGCCCGGGCAGGACGGACCGGTCCAGTTCTCCGCGATTGGCCTTGGTCCGCGGTTTTCCGTCCCCGGTACGGTCGGTCGCATGCGCATCCGAATCGTCGACGCCTTCACCGACCGGCCCTTCTCCGGCAACCCGGCCGGAGTCCTGCTCCTCGACTCCTTCCCCGACGACGCCTGGCTCCAGAAGGTCGCCGCCGAGGTCAACCTCTCCGAGACCGCCTTCGCCCACCCGCTGCCCGCCGGCGGCGAGGCGGACTGGGCCCTGCGCTGGTTCACCCCGACCACCGAGGTCGACATGTGCGGGCACGCCACCCTGGCCACGGCGCACGTCCTGCACACCACCGGCACCGCGAGCGGCACCGTCCGCTTCGCGGCCCGCTGCGGCGTCCTGATCACCACGACCGAGGCCGACGGCACGATCACGATGGACTTCCCGACCTCCTCCCTCACCCCGCTCCCCGTTCCCGAGGGCCTGGAGAAGGCGCTCGGTGCCGAGATCGTCGCCGTCCACGACACGGCCGACCACATCGGCGACCTCGTCGTCGAGCTGCGCGACGAGGCCTCCGTCCGCTCGCTCACGCCGGACTTCGCCGCCCTGAAGGACCTGTCCTCGCGCGGCGTCATCGTCACCGCCGCCGCCGAACGCCCGCACGACGGGTACGACTTCGTCTCGCGCGGCTTCTTCCCCGCCGTCGGCATCGACGAGGACCCGGTGACGGGCAGCGCGCATACCGCGCTCGCCCCGTACTGGTCGGCCAGGTTCGGCCGCGAGGAGCTCACCGGCTTCCAGGGCGGCGCCCGCACGGGCCTCGTCCGCACCCGTACGAACGGCGAGCGCACCCTCCTGAACGGCCACGCCGTCACGGTCATCGAGGGCGACCTGCGGGTCTGACGTACGAGAGGGGGCGTGCGGCGGTCGCCGGACGCCCCCTCTTCCGCGTCCGGTCACGCGGTGGGCAGCCAGCCCACCTTCCCGGCGAGCAGCCCGTACCCGACGAAGGCCACGACGTCGAGCAGCGCGTGCGCCACGACCAGCGGCCCGACCCGCCCCCAGCGGCGGTACAGCAGCACGAAGACCACGCCCATCACCACGTTGCCGATGAAGCCGCCGACCCCCTGGTAGAGGTGGTACGAGCCGCGCAGCACCGAGCTCGCCAGCAGCGCGGCCGGCGGCGTCCACCCCAACTGGCCCAGTCTGCGCAGCAGATAGCCGACGACGACGACCTCCTCCAGGACGGAGTTCTGCACCGCCGAGAGGATGAGCACGGGATACTTCCACCACACGTCGGGCAGGGACTCGGGCACCACCGTCAGGTTGAACCCGGACGACCGCGCCGCCAGGTAGAAGGCGAGGCCCGCGCTCCCGATCCCGGCCGCCAGCAGCGCCCCGCGCCCGAGGTCGGACCACGGCCGGGTCCGGTCGAAGCCGATGGCCCGCAGTCCCCGCGTCCCCGGTCCTTCCCGCATCAGCAGATGGGCGACGAGCACGACCGGGACGAGTGCCGTGGCGATGTCGAAGAGCTGCCAGGACAGGTCGAGCCAGGGCCGCCCGGGGGCGTACGAGCCGTTGAGCTTCGCCGCCTGGTCCTTCAGCGCCCCCGGCCTGGTCAGCGAGCCGATGAAGCTGATGAGCGCGGACACCCCGCTCGCCCCGAGCGAGAGCGCGAGGACGATGAGCGTCTCGGAGCGCAGCACGCGGCGCGGCAGGCCGTCGGGGGGCAGGGACGCGTCCCTCAGTCGTTGCTCCGACACCACACCTGTCTCCACTTCCCGTCACGGGGGCACACGCCGTTCCGCGGTCCCGGACGGCCGGGACCACCTTGACATGATCACCCATGCTCCGGACGGGTCCGGGGTCGGTCGATCCCCACCGGCCAGGTGTGCACCGGTTCGCCCGTGAGCATGAGCGTCCGGTACCGCCGGGTGGTCGCCGCGAGGGCGGCCTCCCTGTCGAGGCCCGCCCCGAGGGCCCGGTGGAAGGTGTCGGCCTGCCAGGAGGCGCCGTTCACCCGCCGCAGACAGCGCTGCTCGATCACCCCGAGGTAGAAGTCCCGGTCCGCCGGCTCGATGTGCCAGGCGTCGAGCCCCGCCGCGGCGAGCGGCAGCAGTTCGTCGAGGACGAGCCGTACGGCCGGGAGGGTCGCGATGCCGCCGGCGCGTCCCGAGCGGGGCCAGCGCAGTTCCGCCTCGATGCCGTGGCGGCAGGCGGTGTCGAAGTTGGCCTCGGCGTCCTGGAAGGCCATGCGCTTCCACACCGGCCGGGGATCGTCGGCGAGCGAGCGTACGAGCCCGTAGTAGAAGGCCGCGTTCGCGATCACGTCGGTGACGGTCGGCCCCGCCGGCAGCACCCGGTTCTCGACGCGCAGGTGCGGGACCCCGTCGACCCAGCCGTACACGGGCCTGTTCCAGCGGTAGACGGTGCCGTTGTGCAGGACCAGTTCCTGGAGGCGCGGCACCCCTCCCCGGTCGAGGACGAGCAGCGGGTCCTCCTCGTCGCAGAGCGGCAGCAGGGCGGGGAAGTAGCGGACGTTCTCCTCGAAGAGGTCGTACACCGAGTCCACCCACCGCTCCCCGAACCAGGTGCGGGGCCGTACTCCCTGGGACTGCAGCTCGGGCGGCCGGGTGTCGGTGGCCTGGGTGAAGAGCGGCGGCCGGGACTCGCGCCACAGCTCGCGGCCGAAGACGAAGGGCGCGTTGGCCCCGAGGGCGATCTGGACGCCGGACACGGCCTGCGCGGCGTTCCACACGGAGGCGAAGCGGGCGGGCGTCACCTGGAGGTGCAGCTGCACCGAGGTGCAGGCCGCCTCGGGCACGATCGACTCCGAGGTGCACAGCAGTCGTTCGACGCCGTGGATGTCGAGGGTGAAGTCCTCGCCGCGGGCGGCGAGGATCTGGTCGTTGAGAAGGGTGTAACGGTCGTTGTCCGAGAGGTTCTCCGGGACCAGGTCCTTCTGGGCGAGCGTGGGCAGTATGCCGATCATGACGACGCCCGCGTCGAGCTCCGCCGCCTTGCGGTCGGCATATCCGATACCGGTTCCGATCTCTTCCGCGAGCCGGTCGAATACACGCCCGTCGAGCTGGTGGGGCGCGATGTTCACTTCGAGGTTGAACATTCCGAGTTCGGTCTGGAAATCGGTGCTGGCGATCTTTTCGAGAACCGGCCCGTTGAGCATCCTGGGCAGCCCGTCGGAGCCGGCGAGATTGAGTTCGATCTCCACGCCCATGAGATTGCGCGGCCGGTCGAACCTCTTCTCCGCGAGGAGTCGCGCGAGCCCCGCGAGACACTGCTGGAGCTTTCTCCGGTACTGCTGCCGGTCGGACGGGCCGAACCCGCCGGCCACGACCTTCTCCCCCATCGAAGCGTCCCTCCCAGAGTGGGCGGCCGCCAGGACGGCCGCGCGTCACGGACGATGATGCCCACCCCGCTGATCCACAACGCCTGCGGAACCGGCCTGTCGAAGGATAGGCTGGACGGAGAGCTCCACCGGCACATCCCGAAGGCAAGGAACGCGCGACATATACCAATGTCGTATTTTCCGTGGACCCCGGGTCGGAATTCAGCCGTCCGCCTTCGCGAGGAATACGCAGGTGAGCGAGGTATCGTCCTCGTGATTCCGCTTCAACTCCCTCTCATTACGGCCTGATGACGCCTTGTCAGGAATATCCACGGGGTCTAGCGGAAACACTGTGTGAACACGTGTCGTATAAACTCCGCGGACGAGGCAGAGTGTTGGCGCCCGGCCATGGCCCCATGGCCCTCCTCTGGCCCCGCCGCCGACAGCGCCGTCGTACCTGCCCACGCGTCACCGTGTCTCCTGAGTGAGAGGCGACCCACCATGCTCCGACCCTCCACGGCCCCCGCGCCGGCCCTCCGCAGCGTCCTCGCGGCCCTCGGCTCACCGACCGCCGTCCGCGAGCCGCGAACTCCCGCGCTGCGGGCCGCACAGGGACCGCTGAGCCCCGAACCCGCCCTGCCCGTGCACGTCCTCGACGTCGCCGGAGCACCGGGGCTCGCCCCCCGCACCCGGCTCGCCGGCTGGCGCTTCCTGATCCGTAGCGGGGACCGGGCGATCGCCGCCGCGGACACCATGCTCACCCCCGACGGCTGGGCCTTCTCCCACTTCTTCGAAGGTCCGTACGTCTCCGCCACGGAACGGGCCCTGCTCCAGGCCGAGGCCCTGCCCGTCACGTACCGGCCGAGGCTGCTCTCCGTACCGGAGCTCTACATGCTGACCCTCTGGCTGTGCTCCGGCCCCGAGACGGACCCGGTCGCCGACGCCCCCGCCGCCGACGACCTGATGGTGCCCCTGGCCCCCGCACCCCCGGGGATCGCGGCCCACCGCCCGTACCAGGTCGCCGATCTCCTGCCCGTGCTCAGCACACGTCTCGCGCCGCCGCCCCTCCTGGGCTCGCCGGCGCCCGCCTGACCCGGCACCCGCGCGCCCCCGCCCCGTGACCCGGCCGGGTCACGGGGCGCACTTCTGTCCGATCCGTGCGCCCGAACGCGCCGCCCGAACGCCCCTCCCGTACGGACTAGCCCGCTCGGACCACCCCGAACCACCCGAAGAGACGGTGCAGTTGACCTGAACCGCCCCTGCGGGTGATGCGTCTTCCCAGGAGAGGACGAGCTGTCGCGAAATACCTGCGGAAGTCCGTCCGTGGGGCAAGACTGGGACCGGAACCGAACCGACCGACGGGGGCGGCCATGAGCGCGCAGAGCCGCAGGACATCCACCACGACGCAGCGAGAGAACCCACCCATGTGCCAGCATCAGCCTGCCTGTCCCACCGCCGACTCCGCCGACCGGGAGGCGGCGCGACTGATGGCACACCACCCGGAGCAGGGCTGGAGCCTGCTGTGCAACGGCGTCCTGCTCTTCGAGGACACCGGAGAACTGCTGCCGGACGGGCAGATCATCGCCCCGCACCGGCCGCTGACGGCGGGACGGGTGACGACCGCCGCCTGATCGGGGCGCGGGAGGACACCGCACGAGAAGGAGAACGCCGAGGGCCGGTCCGGAGGAGATCCTCCGGACCGGCCCTCGGCGCGCGCTCAGTTGTCGTACTCGTCCAGCGGCGGGCAGGAGCAGACCAGGTTCCGGTCGCCGAAGGCGCCGTCGATGCGGCGCACCGGCGGCCAGTACTTGTCGGCGGCCGAGACACCGGCCGGGAAGACCGCCTCGTCGCGGGTGTACGCGTGGTTCCACTCGCCGCCCAGCGCGGCCGCGGTGTGCGGGGCGTTGTGCAGCGGGTTGTCGTCGGCGGGCCACTGGCCCGAGGCGACCTTCTCGATCTCGCCCCGGATCGCGATCATCGTGTCGCAGAAGCGGTCGAGCTCGGTCAGGTCCTCGGACTCGGTCGGCTCGATCATCAGCGTGCCGGCCACCGGGAAGGACATCGTCGGCGCGTGGAAGCCGTAGTCGATCAGACGCTTCGCGATGTCGTCGACGCTGACGCCGGTCGCCTTGGCCAGCGGGCGGATGTCCACGATGCACTCGTGGGCGACCAGGCCGTTCGGGCCGGTGTAGAGCACCGGGAAGTGCGGCTCCAGGCGCTTGGCGATGTAGTTCGCCGCGAGCACGGCGACCTGGGTGGCGCGCTTGAGGCCCTCGCCGCCCATGAGGCGCACGTACGACCAGGAGATCGGCAGGATGCCGGCGGAGCCCCAGGGGGCGGCCGAGATCGGGCCGACGCCGGTCTCCGGGCCCGCGGTGGGCTGGAGCGGGTGGTTCGGCAGGTACGGGGCGAGGTGGGCGCGGACGCCGACCGGGCCGACGCCGGGGCCGCCGCCGCCGTGCGGGATGCAGAAGGTCTTGTGCAGGTTCAGGTGCGAGACGTCGCCGCCGAAGTGGCCCGGCTTGGCCAGACCCACCAGGGCGTTGAGGTTGGCGCCGTCGACGTACACCTGACCGCCGGCCTCGTGGACCTCGGCGCAGATGTCGGCGACGTGCTCCTCGAAGACGCCGTGCGTGGACGGGTAGGTGATCATCAGCACGGACAGCTCGTCGCGGTACTGGGCGATCTTGGCGCGCAGGTCCTCGACGTCGATCTCCCCGTCGTCGGCGGTCTTGACGACGACGACCTTCATGCCGGCCATCACCGCGGAGGCGGCGTTGGTGCCGTGCGCGGAGGACGGGATGAGGCACACGGTGCGCTGCTCGTCCCCGTTGGCGCGGTGGTAGGCGCGCACGGCCAGGAGGCCGGCGAGCTCGCCCTGCGATCCGGCGTTCGGCTGGATCGACACCTTGTCGTAGCCGGTGACCTCGGCGAGGCGCTCCTCCAGCTCGGTGATGAGCGTGACGTAGCCCTGCGCCTGCTCGATCGGGGCGAAGGGGTGCATCTGGCCGAACTCGGGCCAGGTCACCGACTCCATCTCGGTGGTCGCGTTCAGCTTCATGGTGCAGGAGCCGAGCGGGATCATGCCGCGGTCGAGCGCGTAGTCGCGGTCCGCGAGCCTGCGCAGGTAGCGCAGCATCGAGGTCTCGGAGCGGTGCGCGTGGAAGACCGGGTGGGTCAGGTACGCGTCGGAGCGCAGCAGACCGGCGGGGAGGGCGTCCTCGGTGGCGGCGTCCAGGGCCTCCACGTCGCCGGTGACGCCGAAGGCGCCCCAGACGGCGGCGAGCTGCTCGCGGCCGGTGGTCTCGTCGCAGGAGACGTACACCAGGTCGGCGTCGGCGCGGTAGAGGTTCACGCCGGCCTCGCGGGCGGCGGCGACGACCTCGTCGGCCTTGCCGGGCACCCGGACGGCGAGGGTGTCGAAGTAGGAGCCGTGCACGACCTCGACGCCGCCGGCGGTGAGGCCCGCGGCGAGGACGGTGGCGTACCGGTGGGTGCGCTCGGCGATCTGCTTGAGACCGTCCGGACCGTGGTAGACGGCGTACATGCCGGCCATGACGGCGAGCAGCACCTGGGCCGTACAGATGTTGCTGGTGGCCTTCTCGCGGCGGATGTGCTGCTCGCGGGTCTGCAGGGCCAGGCGGTAGGCGCGGTTGCCGTCGGCGTCGACCGAGACGCCCACGAGACGGCCGGGGAGGGAGCGCGCGTGCCTGTCCTGGACGGCCATGTAACCGGCGTGCGGACCGCCGAAGCCCATCGGGACGCCGAAGCGCTGCGTGGTGCCGACGGCGATGTCGGCGCCCAGCTCGCCCGGCGAGGCGAGCAGGGTGAGCGCGAGCAGGTCGGCGGCGACGGTGACGATCGCGCCGAGCTCGTGCGCGGCGTCGATCAGCGGCTTGATGTCGCGGACCGCGCCGGAGGCGCCGGGGTACTGGACGAGCACGCCGAAGACGCCGCGCTCGGCGACCTCGGCGGGGATGCCCTCGCTCAGGTCGGCGACGACGACCTCGACACCGGTCGGCTCGGCGCGGGTCTCGATGACGGCGATGGTCTGCGGCAGGGCGTCGGCGTCGACGAGGAAGACGCCGTTCTTGACCTTGCCGACCCGGCGGGACAGCGCCATGGCCTCGGCGGCGGCGGTGCCCTCGTCGAGGAGGGAGGCGCCGGAGGTGGGCAGACCGGTCAGGTCGGCGACCATGGTCTGGAAGTTCAGCAGGGCCTCCAGGCGGCCCTGGGAGATCTCCGGCTGGTACGGCGTGTAGGCCGTGTACCAGGCCGGGTTCTCCATCACGTTCCGGAGGACGACCGGCGGGGTGAAGGTGCCGTAGTAGCCGAGGCCGATCATCGGGGCGAGAACCTGGTTGCGGTCGGCGAGCGTGCGCAGCTCGCCGAGGACCTCGGCCTCGGTGCGCGCGGCCGGCAGGCCCAGCGCCTCGGCGTTCTTGATCACGTCCGGCACCGCGGCGGCCGTGAGCTCGTCGAGCGAGCCGTAACCGACCTGGGCGAGCATCTTGGCCCGTGCCTCGGCGTCGGGCCCGATGTGCCGCTGCTCGAACGGGATGCCCTGTTCGAGCTCGGAGAGCGGAGTGCGGTTGGCGGTCATGTACGGAGGCCTCCTGGTCGTCACGACCTGCGAGGGGCACCACGGCGCGGGTGCCCGGACGGCCTCCCCCTCTGTCATCTCAACCTGAGAGTTTCACCGGCACGCCTCGCGGCACGCCGGCTTTCACCGTCGGTGAGAGCGGAATGCCGTCGGACATCCGCTCTGCTTTCCAGAGTGACCTCGTCCGCGCGGTACAGGGGCCTGAGAGATTCCGGGGAGGATTTGCTCCTTCGGCGCCCACCGGAAGGTTTCTCCGGGGGACTCTCCCGCACGGGGTCGACAGCCACAACCAGCCTACCAGCGAGGTTGCGACTCCCGTCGCTCAAGTGGCCGACATCCCGGATGTGCACTTTCGTAGGGGTACAGAGCAGTTGCGACCAGTTGGAGGGACCGTGGAGACCGACATCGATCCGCGCAGCCTGATCGGCCGCAAGGCGTTCGACCGTAACGGGCACAAGATCGGCACCGTGGACGAGGTGTACCTGGACGACGCGACCGGCGTCCCCGAATGGGCCGCGGTCCGCACGGGGCTGTTCAGCCGGGACGCCTTCGTCCCCCTGGAGCCGAGCGCCCTGCTCGACGACGGCCTCCACATCCCGTACGAGCGGGCGCTCATCAAGGACGCCCCCGACTTCGGCGTGGGCCGCCACCTCTCCCCCGAACAGGAGCTCCAGCTCTACCGCCACTACAGCCTCGCCCTGCCGCCCCCGCCCTCCGACGTCCCGGACAAGGACTTCGGCCGCCTGGCGGGGCAGGACGGCGCCTGACGGCCCCACGGGCCGACGCCGGAGAGGACCCGCACCGTCCCCCGGTGCGGGTCGGACCGCCGCGCCCCCGCACCGTCCCTCCCGGCGCGGGTCAGGCCACCGTGGCCCCTCGCGTCCGCACCAGCGGCAACGGCTCCGACGGCGCCAGTTCCGGGTCGTCCACGGAGAACGTCCGCACCCGACCGGGCCCGGACCACGGCTCCTCGAACCGCACCGTGACGCGCCCGACCCCGCTCCCCTGGACCCATCCGGCCCCGTGCACCGCGTGCCGCACGTCGTGCCCGGGCGCCCAGTGCCTCTCCACGGGACCGTCCTTCTCCGCCTCGACGACCTCCTCCGCCTCGGCCGGGGCGCCCTCCTCCGGCTCCGGCCCCGCGCCCGCCCCGACGACCGCCTGGGCGAACAGGTCCTCCTGCGTGTAGTCCGCGAGCCCGCTCACCCCCACCCCGAGCAGTCGCACGCCCCCCGTCGTGTCCACCGCCTCCAGGAGGCGTCCGGCCGCCTCCCGCACGACGGCCGGGTCGTCCGTGGGCCCCCGCAGCGTCTCGGACCGGGTGAGCGTCGAGAAGTCGTACCGCCGCACCTTCAGGACGATGGTCCGCCCCGAGTGCCCCGACGCCCGCAGCCGCCCCACGCACCGCTCGGCGAGCCGTTCCACCTCGGTCCGGATCCGCACCCGGTCGTGCAGGTCCACGTCGAAGGTGTCCTCGACCGACACCGACTTGGCGTCCCGCTCGGCCACCACGCGCCGGTCGTCGTACCCCCGGGCCATCCGGTGCAGGGAGGTCCCGTGCGCCCGCCCCAGGAGCCGGACGAGCTCGTCCTCGCCCGCCTCCACGAGATCGGAGACGCTGGTCATCCCGGCGCGCCGCAGATGCTCCCCGGTGGCCGGCCCCACCCCGGGCAGGATCCGCACCGACCGCGGTCCGAGGAGCTCCCGCTCGGTCCCGGGCTCGATGAGGACGAGCCCGTCCGGCTTGGCCTCCTCGGAGGCGATCTTCGCGATCATCTTGGACCCGGCGAGCCCCACCGACCCGGTGAGCCCCGTCGTCGCGAGGATGTCCACCCGCAGCCGCTCCCCCGCGGCCCGGGCGCTCGCGCCGTCGTCGGCGACGCCACCGGCCTCCAGATCGACGAAGGCCTCGTCGAGGCTGAGCGGCTCGACGAGCGGGGAGAGCCGCCGGAGCAGCTCCATGACCTGCTCGCTGATCGAGCGGTAGAAGGCGAAGCGCGGCACGAGATAGGCCGCGTTCGGCGCGAGCCGGCGCGCCTGGCCCATCGGCATGGCCGAGTGCACCCCGAAGCGACGCGCCTCGTAGGAGGCGGTGGCGACCACGCCCCGCGGCCCGAGGCCGCCGACGATCACGGGCTTTCCGCGCAGACTGGGCTTCGACGCCTGCTCGGCGGCGGCGAAGAAGGCATCCATGTCGAGATGCAGGATCGTGGGCGCGGCTCTCACACGTCCGATGCTGCCTCACGCCACTGACAACGCCCCCACGGGACGCCCGGAAGCCCGGACCGAACCCCGACGAACGGGGACACCGGCCCCAAGCCCTGGAACGCCAGGAACCCGGCGCCCCTGGGACAACCACGGACCTCTGGGACCGTCCGGACCGCGCTACGTCCTCAGACCGCCCTGTCGCGCCGCCGCCGCGCCAGCTCGTCGCCGGGGTTGTGCCCGACCAGCGTCTCGCCGGTGTCGACGCGCTCCCCGTGGAGCTGCGAGAGCGCGGCCTCGACGTCGCGCCAGACCACCCCGACGGCGATGCCGAAGACGCCCTGCCCGCCCTGGAGGAGGTCGACGACCTCGTCGGGCGAGGAGCACTCGTAGACCGTGGCCCCGTCGCTCATGAGGGTCATCCGCTCCAGGTCCCGGAAGCCCCGGGCCCGCAGGTGCTGCACCGCGGCCCTGATGTTCTGGAGCGCCACCCCGGTGTCGAGGAAGCGCTTGACGATCTTCAGCACGACGACGTCGCGGAAGCTGTACAGCCGCTGCGTCCCCGACCCGTACGCGGGCCGCACGCTCGGCTCCACGAGCCCGGTGCGCGCCCAGTAGTCCAGCTGGCGATAGGTGATCCCGGCGGCCGCACAGGCCGTCGGTCCCCGGTAGCCGATCGCCGCGTCGGCGATGCCGACACCGGTGTCCGTCCCGAAGTCGCCCACATTGCCGTGAAGCGGATACGGACCGGTCTCCCCGGACGCGCGTCCGGGGGAGCTCCCTGCCGTACCGTCCGCGCTGCTCATCACGCCGACCCTCCGTCCTTGACCTGCCCACACGAAGGTAGGCAGTCACTCGGGGTGCGTCAACGATCGCCACACTCGGCACGCCGAGTGATAATCACCCTGAGAGTGGTTTCGCGTGACCCTCTCCCGGGAAAGGCTACTCGAATGCGCTGACGACACCCCGCGAACGGCCTCCGGCCGCACCGCCGCGTCTCACTGGCTGCTGCTCCCGAAATCCTCCGGCGAGATCTGGTCGAGGAACTCGCGGAACTTCTCCACCTCGTCCTCCTGCTCGTCCGGGATCGCGATACCGGCGTCGTCCAGCACACCGTCGCTGCCGAAGATCGGCGTCCCGGTCCGAAGGGCCAGCGCTATCGCGTCCGACGGCCGCGCGCTCACCTCGACGCCGCTGGCGAAGACCAGCTCGGCGTAGAAGACACCGTCACGCAGATCCGTGATGCGGACCTGGGTGAGCTCCTGTCCCACGGCCTCCAGCACGTCCTTGAACAGGTCGTGCGTCAGCGGCCGCGGCGGAGCCATCCCCTGCTGGGCGAAGGCGATCGCGGTCGCCTCCCCCGGTCCGATCCAGATGGGGAGGTACCGATCGCCTCCCACTTCACGCAGGAGCACGATCGGCTGGTTGGAGGGCATTTCCACCCGGACACCCACAACGTCGAGCTCGTTCACACAGCAACCCTAGGACGTGCCCGACCGGTTTGGATAGTCGGGCCCCCCTCCGGGCGCCTCACCGGGTCACTGGAGCCGGATCCCCAGAGCTGTCTGGACGAGGGCGGCGTGCAGCCGCACCGACTGCGCGGCGAGCTCCTTCGCGGTGGCCTCCGCATGGGCCCTGGTCTGCGGGTTGCGGTGTCGGCGCAACGGCGCGACCACCTGCTCGATCAGCCCCGCCTCCCGGTCGGCGGCCGCCTTGACCGCCCGCAGGTGCCGGGGTTCCAGACCGAATCTCCCCAGATCCGCGACGAGCCTGGCGACGGTGACGGCGTCGGCGTCGTAGCCGCCGCCCTCCGTCTCGGCGATCAGGCCGTACGACTCCCACTCGGCGAGCTCGGCCTCGGTCACCTCGGCGGCGGCGATCAGCTCGGCCCGCCCGAGCCGCGCGACGGCCGGCGCCTCCGCCTCGTCCTGCTCCCAGGGCCCTTCCAGCAGGTCCCGCCGGCGCCCGGGAGCCGGGAGCTTGATCTCCTCGCCCCGCGCGAGGGCGTCGAGGTGCTCACGGATCACCTTCAGCGGGAGGTAGTGGTCCCGCTGCATCCGCAGGATGCGGGCGAGCCGCTCCACGTCCTCCGGGCTGAACTTCCGGTATCCGGAGGCCGTCCGCCGGGGCTCGACCAGCCCCTCGGCCTCCAGGAACCGGATCTTGGAGATCGTCACTTCGGGAAATTCGTCGCGCAGCTGGTTCAGCACCGTGCCGATGCTGACCAGCCGTTCGCCCGCGGTGGCGGTGCCGGATCCGGCACCGCCCGTCGGTGTTCGCAGCATGGACCTTCCCTGAAGGGATTCCCCGAGGCGTCACACGCCTCGCTGGCTCGAGTAGAAGACCAGCCGGTACTTGCCGATCTGCACCTCGTCGCCGTTGGACAGCACGACGGATTCGATCGGCTCACGGTTGACGTACGTGCCGTTGAGGCTGCCGACGTCGGCGACGGTGAAGCTGCCGTCCTGCGCCCGCCGGAACTCGACATGCCGCCGGGAGACGGTGAAGTCGTCCAGGAAGATGTCGCTCTGCGGGTGACGGCCGGCCGTCGTCAGCTCGCCGTCGAGCAGGAACCGACTGCCCGAGTTCGGCCCCCGTCGCACCACGAGGAGCGCGGAACCTGAAGGCAGCGCCTCCACGGCCGCCAGCGCCTCGGGAGACAGCGACGGAAGAGCGGTCTGACCGGTGACCTCCGCCTCGTACGCCTCGATCCCCGAGATGGAGATCGTCGACGTCGTCTCCGACGCGCGCTCGGCCGCGACCCCGCCCCGCAGCGGCGTACCGCAGTGGGAGCAGAAGCGGCTGTCCGCCGCGTTGCGGTGACCGCACCTCGTACACACCGGCATGGACGCATCCTCCTGCCGCGGCTGCCCCGCGGAGGTCTGTGTCGCGTACGGGTCGGGCGTAAACCCTCCACCCGTACTTGAGGTTGATGGTTCTCCGAAACCTATGCGGGCGGCCCCGGCGGGGTCAACAGAAGACGCGCCCTGTGTGCCCGGAATGTCACCCCCCCGGCCGTCGACCTCATCCCGGAAGAGCGGGCGCTCGCCGCCCTGCTCCTCGCTCTGGGCGTGGCGCGGCGCGGCGTGCCTGGCGTTGCCGCCGTCCTCGCGTGCGCTCTTGCCGAACAACTTCGCAAACAACTTCACGGGCGATTCCCCTTGACCGAAACAGACCCGCCCGTGGGGCAGGACGAACCGAGATCCTTCACACCTGCCGACCCGGACACCTTCACAACGTCCGTATCCTCCGGACAGTTTCCACCACGCACCACCCTTGTGGTGCGCCGACCCCCCGCAACGTCTCGCGCTTGTCGCGGGAACCCCCTCGTCCCCCGCTCACCGGGAGGACGACTGAGCGTAGTCAGGCCGCTTCGCGGGTCGCAAGGCGTCGACGACGATCTTCGCCGACCGCTCCACCGTGGCTGTGGCCTGCTCCTTCTCCAGGGTCTGCACGACACCGCCGGGGATGTTGAGCGCGGGCTCGAGATCCTCCGGCTTGCCGATGACCTTGAAGACGTACGGAGCGGCCACCTTCGTTCCATCGATCCGCATGTCGTCACCGCTACCGGTGAAATAACTGTCCGCGACGACCCGGACGCCGTTCACCTGGATCGCCTCGGCACCCGCCGCGCGCAGCTCCTGGATGGTGTCGAGCAGCATGTCCGACTCGACCGCCCCGGTGGGGTCCCCCACGGTGAGGGTGATGCCCGGCCCCTCGGCGGCGACGGTGCCGGCCAGGATGCCGAGCTGGCGCTCCTTCTCCTGGGTCTGCTTGCGCGCCTCCTCGGCCTGGTCCGAGCTGGACTCCAGCTCGGAGCGCTGCTTCTCCAGGCGTGCCTTCTCGTCCTCCAGGCGCTGCGTGCGGTCGTCGAGCTCGTCGAGGATCCGTACGAGGTCCTCCTGACGGGCCCCCCGGAGCGCGCTGTTCTCGCTCGTCGAGGAGACCTGGATGGCCAGGCCCAGACCGAGGACGAACAGCAGGAGGGCGACGACGAGTTGGGCCCGGGTCACCCTCGGCGGCCACAGGGCGGAGACGAGCCTCCGCCGCCCGCTCGGCTCGGCGGCGGGCGGTGCGGCCACGGCCGGCGGCCCCGCCACGGCGGACACGCCGGGCGCCACCGCGGCCTCGGGCGCCCGGGGCGCTTCGGACGCCCGGACGTCCTCGCCCCGCTGCTCGGGCTTCCCGGCCTCGGGGACCTCGGGCTTCCCGTTCCCGGCCTCGGGCAGCTCCGGGTTCTCGGAGTTCTGGGGGCCCGCGGAGTTCTGGGGGTCCTGGGAGTTCTGGGGGTTCTCGCTCATCGGCCTCACGCCCGGAAGACGTGACGCCGGATGGCGGCCGCGTTGGAGAAGATGCGGATGCCCAGCACGACGACCACACCGGTCGACAGCTGCGCGCCCACGCCCAGCTTGTCGCCGAGGAAGACGATCAGCGCGGCCACGACCACGTTGGAGAGGAACGAGACCACGAAGACCTTGTCGACGAAGATCCCGTCCAGCATGGCCCGCAGGCCGCCGAAGACCGCGTCGAGGGCGGCGACCACGGCGATCGGAAGATAGGGCTCGACCACCGCCGGAACCTCGGGGCGGACCAACAGTCCGACCACGACTCCGACGATCAGGCCCAGTACGGCGATCACGATGTGCCCTTCCCTGTGTCGGCCGTGGCCCGACCGGAGGGCGACGCCACCCCGGCCCCCCTCGGCTCTGCGGTACGTACGGTCAGGCTCGGCGCGGCCGGCAGGCGCACGTCGCCCTCGACCGAGATCCTGTTCCTGATCCCGAAGTTCTCCACCAGCGCGTGCAGGTACTGCCCGTCGGCGCTGTCCTGGAACGCGGTGCTCAGCCGCTGTCCGTCCCCGACCGCGAGGACGGTGTACGGCGGCACCAGCGGCTTGTTGTCGACCAGTACGGCGTCACCGGCCGCCCGGATCGCGGACAGCGATGTCAGCCGCTGCCCGTTGATCGCGACCGCCTCGGCACCCGACTCCCACAGCCCGTTGACCACCCGCTGCATGTCCCGGTCGCGCACCCGGCCCGTGTCGGAGAAGCCCGCGCTCTCCCGCGGACCGCCGCCACCGGCGTCGGTGCCCTTGGCGTCGTCGACGACGAGCTTCACACCGGGGCCGTGCACCGGCGTCGCACCCGAAAGCAGGGCCACCAGCTCGGCCTGGTCCCCGCCGTGCTGCTGCAGGGCCTGCCGCTGGCGCTCACCGACCTCGGTCCGGATCCGCTCGACGTCCTCCTCCAGCCGGTCGGCGGTCGACGTCTCCTTCTCGATCCGGTCGATCAGGTCCTGCCGCTCCTTGGCGACGACCGGCGCGGAGATCCGCGCCTCGGCCGCGCCCACGGTCACCACGACGGCGGCGAGCAGGAGGCCCGCGGCGACACCCAGCTTGGCCCGCAGGCTACGGGGCAGCCCACCGCCCTCGGCCGCTCGTCGGGCCGTCGCCTCGGCGTAACCGTCGTCGAGCGCGTGGTCGATCACGTTGTTCAGCAGCGACATGGACGCGTCCGGACGCGGCGGCGACGATCCGGTGCTCCGAACGGGGGGCTGCTGCGACATGCCGCACATCGTCGCACGTCGCACGGCCTACCGCCGAATGGCCCCTCCGTGCGGCCGGGAGGCGTCCCACGGACACCTCCCGGCCCAACCGTCCGAACCGTCAGCGACCTGCGCTGTCGACCACCTCGGCCCACTCGTCGAGCAGCGCCTGCGCGGAGGCGTCGTCGGGCCCCTCCGCCCACAGATGGGTGACGGCCTCGGCCGGGTCGGGCAGCACCATCACCCACCGTCCGTCGGCCTCGACCACCCGGACTCCGTCGGTGGTGTCCACGGAGCGGCTGCCCGCCGCCTCCACCACCCGGCGCATCACCAGTCCCTTCACGGCCCACGGGGTCGCGATGTCCCTTTTCAGGACGTGCGCCCGCGGAATCCGGGCGTCGATCTGGCTCAGCGTGAGCTGCGTCCGCGCCACGAGACCGAGCAGCCGCACGAAGGCGGCGGCCCCGTCGAAGACGCTGCTGAACTCGGGCACGATGAACCCGCCGCGCCCGTCTCCGCCGAAGATCGTCGACTCCTCGCGTCCGACCCGGGTGAGGTCGTCGGGCGAGGTGGTCGTCCACTCGACCTGGGTGCCGTGGTACGCGGCGACCTGCTCGGCGATGCGTGTGGTGGTCACCGGCAGCGCGACCCGCCCGGATCTCCGCTCGGCCGCCACCAGGTCCAGCAGCACCAGGAGCGCCCGGTCGTCCTCGATGATCCGCCCGCGCTCGTCCACCAGCGAGAGGCGTTCGCCGACGGGGTCGAACCGCACCCCGAACGCGGCGCGCGCCGAGGCCACGATCTCCCCGAGCCGCACGAGCCCGGCCCGCCGGCTCTCGGCCGACTCGGTGGGCCGGGCCTCGTCGAGACCGGGGTTGATCGTCAGCGAGTCGACCTGGAGCCGCCCGAGCAGACTGGGCAGTACGAGCCCGGCGCTGCCGTTGGAGGCGTCCACGACGACCTTCAGACCGGCTTCCGCGATCCCGGTGGTGTCGACGTTCCGCAGCAGCGAACCGGTGTACGAGTCGAAGACGCTCGCCGGGAAGGAGAGGTCGCCGATCTCACCGGGGAAGGCCCGCCGGTACTCCTGGCGCGCGAACACCCGGTCGAGCTTCCGCTGCTGCGCCTGGGAGAGGTCCGCCCCGCGTTCGTCGAAGAACATGATGTCCACGGAATCCGGCACCCCGGGCGAGGTTCTGATCATGATCCCGCCGGCGCTGCCGCGCGCGGTCTGCTGCCGCGCCACCGGCAGCGGCACGTTCTCCAGGTCCCGTACGTCGATGGCGCTGGCCTGCAGCGCGGAGATCACCGCCCGCTTCAGCGCCCGGGCGCCCCGGGAGTGGTCGCGCGCGGTGGTGACGGTCGACCCCTTCTTGAGGGTCGTCGCGTACGCCCCCGCGAGCCGGACGGCCAGCTCGGGTGTGATCTCGACGTTCAGGATGCCGGAGACCCCGCGCGCCCCGAAGAGGTGGGCCTGCCCCCGGGACTCCCAGATGACGGAGGTGTTGACGAAGGCGCCGGCCTCGATCGTCTTGAAGGGGTAGACGCGTACGTTCCCCTGCACGATCGATTCTTCGCCCACGAGGCACTCGTCCCCGATGACGGCCCCGTCCTCGATCCGGGCGGCCCGCATGATGTCGGTGTTCTTACCGATCACACAGCCCCGCAGATTGCTCTGCTGCCCGATGTAGACGTTGTCGTGGACGACCGCCTTGTGCAGGAACGCACCGCTCTTCACGACCACGTTCGAGCCGATGACGGTGTGCTCACGGACCTCGGCGTCGGCCTCGACCTTGGCGTAGTCACCGATGTAGAGCGGCCCGCGGAGCACGGCGTCGGGATGGACCTCGGCGCCCTCCGCGACCCACACCCCGGGCGAGATCTCGAAGCCGTCGATGTCGACCTGGACCTTGCCTTCGAGGACGTCCGCCTGGGCCTTCACATAGCTTTCGTGGGTGCCGACGTCCTCCCAGTAGCCCTCGGCGACATAGCCGTAGATCGGCTTGCCCTCCTTCATGAGCTGGGGGAAGACGTCGCCCGACCAGTCGACCGGCACGTCCGCCTCGACGTAGTCGAAGACCTCGGGCTCCATCACGTAGATGCCCGTGTTCACGGTGTCCGAGAAGACCTGGCCCCAGGTGGGTTTCTCCAGGAAGCGCTCGACCTTGCCCTCTTCGTCGACGATCGTGATGCCGAATTCCAGCGGATTCGGCACCCGCGTCAGGCAGACCGTGACGAGGGCGCCCTTCTCCTTGTGGAAGGCGATGAGATCGGTGAGATCGAAATCGGTGAGTGCGTCACCTGAGATGACGAGGAAGGCGTCGTCCTTCAACGCTTCCTCGGCGTTCTTCACACTTCCCGCTGTACCGAGTGGCTTTTCCTCGTTGGCATACGTGAGCTCCATCCCGAGCTCTTCTCCGTCGCCGAAGTAGTTCCTGACGAGTGAAGCAAGAAACTGCACGGTGACGACGGTCTCGTTGAGACCGTGCCTCTTGAGCAGTCGTAGGACGTGCTCCATGATCGGCCGGTTCACCACCGGCAGAAGAGGCTTGGGCATGCTCGAGGTCATAGGGCGAAGGCGGGTTCCTTCGCCACCGGCCATCACGACGGCCTTCATGTCGGAAGCGTCCTCCTTGAAGAAACGACGGTCCTGCCGACTTCACCTGTCTGCTCAGGGGCCCCTCGGACGTCCTCGTTGTTGCCGGCGACGCTGCTCGACACAGGACAGACGGGCTCAATCGGCCGCGGTATCCGCCTTCACGAGTCGACGGACCTGGACCACGTAGAGGATCCCTGCCCACCAATACAGAGTTGTACCCCATCCTGCGAAAGCCCACCCGAAAACTTCAGCGAGTGACGAGAGCCAGCCCGTTCCGTCACTGAGAAGCAGCAGGGGGAAGGCGTACATCAAGTTGAAGGTCGCAGCTTTCCCGAGGAAGTTCACCTGCGGCGGCGGGTAGCCGTGCCGACGGAGGATTCCCACCATCACGAGCAGCATGGCCTCGCGGGCCAGGAGCGCGGCGGTCAGCCACAGCGGCAGGATCTCCCGCCAGGTGAGCCCCACGAGAGTGGACAGGATGTACAGACGGTCGGCGGCGGGATCGAGCAGCCGGCCGAGGCTGCTGATCTGGTTCCAGCGCCGGGCGAGCTTGCCGTCGAGATAGTCACTGACGCCGCTGAGCGCCAGGACGAGAAGCGCCCACCCGTCACTCTTGGGCCCGCCGAACTCCGGACGGAGAATCAGCCACAGAAACAGCGGCACGCCGACGAGGCGCGCCATGCTGAGAATGTTGGGGATGGTGAGGACCCGGTCGGTCTGAACGCGAGTCTCCTGGACCTCCACCCGGGGGCCTCCTGCTGGGACGGTGCCGACATTGCCCCCCGACCCTACCCTCAGCCACCGGACGGGGACGCACAGGGTCCCCTCCGGCCCCAGAACGCAAAAATGCCTCAACCCCCGGACGGAGTCCGGGGGTTGAGGCTAAAAATTGTTCGGCGGTGTCCTACTCTCCCACAGGGTCCCCCCTGC